>JFMF01000139.1 GCA_000635535.1 Prochlorococcus sp. scB243_496M6 | reverse complement strand
TTACCTCTTGTATTAAAAATCCTTTTCTTATCATCAGAGTATTGTTTTAAAGCTAAATTTAAATAATTAACAAGTGGGGGTTCTTTTACAATATCAATTAATTGGAATTTAAAATCTTTGCTTTTAAGCCACTTTTCAGCTTTTCTGCAAGTAGAGCACTTTAGATAACTATAAAAAATTATTCTTTTCAATTTAATTTGCCAATTTTTGATTTCTTAAGTACTTTAAAGTTTTTCTTTTTAAGGGGTATACAACTTTTCAATAAATTTTCAACAACATCAAAATCCCTCCAACCGTCAATTTGAACTGTTCTTCCATCAAGTCCTTTACTTGTTCTAAAAAATTCAGCTACATCCTCAAGCTGATTAGGAGCAATTTGATTAATACTCACTATATTATCCTGCCTAGGATTAGCTATAGGCACACATAAAAGTTTTCCATCATATGCACCACAATCATGCATATCCAAAACTCCAATAGGTCTAGCTTTTATTAAACAACCCGCAAAAGTAGGCTCATCCATTATCACCATTGCATCAAGAGGAGCACCATCATCAGCGAGGGTATTTGGGATAAAACCATAATCAAAAGGATACCTCACTGAAGAATGCAATACTCTGTCTAAGGCCATAATTCCTGCATCAGAGCAATATTCATATTTATTCCTACTCCCTGCAGGTATTTCAACAACAATATTTACTATTCCCTTCATTGGAGATGGAGGTATTGAACTAAGGTCCATCTTTTTTAAAATCCTGATTCTGAATTATCTCGTTTCCTTGAGATAGAGGTCTTCCAATTAATATGCTTATTGAAGGTAAAAAAATTGTCAAAAAGGCAAAAATAATACCTAAAGATGTTACAGATAAACTCCTTATACTTAAGGGGTCATCATCATCTCTTTCAAAATTACTTCGAGCAGAACCATGAGAAGATTCTTCGCTTGATTTACTTTGAATAAACTGCTTTGATTTCGT
>JFMF01000138.1 GCA_000635535.1 Prochlorococcus sp. scB243_496M6 | reverse complement strand
GAATAAACTGCTTTGATTTCGTGTAACTCAAGAACTCTTAATTGGTAAAGATTAAGGAGATAATTAAACATCATTATCCTACATTCAAAATGTCAATAAATCAAAACATTGATTAGTAACTTTTTAATTACTTTTTTTCTAGCAAAGACCTTATAGATTTTAGTTCCTCTAATATTTGCACCAGTATATTTTGAGCAGCGGAGGAAGGCGTATTAAAGACCTCTACAGTAACCTCCTTAATTCTTAAAATATCTTTTGCAAATCTCGCTACTTCATTAGGATGAAACTTTAAAGGATCTTTTTGATCAGTTCTAAATTCGGGATTTAATTTTCTTGGATTAAAGCTAGGATTTAGATTTCTTAAATCAGTATTTGTATACCTATAGACAGAAGCTCTTGATCTGTTTAGGAATTTTTGAACTTCATCAATACATATTAATTCCTCTTCGCTAGAAATATTGGAATCTATATTTTCCATAAACTTAAGAAAATGTTTTGGTAATAATGAACTTTTAAAAGAGTTTGAACTTCATTACTGAAGAAGTTAGCAGAAACAATATTTTTAGACTAGCCGCGTTGAGGGACTCAAGACACTTTAAATTATTTTTTCACCT
>JFMF01000137.1 GCA_000635535.1 Prochlorococcus sp. scB243_496M6 | reverse complement strand
TTTAAATTATTTTTTCACCTTAATTGATAAAATTAAATATTATTAAGGATATTTTGTATGCGCGTGACAACCTCATTTCCTCTGGGGACACTTCGTGACACACCTTCTGAAGCTGAGATCATTTCACATCAATTACTTTTAAAGGCTGGTTATATTCGTAGAGTTAACAGCGGTATTTATGCTTACATGCCAATAATGCTTAGAGTTATTGAAAAAATATCCGCGATAATCGAGAGAGAACTTAATAGTATTGGCTGTACGAAATTACTATTACCCCAACTTCATCCTGCAGATTTATGGAGAAAAAGTGAAAGGTGGGAAGGATATACTGCAGGGGAAGGGATAATGTTTAATCTCAAAGATAGACAAGGTAAAGAATTTGGTTTAGCTCCAACTCACGAAGAGGTAATTACAAGTATTGCATCAGAGACCATCAACTCCTATAAGCAATTACCTCAGTGTTTTTATCAAATTCAGACAAAATTTAGAGATGAAATAAGGCCAAGGTTTGGATTGATGAGAAGTAGAGAATTTATAATGAAGGATGGTTATTCTTTTCATTCTTCAGAAAAAGATCTGGCTTCTTTCTATGAAAAGATGGGCAATGCCTATGAAAATATTTTTAAATCTTGTGGACTGCAGACAGTAGGGGTTGAAGCTGACAGTGGAGCAATTGGCGGTGCTTCATCTAAAGAATTTATGGTCACTGCTGATGCTGGGGAAGATTCCATTTTGTTTACTCAAAGTGGTTCTTATGCTGCAAATATTGAAAAAGCTGTTTCTCTAGCCTCCCAACCTATTCCACTAAAAGATAATATTGCAGAGTGGTTGGAAACGCCTCATCAAAAAACAATCCTAGAAGTTTGCAATAAGAATAATTTAGACCCTACTCAGATCATTAAAGTAGTGATATACCTTGCACAGTTCGAAGGTGAATTTGAGGTCCCAATTCTTACTTGCATAAGAGGCGATCAACACATCAATGAAGTAAAGCTTTTTAACTTAATCAATAAACTTCATAATTTCAATCTTATTAATCTTAAAAAGATTGAAGACAAAAATACTATCGAAAAAAATCTAGTTGATTTACCCTTAGGTTTTATGGGGCCAGATTTAGATAATAAAACTATTAAAGCAAGTTCTAATTGGGAAAAAAAATGGACCAGAATAATTGACCATTCTGCAAGTGACCTTTCAAAGTTTATAAGTGGTGGTAATAAAATAAATTTCCATAAAGTTTTTCAAGAATTTTCTTTTGATTCGAAAGACTATCTAATTGGTGATATCAGGAATGCCAAAAAAGGAGATAAAATAAGTATTTATGATGATGAAGAACTTAAAGAAAAAAAAGGTATCGAGATTGGACATATTTTCCAACTAGGTCAGAAATATAGTGAAAAATTAAATGCAAAGTTCTCTGATAAGGACGGTCAGTTAAAAAATTTATGGATGGGTTGCTATGGAATAGGAGTGACAAGAATAGCTCAAGCGGCTATCGAACAGAATCATGATCAAAAAGGAATTTGTTGGCCTATCCAGATTTCTCCTTTTGAAGTTATTATTATCCCAACAAACCTAAAAGATCCTGTTCAAAGTGAACTTACTGAGCTAATTTATAACAACTTTTTAAGTAATAAAATTGATGTCCTTCTTGATGATAGAAACGATAGAGCTGGAGTGAAATTTAAAGATGCGGAATTAATTGGTATTCCTTTTCAGATAATTATTGGCAGAGATTCTATTAATAAAGAAGTAGAACTTTTATGCAGGACAAATAATACTAAGCTTAAAATTAGTACTGATAAATTGTTAGAAACATTTATTTCCGAATCTGAAATAATGTACAATAATAAGTCTTGAAGCTTATTTTTTTTGGGAGCTAAGTTATGTTACTGAAATGGACATCAAAATTATTTTTTAAGAATCTTACCAAAGCTATATCTTTTGCAATATCCTTAATTGTTGCTTTTACACTATTTAGTTCCCCTTCCATAGCTGCAAAAACCGCTATGACAGGTGACTATACAAAGGATACAATTTCAGTTGTTAAAACATTACAAACAGCTGTTGATACTCCAAAAGATTCCCCAAATAAAGATGAAGTAAGAATTGAGGCTCTTACACTCATAACTGACTATATTTCAAGGTATAGAAACAGAGGGATGGTTAATAAAACACAATCTTTTACCACAATGCAAACAGCATTAAATGCTATGGCAGGTCATTACAAAAACTTTGCAAGCAGACCTTTACCAGATAAACTTAAAGAGCGTTTAACCAAAGAATTTTCTCTTGCTGAAAAAATGGTTCTAAGAGAAAGTTGATACAATTCATTTACTTTTTAAAAGTAAACCTAGATTTTTGAATATATTATATATTCGCACAAAAATAATGCTCTTCTAAAATTGGCCAATGTTGTTGTAATCGGAGCCCAATGGGGTGACGAAGGAAAAGGTAAAATAACGGATTTACTTAGTCGTTCGGCAGATGTTGTCGTTCGCTATCAAGGGGGAGTAAATGCAGGTCATACTATTGTCGTAGATGATAAAGTCTTAAAATTACATTTAATTCCCTCAGGGATACTTTATAAAAATACTTCTTGTCTAATTGGTTCGGGAACTGTAGTAGATCCAAAAATCTTGCTTAAAGAAATTGACATGTTAATTGATAATGGAATTGATATCTCAGGATTAAAAATTTCATCAACATCACATGTAACAATGCCCTACCACCGAATATTAGATGAAGCGATGGAGGCTGATAGAGGTTCGAACAAAATAGGGACAACAGGTCGTGGGATTGGCCCAACTTATGCGGATAAATCACAAAGAAATGGCATTAGGATAAGAGACTTGCTCAATAAGGAAAGGCTAAGTGATGTGATCGAAATTCCATTAAGAGAAAAAAACGGTCTACTAGAAAAAATTTATGGCATTAAACCACTTAAATTAGAAGATATTGTTGAAGAATATCTTGACTATGGGGAAAGATTATCAAGGCACGTTGTTGACTGTACGAGGACTATCCATGCAGCTTCAAGAAACAAGAAGAATATTCTTTTCGAAGGTGCTCAAGGGACTCTACTTGACTTAGATCATGGGACTTATCCTTTTGTTACCTCATCAAACCCTATATCAGGAGGGGCATGTATCGGAGCTGGAGTGGGGCCAACTTTAATTGATAGAGTCATAGGTGTCGCAAAAGCTTATACCACAAGAGTAGGTGAAGGGCCATTCCCAACTGAATTGCAAGGAAGTATTAATGATCAACTCTGTGATAGAGGCAGTGAATTTGGAACCACTACTGGAAGAAGGAGAAGATGTGGTTGGTTTGATGGAGTTATTGGTAAATATGCTGTATCTGTAAATGGTCTTGATTGTTTAGCCGTTACGAAACTTGATGTGTTAGATGAATTAGATGAGATTCAAGTTTGCATTGCATATGATCTCGATGGAGAGGAAATAGACTACTTTCCTACAAATTCAGATGACTTAAAAAAATGTAAGCCAATCTTCAAAAAATTAAAAGGTTGGCAATGTTCAACTGCAGATTGCAGAAAACTATCTGATCTCCCAGAGAATGCTATGAATTATCTAAGATTTTTAGCTGAATTAATGGAGGTACCAATTGCCATTGTCTCGTTGGGGGCGAATAGAGATCAAACTATAGTAATTGAAGACCCAATACATGGTCCTAAAAGAGCACTGCTAAGGTAATTTAGTTCCAAACTCAATGAAGGAATCCTTTAGACATTTTGAACATAAAAAAGTTGATCTGATAGGTCTTGGCAACGCAATAGTAGATATTATTGTAAATATTGAAGATGAGTTTCTTGAGATAAATAATCTGGATAAAGGATCAATGAATCTAATTAATTCTGATGAATCTCAGAGATTGTTAGAAAATTGCAAAGTGATCAAACAAATTTCAGGTGGGTCCTCAGCAAATACCGTTGTTTCTTTAGCAGAATTAGGCAATCATGTGCAGTTTATAGGAAGAGTGAAAAATGATCAATTTGGGAATTTCTTTTCTGAGGATATAAAAAAAAGTAAAACTATATTTAATACTCCACCTACTATTGAAGGTGCTCCAACAGCTCATTCAATCATTTTGGTTACACCAGATGCACAAAGAACTATGTGCACTTACCTTGGAGCATCTGTAGAGTTTGAGCCAAAAGACATTGACTTTACTATAATTAAGGAAAGTAAATACTTATATTTAGAAGGATATTTATGGGACAGCGAATTAGCTAAAAAAGCTTTTATTAAAGCCGCCCAAATTGCAAAACAATCTAATACAAAAATAATCCTTTCTTTGTCTGATTCATTTTGTGTAGATAGACATCGTGAGAGTTTCTTGGAATTAATTTATAAATATGTAGATATTGTTTTTTGTAATGAATCCGAGGTTTTAAGTCTATTTAAAAATGATAAATTAGCAAGCTGCCAAGAAGACCTTTCTTCCTTATGTGAATTAGTCATAGTAACTCTTGGAAGCAATGGTTCTCTGATCGTTAACAAAAATAATGTAGAAATAATTGAGTCAATAACGAAAGGTAAGATTATTGATACGACAGGAGCGGGAGATATCTACGCGGGAGGATTTAT
>JFMF01000136.1 GCA_000635535.1 Prochlorococcus sp. scB243_496M6 | reverse complement strand
GACAGGAGCGGGAGATATCTATGCGGGAGGATTTATCCATGGATTAATAAACAATTATTCCTTAAAAAAATGCGGAGAGATAGCTTCAATTTGTGCGGGACAAATAATTACGCAATTAGGATCTAGATCAGATATTAATCTTAAAGAGTTAATAAAATAAATTTAATTAAATAGTCTTATTCAACCAATCATAATATTTCATCTCAGCATGGTATTTTTTGTAAATAATTTGAGGGACATCATATGTGGAATTTTTATTTAAGAATTCAATTAAATAATCTTTAAATTCTAGTTTACTTTTTATTGTAATTTCAAACTCTTTATTTTCTTCAATATCATCATCCCACTTATAAATTGAAAAAATTTGCTTTATCGAAACACAAGCTGCAAGTTTATTTTGTATTAGTAATTTAGCCATTCGCAAAGCATTTGCTTCACTTGATTCAGTTGTGATGATAACTAATACTTCCATAATAAATTAAACATCAATATTTTTTAATTATGTGATTTATCAAATTGTGATATTGATCAAAAGAGTAAGAATAATCATTTTTAACTTTCGGCCTTTTAACCAAAAATAACTTCATCTTACTTCCAGAGACTATACTCTCCCAGTTTTTCTGAGAATAACTTCCAGATTCTCTGCATAGAACATAATCTATCTCCCAAAAATCACAAAGCTTTTTTTCTAAAATGCTTTTATTATTTTTACTCGGTTCAAGTATCGCTATGTTTGAATTTTTAATACATGATCCAAAAGCTTTTGTTATACTCTCGTAAGTTGGAAGTACCCTTGTAAATACATTTGCTTTACAATTCATATAATAACTAGCTGTATCGTTAAGGAATCTTGATCCTATTGCAAGAAGAATATTCTTATTTTCTATATCAACATTATTTATATCTTTTAAATGATCAATATAAAAAAAATTATTAGTGTTATTTATTAGAGATTTCCTCTCAAATAGTAAAAGAGGTGTATTAATTTCTTGACATGCATTATTAAGATTTTTAGAAATTATTACCGCAAACGGATGAGTAGCATCGACAACGCATGTGATTTTATTTTTTTTTATGAAATTAATTATTTGATCTTTATTATTTAATTTCCCTGTAATGATATGTAACTTTGGATTTTCAATATAAGCTTGCCCTGCTTTATAAGTTAAAACACTTGCAAAGACTGAATAATTAAGTTCAAGAAGCTTATTAGCTATTACAGGTCCATCCGAAGTCCCTGATAGGATCCAAACATTTTTATAGCAATTTCCTTGATTCTGCATCAGTATGTCTTTAATTAAATAGTAAGTAATGAATCATTGTTTAATTCAGGCGGTCATTAATAGCGCTCCCCAAATGAGGTATACCAAAGAAAGCCAAACTCCCATTGCAGAAATGATTGTTAATTTTAAAGGATTACGTAGTGAAGATCCAACCAGAGATCTCAAGATCATAGGATGGGGAAATATTGCCCAAGAAATGGTAGATGAACTAAAGGAGGGGCAAAATATTGTTATTGAGGGACGTCTAAAGATGAATTCTGTCACTAGAAAAGACGGAACGAAAGAAAAACAACCAGAACTAACAGCTTCAAAAATTCATCAAATATCGCCAGTTGATCTTATTAAGTCAGATCAAAAAGAAAATAATGAGTCATTTGAAAATAAGGAATCCGCCAAAAAATCTAGTTGGGATAGTTCACCTTTAGTACCTGAAGTGGACGAAATACCTTTTTAAATCAAATATCAACATTATTTTCTTGAACACTTATAATAAATTTGCTTATTTTTCTTTCAAGCGCGGCAAGTTCGCTTCTGATTTCTGGCCATTTACCCTTATCAAGATTTTCTAATAGCCATGCTCTATCTTGATCAAGTTTAAAAATTAAATCTCCTTGATTTGCAGTATTAGGATCTTGCATAATACTTGTTAACCCATTTAAAACTCATTCTACTAAATCAAAATGAAGAAATACTTATCGCCTGGAAACTTAATCGTAACCGCTGGGGGTATATTAGCTTTTGTTGGAATGACTGCTTATTTTACAGACTCAGTGAATTTAAGTGTACCTACTTTTTTTTATGGAGTACCTATTTTCCTAATTGGCTTAGGCTTAAAGACTTCTGAAATACCTCCTGTAGAGTTATTTGACAAGACAAATTTTGCGACAAATAAATTTAATAGACCAAAAGAACTAACAGCATTAGTTAAAGATGTTACAAGATGGAGGTATGGGATAAAAGCTCATCTTGAATCGTCATTAGAATCTTTAAATTTGTGGGACGAGGATAACCCCCCTCAATTAAAAGAAATAGAAGAAATTACAAAGGAAGAAAAAAATGGCCTCAGAATGCGTTTCGCATTAAATGCTGTCCCTCTAGAAAAATGGATTGAAAAACAAGAAAGATTAAATAGGTTTTTCGTCAAAGGTCTTGAATCAGAATTTATTATCGACGATAATAAAAAAGAATTTGATTTTATTCTCTTTTATTGAATATAGGAATATATTTGTAAAAACCTAATTTCTCAATTCAATCAAGTTTTAATGAATTTTAATAATGAATGATTCTCAAAGAGTATCAATATTAAGCGAAGCACTTCCATATATACAAAGTTTCTCAGGTAGAAAAATTGTTATCAAGTATGGTGGTTCAGTTATGGAGAATGATAATTTAAAAAATGCTTTTTTTAGAGACATTGCACTTTTATCAACCGTTGGGGTTTGTCCGATAGTAATTCATGGAGGAGGACCAGAGATTAATAATTGGTTAAAGAAATTAGAAATATCTCCTAAATTCGAAAATGGATTAAGAATTACTGATCATAAAACAATGGAAATTGTCGAGATGGTTCTAATGGGTAGAGTTAACAAACAGATTGTAAAAGGGATTAATAAAACTGGATCCTTAGCTGTGGGAATATCAGGTCTTGATGGCAACTTAATTCAATCTAGAGAACTAGGAGATGGTAGCCATGGGTTAGTTGGAGAGGTTACAAAAATCAATCCTGAAATATTAGATCCTCTTATTTCTAAAGGATACATCCCAATTATTTCTAGCATTGGATCAACCTTGGAGGGTATTTCCCATAACATTAATGCAGATTTTGTTGCTGGAGAAATTGCTGCTGCAATAAATGCAGAAAAACTTATTCTTCTTACTGATACTAAAGGAATTTTAAAAGAAAAAGATAACAAAAATAGTCTTGTTGAAAAAACTAATCTCAAAGAGGCAAGGAATTTGATTGATAAAAAAATTGTGACTGAAGGTATGATTCCAAAGACAGAATGCTGTATAAGAGCTTTAGCCCAAGGAGTCAAAGCAGCTCACATAATTGATGGAAGAATAGAACATGCATTACTTCTTGAGATTTTTACAAATTCCGGAATAGGTACAATGATAATCGCCTAACCCATGAAAACTTATGAGCAAGTTTTAGAAAAAGTAGAACTTGCTTTAGCTAAAGGTGAGTATCATTATTGCATTGAATTTCTTTTGCCCATAATCGAATCATTTCCCTTATCAAGCAAAGAGGGAGTAAATTTAAGAACAATCTTAATTACTGCTCTATGTGGTATCAATAAAAGGGAGGAGGCCAAAAGGTTTTGTAAAGAACTTCTAAAATCTTACAATAATAAGACGAGAGAAAATGCAAAATATTTGATGGAAGTTATAGACTCTCCTGACATTAAAAAGCCAGAAAATTGGAACGTACAGTTTGAAAGCGACCCATCACTCAATAAAAAATCTCTTAACTCACTGCGCAAAAAAAAAGAGGTATTGAAGAAAAAAAAATTTATTAATGTAACTCAGACACCAACTGGTGAAACAAAACCCTTTCAGAAAGGCTTTTCGCTGATCATTTTTTTAATACTATTATTATTAATTCCACTTTTAAGTGGCTGCGTAAAAATTGAGGATACCCTTGATCTTAGTGAACTTGATTCAATAACTAATAATTTAGTTATAGAGAGTAAATACATAAAGAAATTTCCTTGGCAATTGAAATTTGAAGAGAAGATGAAAGATATTTTTCCTGACGCAGAAATTGAACAAGACGAATCAACCTTTTCTTTGAAACATAAACATCTCAATTTAGAGGATACAAAACAAGTTCTTAAAATCACCCAAAATACAGCTGGAAAGTTAGCGGGAGTGTCAACAAATATAGAAATTAATACTACTCAAAAAAACTTCATTTTTTTTAAAAAATACTTTTACAGGTTAGATTTGGATCTAAATTCTATTAAAGGCATTGATAATTTAGAACTCATTTTCAAAATTATTCACCCTAATAAAGCTATCCTTACCGATACAAATAATTCAAATTTAGAAAGCACAAAAAATCTAATAATTTGGGATTTAACTCAAGGGCAGATAAATAGTCTTAAATTTTCTTTCTGGAGCCTCAACAAACTCTTGATTGGGATATCTCTTATTTTGATAATTATAATATTGGCTTATTTATTAAGATTCTATAGATTTAAATTAGGTTCAGATTTACCTCAACTTCCATCAAAGTAATTACAACTCTGCTGGATTAACATCTATTGTTAAAAAAACATTTTTTGGAATAAGTTTCCATAATATTGATCTATCAGGTAAAGGTATCTTTGTTCCTTCAGGACCATGTATTAATATCTGCCATCTAAATTTTTTACCGACTTTAGCTATTAAACTAGGGGCAGGGCCAATTAATTTCCAGTTCTTTTTCTCACAAAAACTGAGTAGATATTTTGCTAATTTTATTGCAATTGACTCAGTTAATTCATAATTTTCACCTGATAATTTAAGTAGGCAAATTGTGCAAAATGGAAATAAATTAGCATCCTTTCTCAATCTCGAGTTTTCAATTAAAAATCTTTCATAATCTCTTTTTTGAAGATACGAAATCACCGGGTGGTTAGGTTTATATGTTTGAAAAATTACTTTCCCTTTTTTTTGTGCCCTGCCGGCCCTTCCTGCTACTTGCAAAAATAATTGTAATGATTTTTCTTCTGCTGAAATATCTGGGCGATGAAGCAACCCATCTGCTGCAATAACTACTGAAAGAGTAATATTGGGGATGTCAATACCTTTTGCCAACATCTGAGTACCAACAAGAATATCAGCATAGCCTTTAGAAAACTTCGAAAGAATATCTCTATGACCATCCTTTCCTGAAGTTGTATCTCTATCAAAGCGAAGTACTCTTAAGTCAGGAAATTCTTCATTTAAAAACTCTATTACCCTTTGCGTACCAATTCCAAAAGGTTTGAAAGCAGTTGAATGACAATCTGGGCAACGATTGATCAATCTTGATTTATGATCACACCAATGACACCTTAACCATTTTTTTCCTTGTGATCCGAGATGAACTGATAAAGGAACGTCACAGTTGGGGCAATTTATTAAATATCCGCAATTTCTACAACTTAAAAATCCACTATGCCCCCTCCTAGGGATCAAAATTATTGCTTGCTCTTTTTTTAAGCGTAGTTGAGGAAGCAATTGTAATAATTCATTGGAAAAAATTTTCATATTTCCCTTCTTGAACTCATCCCGCATATCAATAATTTTTATTTCAGGAGTCTCATTACTGGATATCCTTTGAATCATTCTTACCAATTTAAAATTCCTTTCAAAAATACACTTTTTCCAAGTCTTCATTGATGGGGTTGCACTCCCAAAAATTAACTTTGCAGAATTCCTTTTTACTATTTCAATAGCAATCTCTCTCGCGTCATAGCAAGGCATAGGACTATCTTGCTTATAAGAAACATCATGTTCTTCATCCATTATTATTAATCCCAGATTTTTGATTGGGAGAAAAACTGCAGACCTTGTACCTATTCCTATTAAAGGTTCATTAGCATTAATAATTTTCTTCCAAACTAAAGTTCTATGATCGGGAGAACAATTACTATGATATTCGTGAACGACATTATTAAATCGCCTACTAAACCTATCAATAAGTTGAGGAATTAATCCAATTTCTGGGGCTAGTATCAAACAACTTTTTTTCTTAAGAAATTGATCTTCAGCAATTCTCATATACACTTCTGTTTTACCTGAACGTGTTTCGCCCCAAAGAAGTAATGCATCTCCTGATTTCATTGTTTGAAATTCTTGAAATGCAATTTTTTGCTCATTTGTAAGATTTGGTTTTTTCGTTGAGATATGATCTTTTACAAAGGAATTTAATTTACTATTTATATTTTTTTTTCTTTTAGTTTTAGCAAGATAATTTTTACTGACCAATGAGTTAATTAAAGTGTAATTAAAACCAGACTTTATTAACTCACTTTGCCAATTACCTTTTTTAGATAAAGTATCAATTAAAAAAAATTCTTTTTTGGTTAATCCATTTTTCTTAATATCAAATTCTTTTTTAGTTTCAATCCATATTTGATCTTTTAAACCTTTAGAGAAATTTTTATACTTACCAATCCAGCCAGGAGGAAATGCAGTTTTAAGCATTTTTAAATTACTAACCATATAAAAAGAGGCAAGGGAGTCTATCAATTCTCTCCAAGATTCATCAATTATTTTTTTCTGCAAAATACCTTCAACAAATAAATATCTTATCCTTTTTCCTCCAGTAATATTTGATTCATCATTATTGATTGTCAAAAAGTCTTTTTTGGAGATCACCAACCCATTCAATAATCTCCCCCTTAGTCTCACACTTACAATATCTCCAACTTCTGCTCCAAGATTATTTCCATCTAAATAGTAAAAGCTTTCATTACTACTACCTATATCAAGCAAAATTTCCAATTTATAGGAGATATTTAATAACTGATTACTTGCCGGCTTCAAAACTTTTTCTTAGTATTGGATTGTTGAACATTCCACAAAGTGTTTTTTGCACATTGTAAGTATCCTGCTCTTAAGGGAGACATGAAGCTCTGATCATTGACTGAAAATTCAAAAATGATCTGCCTGTCTGAGAAATCCCAAGACTATTTACTTTAGGTAATCTATAGCACTATTTAAATTTTTCAACAATTTAGAAAACTTTTCTTATTCTCATTTTGTGAAAAAGTTTTTTAAACATTAAGGGGACTTTACTACTAAATGTTCAAATTAGCCCTAAATAAAATTTTATCTAGTTAAATTCACCGTAGAAAGGAGTCAATTATGTGTCCAGTCGCAGCAGAATCAAAGAATTCCAAGCCTAGTT
>JFMF01000135.1 GCA_000635535.1 Prochlorococcus sp. scB243_496M6 | reverse complement strand
ATTCAATAAGAGTTTATCTCCAAGAAATTGGAAGAATTAGACTTTTAAGACCAGATGAAGAAATTGAGCTTGCAAGAAAAATTGCTGACTTACTCCAATTAGAAGAGCTCGCAACTCAATATGAGTCAGAAAAAGGGCATTTCCCATCTGTAAGAGAATGGGCCGAGTTAATAGATATGCCTCTTCCCAAATTTAGAAGAAGACTTCTCTTAGGGCGGAGAGCTAAAGAAAAAAATGGTTCAATCAAATTTAAGATTAGTTGTCTCAATTGCTAAAAAATATATGAACAGAGGTTTATCATTTCAAGATTTAATCCAAGAAGGAAGTTTGGGTCTAATTAGGGCAGCAGAAAAATTCGACCATGAAAAAGGTTATAAGTTCTCTACATATGCAACTTGGT
>JFMF01000134.1 GCA_000635535.1 Prochlorococcus sp. scB243_496M6 | reverse complement strand
GAAATGACAATCGAAAAATTAAGATTTATAGCTAAAAGTGCGCAACTTCCTATTTCTTTAGAAACTCCAATAGGGAAAGAAGAAGACTCAAGACTAGGAGACTTTATAGAGGCCGATATAGAAAATCCGGAGCAAGATGTTTCTAAAACTTTACTAAGAGAAGATTTGGAAGGAGTATTAGCCACTCTTAGTCCAAGAGAAAGAGATGTTCTCAGATTGAGATATGGAATTGATGATGGAAGAATGAAAACTCTTGAAGAAATTGGTCAGATTTTTGATGTGACGAGAGAAAGAATTAGACAAATAGAGGCAAAAGCCTTAAGAAAACTTAGACATCCAAATCGAAATGGGGTTTTAAAAGAAT
>JFMF01000133.1 GCA_000635535.1 Prochlorococcus sp. scB243_496M6 | reverse complement strand
TAGCTTTAAAAACTGGCAAAATAATAGCTTAAAATAAATTCGACTTAATTTTTAATTCAAACTCAAAATAATATTTAATGACTAATTTTAAGCTAAAAATAGCTAGTAGAAGAAGTAAACTAGCA
Organism: Prochlorococcus sp. scB243_496M6; assembly: GCA_000635535.1. Next base: position 286 of record JFMF01000133.1, on the reverse strand, counting down.
ATGGTTCAAACTTTATGGGTTAAAGATCAACTAGAAAGGAATATTCCCAATTTAGAGGTATCTATAGAAGCTATGGCAACTCAAGGTGACAAAATCCTTGATGTTGCCTTAGCAAAAATAGGCGACAAAGGCTTATTTACAAAAGAACTTGAAGCACAAATGCTTGTAGGCCATGCAGATATAGCAGTACATTCTCTAAAAGATTTACCAACCAATTTGCCTAATGGCCTTAAATTAGGATGCATTACAAAAAGGGAGGATCCTGCAGATGCTTTAGTAGCAAACA
>JFMF01000132.1 GCA_000635535.1 Prochlorococcus sp. scB243_496M6 | reverse complement strand
TGCAGATGCTTTAGTAGTAAACAAAAAAAATGACTGTTATAAATTAGAAAACTTACCTGAAGGTTCGATTGTTGGAACAAGCTCCCTAAGAAGACTTGCACAATTAAGAAATAAGTACCCACATCTTGTTTTCAAAGATATCAGGGGAAATGTTATTACAAGAATTGAAAAATTAGATGCAGGAGAATTTGATTGTATAATTCTTGCAGCAGCTGGTTTAAAGAGACTAGGCTTTGAATCAAGAATTCACCAGATTATCCCAAGTGAAGTTTCCCTTCATGCCGTTGGGCAAGGAGCACTAGGCATTGAATGTAAATCTGATGATAAAAAAGTTTTAGAAATTATAAATACCTTAGAAGATAAACCCACCAGTCAAAGATGTTTAGCAGAAAGGGCTTTTTTAAGAGAGCTTGAAGGTGGATGTCAAGTCCCAATAGGTGTGAATAGTAAAATTCAGAATGAACAACTTTGCCTTACTGGTATGGTTGCATCTCTTGATGGAGAAAGGCTTATTAAAGATAAATATATTGGCAATATTAATGATCCCGAAGAAGTAGGCAAAGAACTTGCTAAAAAATTAAAGCAGCAAGGTGCCGAAGAAATACTAAGCGAAATATTTGAAAAATTTAGAGAAAAATAAAATTAGTTAATTTACTAATTTAGGATCAATTTCTTTTTTGTATCTCTCTTCACAATCCTTAATCACTTTAACAGCTTCTTCTATACCAAAAAAACCATTGACAGTACATGTTCCTGGTTTTTTTAGATCTTTGTAGTGCTCCCAATAATACTTTGTTTCTTTTAACCAATGATCTCCAAGGTCTTCATAACTTGAGATATGATCCATTCTTTTATCATCTGCGAGAACCGCTATTACCTTATCATCGACCTCTCCACCATCATCAAATTTCATCACCCCAATAATCCTTGCTTCCACAATAGATCCGGGTATCAATGGCTCAGTTACTCCAACAATTTCTACATCAAGCGGATCTCCATCTTCATCCCATGTCCTTGGAATACATCCATAAGCAAAAGGATACGCAAGTGATGAATAACCTACCCTATCAAGTTTAAGATGGCCCGTTTCTGTAATTAATTCATATTTATTTATGGTATTGGAGTTCAATTCAACAATAGTATTTATTATTGAATTTGAGCTGTCAGTGAAAGCATTTAGTATGTGTAATAAATTTGGGGTAACCCTGCTTGGGGGCTGATTTAGATTTGCCATCAAGAAATTATTTTTGTTTATCTTACATCCTCACACCTAACCAAATTCTTTAAAAGTAATGTTTCAGCAAAAATCATTTATTCTAGACCTTAAATGATTAATAAAATAGTTTGGCGATAATTCTTCATTAGTAACAGCTCTAACCAATTCCATACAATTAACTGATCTGCCATATTTATGTATATTATTTTTTAACCAAAAGATGATCTTTTGATATTCACCATTTTCAATTAAGTTGTCAATCAAACCTATGTCTCTTTCCATTTGAGAAGATATTTGCGCACTTATAACATGTCCTAACAAATATGAGGGGAAATATCCAAACGCCCCTTCACTCCAATGAACATCTTGAAGACAACCTTCTGAATCATTAGATGGTTTAAT
>JFMF01000131.1 GCA_000635535.1 Prochlorococcus sp. scB243_496M6 | reverse complement strand
TATGTGTAAGCCATAAGTCAATTCATCCGCTTCAACCCTATTTAATCCTGCTTCCAAATGATTAATAGATTTCCATAGTTCTAAATAATTATTAAGAGAACATCCAGCCGAAACAAATTTATTAAAAAATCTTTTTGAAAAAGATTTGGATTTAACTATTCTGTTTTCCCAAAATAAAGATTGACTTTCATGAATACCCATAGAGGTTGCTTGACCTAGAGGC
>JFMF01000130.1 GCA_000635535.1 Prochlorococcus sp. scB243_496M6 | reverse complement strand
TTGCTTGACCTAGAGGCCAAGCAAACCATTGATGACTTTGAGATGGCAAACCCTGCTCATAAATAGAATGCCCCCACTCATGCGCAGTTGCTAAAAAACTTGATAATGGTTCACCTTCAACAATTCTTGTCGTAATCCTGTAATCATTAGGCCCTAATGTAATCGAAAAAGGATGGGGAGATTTACCAACAACAACTAGATCTTTATCTCTACTAAACTCATCAAGTAATTGAGAACATAAATTATGTTGAGATTCTGTACTCAAATCCCAGTGATATTTCTTAGATTTATTAATCCCTCTAATCAA
>JFMF01000129.1 GCA_000635535.1 Prochlorococcus sp. scB243_496M6 | reverse complement strand
TGTGTTTCTTTAAGATAAGCACCCAGCTTATTCCAATGAGTTTCAGCCAAAGATTTAAATGGAAATTAAATTTATCCTAAGATAAAAATTTTAATGTCTGCAGTAAAACGTGCATCTTTATCCATAATAGGATATTGATTAATTAAGTTTTAACTTATATGGAACAAATATTTTCAAAATTAAAATTCATAACCCATGGCGAGGGTTT
>JFMF01000128.1 GCA_000635535.1 Prochlorococcus sp. scB243_496M6 | reverse complement strand
TGGCGAGGGTTTTATTGATATCACATATGATTTAAATTTATGTGTTGAAAAAAATAATTTTCATTCTGGAATTTTAAATTTAACTTCACTTCATACAAGTTGCAGTTTAACTATTAATGAGAACGCAGATCCAAATGTACTGAGGGACCTAAAAAAGTATATGCAATCGATAGTTCCCTATGATTCCTACTTAAGCTTAGCAAAAAATAGAGAAGAAATATCTTATAAACATTATCAAGAAGGGGCTGACGATATGCCAGCACATATTAAAACATCCCTAACAAACACTTGTTTATCTTTGAGTTTTCAAGACGGGAAAATCATGCTTGGCAAATGGCAAGCAGTTTATTTATGGGAACATCGATTTGATCAAAAGGAAAGAATAATTAATGTACATATAATTGGTGAGAAAAAGTAAGATATTTATAATGTAATAAGTCAGATTTCTTATTTAATGGAACCCTACATTTTGCAAGATGAAGAATTGAATGAATTAGTTGTCAAAATACCTGGCTGGGAAATTAAATCTAAACAAATCCAAAGAGAATTTAACTTCGCTAATTTTATTGAAGCCTTTGCTTTTATGACTAAGGTTGCTTTAATCTGTGAAAAATATAATCATCATCCTAACTGGGAGAATGTTTATGCAAAAGTAATAATAAAATTAAATACACATGATCTAGGAGGTATTACGAATCTGGATCAAACATTAGCTT
>JFMF01000127.1 GCA_000635535.1 Prochlorococcus sp. scB243_496M6 | reverse complement strand
ACTCTTCCCATTCTCACGATCACTCTTCCCATTCTCACGATCACTCTTCCCATTCTCACGATCACTCTTCCCATTCTCACGATCACTCTTCCCATTCTCACGATTTGAATAATATAGAAGGTTTTACATCAGTTTCTTATGAGACATTTGAACCATTCCCCTTAAGGAAGTTTCAATATTTCTTAGATAATCAAATCTCACAAAATGTATTTAGAGCGAAAGGA
>JFMF01000126.1 GCA_000635535.1 Prochlorococcus sp. scB243_496M6 | reverse complement strand
CTCCGTATTTGTCAGCTCATTCCACTAGCCGCGCCAGCATACCTAATAACTGCTGTTTTGCAGGATTTAGGAAGTATTTTTGGGTATCAAGTAACCGGATTATGGTGGGGGGTATTAATACTTTCAATTTCTACTTATCCATATGTATTCATTCTTGCTAACGAAAGTTTTAATAAATTTGGAGTTAATCAGATCAATGCTAGTAGAGGCTTAGGAGTTGGTCCGTGG
>JFMF01000125.1 GCA_000635535.1 Prochlorococcus sp. scB243_496M6 | reverse complement strand
CGAAAATTGGCTTATTGAGGGTAATCCAAAAAGTGCTATTGGACTGTCTTTGGTAGCTTTATTAATAATTTTCACTTTAATTATTTTTGAAAAATTCTCGAGAAGAAAATCAAAGCGGTGGAGTGAAAATCCTGCATCAAAAGATTCTCAAGGGTGGGAATTAAAAAAAACGAGAGCTCTTTTAGCAATCACAATATCTTTATTTCCTCCAATTTTCTCTTTTGGAATTCCATGTTTTTGGGTTCTGCTCAATGTCGATCAAATTCAAAAAGGGTTATCAGTAGAATTGCTTACCCTATCATTCAGGACCATAAGTCTAGGATTATTTACTGCATTAATAACG
>JFMF01000124.1 GCA_000635535.1 Prochlorococcus sp. scB243_496M6 | reverse complement strand
TATAATGTTCAGAGTATTACTCGCATAAAAAGTATTTAAGCAAATATAAAAACCAATAAATTTAGATAAAACAAATCCAATTTCAAGAAATAAAGCTTTAATAGGGAAAAATGTAATTATATTTATTCTCTCTTCAAATTGGTCCTTAGAATTTGGAAGTCTCAAGACCTCAAATACTTTTCCCTTAAGAGACCCTAATATTTTTAATATCAGAAAAATACATTTCCTATTTAGGAATACCAAAGGAACAATTAAAAAAATATAAAATGGTGAAAAAATCAATCCCATCGATGCCAAAAGAAAATTGGAGGAAATAAAGATAT
>JFMF01000123.1 GCA_000635535.1 Prochlorococcus sp. scB243_496M6 | reverse complement strand
TAACTGAATCTGAGTATGATCAAGATAAAATCAATGAAAGGATAGCCAAACTAGCTGGAGGAGTAGCTCTTATCAAAGTAGGAGCTGCAACAGAAACAGAGATGAAGTATAAAAAGTTGAGAATAGAAGATTCCCTTAATGCTACGAAAGCTGCTATTGAAGAGGGTGTTGTTTCTGGAGGAGGACAAACTTTAATTGAAATATCAGATGACCTTTTAAATTTAAGTGAAA
>JFMF01000122.1 GCA_000635535.1 Prochlorococcus sp. scB243_496M6 | reverse complement strand
TCAGAGGTTGTGGGTACGTAGGTCCTAGTGGAAGAATCTTAAGAAAAAGTTTTTATAGGGCGCTTATTGAAGCTAAGGGTTACAAAATAGGAAATGGTCGTCAGGGTAAAAATGGTAATAGAGCTTCAAGAGGCAGACAGACAGAATTCAAAACTAAAGTTCATGGCAATGGGAATCTATTAATTGGTCATGCTTACACCAAAAAATTAGGTCTAGAACCTGGTCAGGAATTTAAAATCGAT
>JFMF01000121.1 GCA_000635535.1 Prochlorococcus sp. scB243_496M6 | reverse complement strand
AATTTATCTGATTCCATTAAATTAAAAAATATATTTTACCAACCATTTTCTTTAAGCCACTGGGACGAAATATTATTTGAAGATAAATCTTGATTACTATTTTTATTAAATAGAAGTAATTTCTCTACATATTTAATAAGTGCATCTGCCTCAAGGTTTACGCTGTCACCGATATTTAATTTATTCAGATTTGTTTTATGCCAAGTATGAGGG
>JFMF01000120.1 GCA_000635535.1 Prochlorococcus sp. scB243_496M6 | reverse complement strand
TACCTTTATTAACTACATATTTTGAAAAATTATTATTTTTCCACTTTATTGATAAGAGCCAAGATTTCTCTAATTTTTCTATATTCTCAACTATTCCAAGGCCATCAACATGTCCGCTGACTATATGCCCTCCTACACGGTCAGACACCCTAAGAGCGGGCTCCAAATTAACAATCTGATTCAGGTTCGACTTTGCTCCTAAAGTTGTTTTTTTTAATGTCTCCTGC
>JFMF01000119.1 GCA_000635535.1 Prochlorococcus sp. scB243_496M6 | reverse complement strand
AATTAAAGAGTAAATAAAAAGAAATTGATCATATTTAGATGATTATTAATTCGCAAAAAAGATCATTTGGTAGAGGGGCGAAAGTGAGCTTATTCACTTTGGGGACAATGCGAGCAACTGAAAGTCTCGAAAAAATGTATAGCATAATTAAAAATGCATATTATGTAGGAATTAACCACATAGAAACAGCACCCTCTTATGGTGAT
>JFMF01000118.1 GCA_000635535.1 Prochlorococcus sp. scB243_496M6 | reverse complement strand
ATTAACTCTGAAGTTTTTACTTTTTGTAGTCTTCATTTACATTATTTAGATCAATCTAAGATTGCTTTAGCAGAGGAAGCTATAAAAAAGGGTATGGGAGTTTTAGCAATATCACCTGCAGATAAAGGGGGTAGATTGTATTCTCCAAGTGATATTTTGATAGAGGCCTGTAAGCCTTTTCATCCATTAGAATTAGCGTATCGATTTCTTCTGGCAAAAGGGATTACAACTTTATCCTTGGGGG
>JFMF01000117.1 GCA_000635535.1 Prochlorococcus sp. scB243_496M6 | reverse complement strand
TGAAAGATTAAACTCAACCAAATGTGAACAATGTAGATCTTGTCTTCCATGTCCAAATGAAGTGCCTATTCCAGAAATACTTCGTTTAAGAAATATATCTGTTGGTTATGGCCAATTAGAATTTGCAAAAGAAAGATACAATTTAATAGGAAAAGCTGGCCACTGGTGGGAAGAAAAAAATTCCTCATTTTGTCAAGAATGTAATAAATGTGTTCCTAAATGTCCTAGTAAATTAGATATACCAAATTTATTAAAAGAAACTCATAACTTATTAATTGAAAATCCTACAAAAAGATTATGGGGATAAGGACTCATTCCAAATATTTTTAAGATTAATTTTTTGTTCATTTGTTAAGAAAGAGAAAGACCAACTATTTTCCCAACATTTCTCAGAAGGTCCTGAGATGGGGAGCATTTCAGTTTTATATTTACTTTGCAAATAGTCACTATTGAATGGAAGATACCAACCCTGGCTTACTAATTTATCTACTATTGTTTTATTTTCTAAAGATTTAATCCATTTCATTAATATTGCATTATTTAGATTTGATCGACTAAGTAGAAAATGCCACATCAAAGGTACGCCTTGGCTAGGGAAAACTAAAGAAAGCCTTGGATCTATTTTTAAATATTTTGAACAAAGACTATAAGGAACTATTGCGACAATAGCATCAGAATTAATCAACCAATTGAGCATATTTTTATCATCAAATAACATAGCTTGGCTTTTGAGTTTTTTTAAAGAATTAGATGAATTAATTTTTTGAGCAATTGACAATATTATTCTGGGACTTTGAGGAAAAATAATTTTCCCAGTTAATTTTTCAGAAAGAAGAAAATCCCAAGATGTTCTGGCTGAAGTTATTAATTCTTTATTATTTTTAATGATGATTGTATAGGGTACTACCCCAATAGGAAACAATTTACTCCTGAGATTTTGATCAAAGCTTCCCAAAAAATCTATCGATCTCTTATCCAAATTTTCGAACAGTGCATATTCATTTATTTTTTCAAATTCTGAAAAATCTATACTAGAAATCCATCCATCATTTATTAAAGTAAAGTCAGAATTGAAAATTGTGTTTCTATTTTTTTGGAGCTGAATATTTTCAAAATTAATTTTTTCCTGCTTCCAATCTTTTGGAATCGTATCTTTAAAAGATTCTGGATAAAAAGAATTTTGTAATGCAATTTTTACTTTATTAGGTAGATTACTGCAAGAGTTTAAGAAAAATAAAAGCGAAAGCTTACCACAATTTAAAAATTCTCTTCTGGTTGCAAATTTTGAAAACATTCAGCAATCCTTCTCTAAAGAAATTTGACCTAGGCCCTTCATCATTTCCAGATTTTGTTGACACAATGAAACTATTTCT
>JFMF01000116.1 GCA_000635535.1 Prochlorococcus sp. scB243_496M6 | reverse complement strand
TAAATCCATATAAGAAAGCAAGCAATGATATTCCACCAGCACCTACGCCCTCTTTTACATGACCTAATTCATAATCCTTCAATTCTTTGTATTTTGAAGATTTGAAATTTAAAGGACTGGCTAAACCTAATAATTTGACATCATATTTTTCATTAATTAGATTTACTAAATCATTTAAAGAATTATCTTTCACAAGCCACCCTGTTGTCGCAATAAAAACATCTTCAATAAATTCATCTTTATTTTTTTCACCTAAAAATTCTAATACAAGCAAAATGACTGCTAACATCTGACTTCCTCCAGACAATATTACAGGTTTTTTTGCTAACCTGGCACCAATTAATAGACCCATTGAAAAAGCTTGGAAAGGATCACCTACTGCCGCGACAACATCAAAAGAGTCGGAATCAGCCTTGAAATTCGCATTTAAAAGTCCTCTTTTAATTACTTGTCTTCTTAGTTCTCTTGGAGCTTTATATAAACTACTCCCTACTAAATTAGATACCTGCAAACCAAAAGCTTCCATTACTGCCTGAGCAGTTGTAGTGCCCCCAGGTACAGATTCAGAAATTAAAACTGGCTGTTTTAAGGATTTGCCTATCTCAAGACCTTTTTTATAGAGATTTAAAACTCTCTCTTTAGTCATCGATTTACCAGTAGTAAGACAATTTGATGGGCCCAAATCTCTATCTTCTACAACCAAATGATTAAAATAAGGCTTTGCTCCTATTCCCAGAGGAACAATAACTGGATAATTATTTATAAGCTTTGAACAAACATGACTGATTAGGGCCGGAGTTACTCCTGCATTGAGAAGAGGCAATTTATATTTATGATCTTTTGAAGCACCCTCAAGCAGCAATTCAGCATCTGCG
>JFMF01000115.1 GCA_000635535.1 Prochlorococcus sp. scB243_496M6 | reverse complement strand
CCCTCAAGCAGAAATTCAGCATCTGCGAGCGCAGTTGTTCTCCTAGATTTTGGATTAATACCTGCTGCGGAAATTCCTGGAATTTGAGATGTATTAGTGCCAGCAATTATAAGAAATATTTTTAAATTTTTAATATTCTTTTTCAGTATTTCTATCTTATTGAATTGTCTTTTTTTATTGGATTCATTACCAAAAAAATTTATCCCTAATTCTGTACTATACATTCTTACTTTTTTTAATTATTAAAATCAACTAAACTATTTAACAATCGTGGAGGATCTGGGATGGTTAATTTAAATCTAGGGAACAGAGAATAGGCAACTACATGTACAGTTAAAACATAAACTATTTCTTGAAAAATTATTAATAAAATTGCACCTAGTTGTATACTCAAAATTGAGGGATATAAAGGTAAATTAAATAATCCAATTAACTTTTCTATTAGACCATAACTCGCTCTAGTAATTAACACCCAAAGATTATCTCCAACCAACATAGATAATGCTATTACTCTTATTAAGAATCCAAGGGTTCCAATAACAACTCCCCCAGTTAAACTAAGTTTCCAACTCTTTTCTTTAAACCAAGACCAGCCCAACCAAAAAGCCAAAATCCCATAAGGAAATAAAAATAAAGTTCCTCTAACAGGACCCATAATTATGAATAAAAGTAGAAATTGTATTAGGAGCCCTTCCAATGCAGTTTTAGTTCCTCTTCTCAAGTGCAAAAGGATCATTGGTAGGGGTAAAATCAACCTTAATAAAGCACCTCCAATCGGCAAATAATATAGTGCTACCCATAATAAAGACGAAAGAGATGCTAAGTATGAGGTCTCTACAATATTTAATGCTTCAGTTTTTGTTGTTATTCTCATTTTTTGTTGAATATTTTTAATTAATTTTTATTCATACTTTTATTTTTTGAATCTAAGATACGTTCAATCTTTTCTATTTCAAAATTTACCTCAGAATTACTTAATATGGAACTTAACTCTTCAGTAGGGTCTTTTGGATCTACATCTTTTAAGATGAATATTATTTTGTAAGATTGGAGATCAATATTTCTTTTTTTTGAAGACTTCTTAATTTTGTTATTTTTTTTATCACTAAATTTTTTGTTTTCCTTTTCTACATTTATATCGTTTTT
>JFMF01000114.1 GCA_000635535.1 Prochlorococcus sp. scB243_496M6 | reverse complement strand
TATATCGTTTTTATTTAATAAGTTATTTTGTAAATCTTGATTTTTGCTGGTTTTTTCTAAATCATTAAAACTACTTTCAAGAAAATTTCCAATCCTCCCTCCAGAGCATGATTGCAAGAAAATTAAAAAAATTAATAAAAAAAATTCTTTTTTTTTAAAAATCATATTTTTTCTAACTTTTCTTTTTCCTTATAGTTTTTTTATTACTAATCTTTGTTTTTTTTAAAATTGCGCCTTTTTTATCTTTTAGTTTTTCTTCTAAAAGAGATACTGCATCATCTATGGTAAATTTTTCTATATCAGTATCTTTAGCAATCGAAACATTAGTTTTGCCACATTTTAAATAGACGCCATATCTTCCATTTAATATTTGAATTTTTTCATTAAATTCTTTCGGTTTTCCAAAGTCTTTAAGTACCTCTTGACCACCTCTACCCATTTTTGGCATCGCAAGAATTTCTAATGCTCGTTCTATATC
>JFMF01000113.1 GCA_000635535.1 Prochlorococcus sp. scB243_496M6 | reverse complement strand
CTGAACCTTTACCTCCAAACCATTTTTACCTTTATAGAAAGTTTCGAGGTATGGTAGCCACTCAAGATTGCCTGAAGATATTTCATCCAACGAAGATTCCATTTTTGCAGTAAAAGTAGTATCAACCAAATCAGGAAAATGTTCTTCTAATAGAGCAGTAACAGCAAAAGCTGTAAAAGTTGGAGCCAAAGTATTGGAAGATATATTCGCATAACCTCTATCAACTATGGTCCCAATAATGCTTGCATAGGTAGAAGGTCTTCCAATCCCTTCTTTTTCAAGAACTTTAACTAATGCGGCCTCTGTATATCTTGCAGGAGGTTTAGTTTCATGAAAAATAGATTCCTTATTAGTAACTT
>JFMF01000112.1 GCA_000635535.1 Prochlorococcus sp. scB243_496M6 | reverse complement strand
CAGTTCTTTTCCAAATTAAATCGTAAAGTGATAAGTCTCTACCAGTTAGATTAGTTTCCTTTGGTGTTTTAAATATCTCACCTGCCGGCCTAATAGCTTCGTGTGCTTCTTGAGCATTTCTTGCAGTTGAATTAAATTGTCTTGGTGAGTTAGATAAATATTCTTTTCCGTACATGGAACTGACACATTCTCTAGCAGCTCTTGTGGCTTGTTCGGAGAGATGAACTGAATCAGTTCTCATATATGTTATGAAACCTCTCTCATATAGCCCTTGTGCACATCTCATAGTTTCTCTTGCAGACAAACGAA
>JFMF01000111.1 GCA_000635535.1 Prochlorococcus sp. scB243_496M6 | reverse complement strand
CTCCTTTTGGAAGATCTCTTACGTGTCCCATTGAAGCGAGAACTTCATAATTAGATGGCAAAAACTTTCTTATAGTTTTTGCTTTGGTGGGACTCTCAACAATAACAAGTGTGTGATCCAAGGTTTATTTCAAAAATTGGTGTTTTTGTTCAGTTAAGGCATATTATGATTATTTGAAGCTTTTTCAAGTAATTTCTTCTTAAAATTTCAAAAATCATACCCACAAATTATAATCAAGTTAAGATTAACTCTTAGACCCTTACAATCAAACATCTAATTTAATCCAATTTAATAAAGTGCCCAACGAAATCTTTACAATTAATCTAAACGCTCAAGCCATTATTCCAGAG
>JFMF01000110.1 GCA_000635535.1 Prochlorococcus sp. scB243_496M6 | reverse complement strand
GCCATTATTCCAGAGGCTTTTATTTTACTAGGTATTGTTGGAACACTTCTTGTAGATTTAGCTGGAGAAAAGACTGCATCAAAATGGGCACCAATAATTTGCTATTTATCAATTGGAAGCTCTCTAGTTAGTTTGGCATTGCAATGGAGTAATCCGGTAGAAAGCGCATTCCTTGGGTCCTTTAATTCAGATAATTTAGCAATCGCATTTAGAGCAATAATATCTTTATCAACCTTAGTATCTTTACTTATAAGTTGGCGGTATACAGAACAAAGTG
>JFMF01000109.1 GCA_000635535.1 Prochlorococcus sp. scB243_496M6 | reverse complement strand
CAATAGGTTTAGAGATTATCAATAAGCCGTCCTTCATTACTTCACTAGCTCTTGTATTTGTCTTATCAACAGTTGCATTTAAAATTGCTGCAGTTCCCTTTCATCAATGGACTCCTGATGTATATGAAGGTTCACCTACACCTGTAGTAGCTTTTTTATCTGTTGGTTCAAAAACAGCGGGCTTTGCATTTGCAATAAGAATACTAAGCACAACTTTCTCCTCTTTTGATGAAGAATGGAAACTTTTATTTACCATTTTGGCAATATTGAG
>JFMF01000108.1 GCA_000635535.1 Prochlorococcus sp. scB243_496M6 | reverse complement strand
GCAGCTGTTTTATATTTGGCTGCATATTTGTTTATGAATTTGGGTGCATTTTCTTGTGTAATACTTTTCTCTCTAAGAACTGGCTCTGACAGAATTCTTGATTATTCAGGACTTTATCAAAAAGATCCTCTCATTACATTAGGCTTAAGCCTTTGTCTTTTATCTCTTGGAGGTTTACCTCCAATGCTAGGATTTTTTGGAAAGATATACTTCTTTTTTGCGGGCTGGGCAAATCATCAATATCTATTAGTAATTGTTGGACTAGTAACTTCAGTTATATCTATTTATTACTACATTTCAGTTATAAAAATGATGGTAGTTAAAGAACCACAGGAAGCTTCTGAAATAGTCAAATCATATCCTGAAATTAATTGGGGAATTGTAGGATTACCTCCCTTGAGAATTGCACTTTATACTTGCGTGGCGGTAACTGCTCTTGGAGGAATCCTATCTAATCCTCTTTTTAAATTAGCCAATACAGCAGTTTCAGAAACTCCTTTCTTACAAGATATTATTGCTACAGCAAATAATATTTCCTAGAAGAATTCTTCAATAAATGTCTAAGAAAGTCGCGAGTTTAGAAAATATATCCAAAACATATGGGAAAGATGATCTAACTGTCAAAGCCTTAGACAGCATAAACTTAGAAATTTATAAAGGTGATTATTTAGCAGTAATGGGAGCAAGTGGCTCAGGCAAAAGTACAGCCATGAATATTATTGGATGTCTAGATAGACCATCTGAAGGTATTTATAAATTAAATGGTATCCCTGTTGAGAATTTATCTGA
>JFMF01000107.1 GCA_000635535.1 Prochlorococcus sp. scB243_496M6 | reverse complement strand
CGAGGGCTATTATCAATAACCCTGCGATTTTGTTGGCAGACGAAGCTACTGGAGCACTAGATTCAAAAACCACTGAAGATGTATTAGATCTTTTTGACAAGCTCCATGAATCTGGAATAACTATAGTTTTAGTTACTCATGAAGATGAAGTTGCAAATCGCGCAAAAAAAATAGCCAAATTTAAGGATGGAAGAATAGTTGAATTAAAAGTTAATTAAATTCAAAACCGTCTAATTACCTTCAGTTGAGTTGCATTTTCAATTCTTAAATTCCCATTCGAATCAATATCTTTAATTTTCCATGTATCAGGACAATAACCACTAGGTAAAAAACTTTTAGTAAGAAACTTATTTGCAGATTTAATGACATATTCATCCTTTTTATTACATTCAATTGAATCATAAAAAGCTTTAAGAACTTTGGCTGTCCAATAATGTTGATTAATATTCTTAGTTTGAAGTACTTTTGATAATGAAATACCTTCCGATGGAGTGTAATTTAAAACATTCATGCCAAGCCCTACTCTTACATACATAATTTCTTTGCCTCTTGTTATTACTCTTGGCAAAAATCCAATCAACTTTTTTGAACCAAAAAAAATATCATTTGGCCATTTCAAACAAACATTTATATTCTCTTGTTTAAGCATTTCACATAACTTAATACCTAAAGACAAATTAAAAATTTGACATGCAAATTCTTTTGAAAATATTGGGTAAGCTGCACTTAACCAAATCCCGCCTTTTGGAGAAACCCAAGTTTTTGAGTTTTGGCCAACACCTGAGAACTGCTCTCTTGCGATTATCGCTACTGGCTGGTTTTTCTTTATTTCAGAATATCCAAGCAAGTTTGTAAGCTCATTTTCGGTACTTT
>JFMF01000106.1 GCA_000635535.1 Prochlorococcus sp. scB243_496M6 | reverse complement strand
TAGTGAATAGAAGGAATCCACATTCATTAAAAAATTGTCTTGATAATTTCAAAAAATCATGGGGAGACTTAGATAAACTTTCTCAAATAAACGAAAACTGGAAGAACTTAATCGGTTTTGAACTATTTCAAGAATGCAAACCATTAAATATTGAAAAAAAAATACTTACTATTGCAGTAAATCATCCACAGTGGCGCCAAGCTTTAATCTATAACAAGCATAAATTAAAAGAGAGAATCGAGAAAATTGGAATAACTTTGAATGAAATAAAAATAATACAAAATTATGAAATTAAAAA
>JFMF01000105.1 GCA_000635535.1 Prochlorococcus sp. scB243_496M6 | reverse complement strand
AAGTATTCCCATTTGACCCCCAAAAATAGTCCTATATTGAGCTTTTTGAAATCCAACTTCCTCGCAATCTTTATAAGCTCATTTTTCTTTGGAAAATTTCTAATACTTTCTTCAATATATGCGTACTCCGGACCTAAATTAAAAAGCCGCGAAATGGTTACTACAATAAATCTCAAATAAATTTTCTGAAAAATATTGGATAAAGAATTTCTTGTTGAGTGATTAAAATCCAAAAATCCTGCCT
>JFMF01000104.1 GCA_000635535.1 Prochlorococcus sp. scB243_496M6 | reverse complement strand
TGCTCTGCCTTCATAAAAAACATCATAGATATCTTCTAAACAACCTGCTCCTCCGGAAGCAATTACTGGGATATCAACAATATTTGCAACAGATTCTGTCAAATTCAAATCATATCCATTCTGTGTTCCATCACCATCCATTGAAGTAAGCAATATTTCTCCTGCGCCTAAGTCCTCAACTTTCTTTGCCCAACTTAATACATCTATACCAGTATTTTCTCTCCCTCCTCTCACATATACCTCCCACTCTCCAACCTTATCAACTTTTCTTCGGGCATCAATTGCTATAACGATGCATTGATTACCAAATTCTCTGGAACTTTCAGAAATTAAATAGGGATTTCTTACGGCTGAGGAATTCAAACTCACTTTATCTGCTCCTGCTCTTAAAAGATCATTAATAGAAGAAACAGAATCTATACCTCCACCTAATGTAAAAGGAATTTTTACTGATTTTGCTGTCCTAGAAACAAGGTCAACTAATGTATTCCTATTTTCCACGCTTGCTCTAATATCTAAAAATACCAATTCATCTGCGCCTTCATCAGAGTACCTGCAAGCCAATTCAACAGGATCACCTGAGTCTCTCAAGTTAACAAAATTTACACCTTTAACGACTCTGCCATTGGCGACATCTAAACAAGGAATTAAACGAAGAGCTACCATTTTAGTAAAAATTGTCCAAATGCTGTTAATCTTGCATAATAGCTTCCATTTTACCTCT
>JFMF01000103.1 GCA_000635535.1 Prochlorococcus sp. scB243_496M6 | reverse complement strand
GTTTTTCCCAGAAGAAATTGAGAAAGGTTAAAGAGTAAAGTGAATGATCCAAAACAACTATTAGGAATTAAGGGTGCTTCTGAAACATCAAGTATATGGAAACTCCGTATACAGTTAATGAAACCCATAACCTGGATCCCATTGATATGGGGAGTTATTTGTGGAGCAGCTGCAAGTGGTAATTTTGAATGGACATTTAGTAATGTTCTAGCTTCATTAGCATGTATGTTGATGAGTGGACCACTTCTGGCTGGTTATACCCAAACCATAAATGATTTTTTTGATAAAGAAATTGATGCAATTAATGAACCAAATAGACCAATTCCCTCTGGGA
>JFMF01000102.1 GCA_000635535.1 Prochlorococcus sp. scB243_496M6 | reverse complement strand
CATAAGGTTCTTCAACTAAAGGAGCTTCTCCTTCCCAATTTTCAACTGGAGGTTCCTTTGTTAGTTATATATATTCTGCTCCACCACTTAAATTAAAACAGAATGGTTGGCTTGGCAATTATGCATTAGGAGCATCTTATATAGCTTTACCTTGGTGGGCAGGGCAAGCCTTGTTTGGGAAATTAACTATCGTGACGGCGATACTAACACTTGCTTAT
>JFMF01000101.1 GCA_000635535.1 Prochlorococcus sp. scB243_496M6 | reverse complement strand
CTCAGGACTTGGAATTGCTGTAATTAATGATTTCAAAAGTGTTGAAGGAGACTCAAAGCTAGGCTTAAATTCTCTACCAGTAGTATTTGGAATTAAAAATGCAAGTAGAGTAAGTGCAGGACTGATTGACATTTTTCAATTAGCAATGGTAGTAGTATTAGTTATTATTGGTCAACATTTAGCCTCTGTAATCTTGGTTTTATTGGTAATTCCACAAATTACATTTCAAGATATGTGGTTACTAAGAGATCCTCTAAAGTTTGATGTCAAATATCAAGCAAGTGCCCAACCGTTCCTAATAACTGGAATGTTAGTTACAGCTTTAGCGATAGGACATAGTTTTTTAGTTGCTTAAGGTGCAAAAGATTAAATTCAAATCTTTTGTTTTAATAATTCCAATATTAATTTTTTCTGGAATATCTTTTTATATTTTTAGTCTAATATTTAGTACGTTAAAATTTGACGTAGATGAAAATAAAAAGTTTCGGGGGACCAAATATTCTTATGTAATATCATCTTCTGATAATAAGATAATAAGCAAATTAAGCCGCAAATTTGAAATAGATAACAGTTACCATAAAATTCCATTTTTTCTCAAACATTCTTTTATATCTTCTGAGGATAAAAGATTTTATAAACATTATGGAATAGATTTAAAAAGTATTTTACGTGCCCTTATTCAAAATATTAGAAGTGGTTATGTTAAAGAGGGAGGAAGTACGATTACCCAACAGGTTGCTAGATTACTTTTTCTAAATAATGATTTAAGTTTTCAAAGAAAAATCAAAGAAATACTTATATCACTCATACTTGAATTTAGATATGACAAAAATCAAATTTTAAAATTATATTTAAATAATATTTATCTAGGATCAGGAGCATACGGGGTAGACGAGGCTGCCCAAGTTTATTTTGGAAAATTTATAGAAGAATTGACATTATCAGAGATCGCATTAATTGCAGGATTAGCTCCAGCTCCATCAATTTATTCACCTTATCAAGATTTAGAACTAGCTATTAAAAATAGAAATAAAGTTCTTCAATCAATGTATATTGATGGATATATTTCTCTTGCAAATAAGAATAAAGCTATTAGAGAAAAAATAAAATTAAATTATCAAACAGCTAATAATTTTTTAGATGATAAATTATTAATAAGCTTTATTCTTCAGGAAGCAGATAAAAGAATTGGAAGTAAAAATGATTATAAGTTTTTAAGAATTAAATCTTCTATCAACAAAGATTGGCAAGAAAAGGGTCAAAAAATATCAAAATATGCTGGGCCTAAAGAACTTGAATTTGCTCTGTTATCTATCGAATCAAAAACAGGACTAATCAGGACAATGATAACCAGTAAGAATCCATCAATTAATGAATACAATAGAGTAATTTCATCTTCAAGACCTTTAGGTTCTACTTTTAAAATAATTCCTTATGCTGCTGCATTAATAGAAGGAATAAAATTAAGCGATAAGTTTGAAGACTTACCAATATGCTGGGAAAGTTATTGCCCAAAAAATTTTTCAGAAGATTATAGAGGTTCAATTTCTTTGATTGAATCATTTAAAAGTTCATCAAATATCGTTCCAATATCAATAACAAAAAAAATCGGATTAAAAAATATTATTAATTTAGCTAATTCATTTGGACTAGGTTACAAGCAAGAGTTTGAGGAATTCCCATCATTAGCTATTGGCTCCTACGGAGATAATCTTTTAAACATCACAAATGCATATTCTGCGATAAACAATAATGGGAAGATTCAAAGCCCTGAAATTATAGAAAAAATAGAATCATTTAAAAAACAACCTATTTGGGAAAACAAATCTATTTCCAAGAAAATATTAGATTTAAAAATAAACAAGAAAATAAATAAACTTCTTGAAAAATCTGTAAAAGAAGGCACTTCAAAAGCAGCCTCTATAAAAGGAAAGAAAATATATGGGAAAACAGGAACATCTGATGGAAATAAAGATCTCTGGTTTATTGGTTCTATTGATGACCTTACAACAGGGATCTGGATAGGTTACGACGATAACAAGGAATCTGAATTGTCTAGTGGGAATGCAGCTTATTTATGGAAGAAGTTTATATCTGAAATTTATAAAATTCCAATTAAAGAATAAATTATATTTTTAAGATTTATAAGAAATTATTGCAGAATAAAATCCATCACCAGGATAATCCAAGCTAGGTAAAATTTGCTTTTGGCTTACCAATTTTAAAGTTTTGTTTTTTTCAATAAATCTTTCAATTAAAAGATTATTTTCATCGGGACAAATAGTACAAGTTGAATAAACTAAAGTGCCATCTTTTTTCAAAAGAGGAAAAATACTCTCCAAAAGTTTTTCCTGTAATAAAGTTAAAGATTTTATTTTTTCTTTACTTAAAGACCATCTAGAATCTGGATTCCTGGAAAGAGTTCCAATGCCTGAGCATGGAGCATCTAATAAAATTTTATCAAAATAAGATATAAACTTAGGATTTAATTCAATCAAACTCGTAGCATCAGCCTTAATGGTATTAACAGATTTCAAATTTAACCTTTCTAAATTTGATTGCAGTATTTTCAATCTTTTTGCTGATCGATCTACGGCAATGATTTCAGCACTATCATTTGTTAATTCTGCAAGGTGGGTAGACTTACTTCCTGGAGCTGCACAAGCATCTAAAATCTTTTCGCCTTCTTTTGGATTTAAGAGAGGTGCTATCCACTGAGAAGATCTATCTTGAATTGTCCAAAGTCCATCACTATATCCTGGTAAATTTTTTATAGATCTTGGATTAGATTTTAAAGTAATTCCATTATGTAAATCTTTAATAATTTCAGCATCAATTTTATTTTCATGAAGTACTTTCAAAAATTCATCGAAATTAGTTTTTATTTGGTTAATTCTCAAATCAATTGAAGGTTTTTTATTAAATGCCTTAACAATATTTTCACCCTCGCAATTGCCGAACCATTTATAAAGATCCTCCACAAGCCATAGTGGAAATGATTCAAGATATGAAATTCTTTCTTTTCTATCAGAAGATAATTCCGGAAAAATTTTTTTTTCTAATTTTCTTGATGCATTTCTCAATATCGCATTTACAGTTCCCGCTAAACCATTAAGATCTGTTTTTTTAGCTACTTCAACAGTGGTAGAAATAGCCGCAGGAAATGGAATTTTATCCATTTTCAATAGTTGATATAAACCTATATGTAGAAGCCATCTTAATTTTGGAGGCTGCTTTTTATGACTAATTTTTGATGTGTGATCCGTCCAAAGATCAAGAAATTTTCTATATCTTATGCATCCAAAAGATAATTCTGTGATAAAGGCTATATCAAGAGGATTAAATTGATAATTTTTTAAAACCTTTTCAAGGGCATGATCAGAAAAATCACCAGAACTAACTTTTAATAAAATTTCCCAAGCTGCTTTTCTTTGTAAATATCCTATGCTCAAAATATAATTTATTTCTAAACATAACTTTAATATACTAAAAATTCAAAAATTTAAACTACTTTTTCAATTGCAGAATTGAACCAAATAAAACCTAAGATAGAAATCAGTGTTAGGTTAAATCCTAAAAAAAGAAAGATATTTAAAGAATGAATTCTTTCCCGAAAAAATAATTTTTTCTCTTCTTGATACTTCATTAAAAATAAAACCTTAACTAGGAATTCAAACGACAACCTATATTTATAGATCCTGCATCAAGCATTCTTCCTAATTTAATTGCTATAAATTCTTCTAGCCTCGTAAAATTAGATTGATGGGTAGTTATCCAATCTAATTCAGAAAAAGTGATAATACCAGTTGAATTACTTTTCAAAAAAAGTGTTCCAATTTCCATTAGATAAATCTTGTTTTTTCCCAAGATAACATCAGTCTGTTATATTTCGTAATAATATAATATTCCTTTAATTTTTCAAAAAAAATGTAGATTATTAATCTTAATTTATTGAATATCTCTCAAAAATTCATCGGCCGTTTTTAAGTGATTATTTAATTTTTCCTCTGACATTTTATCGAGATTTCTAGTTAACATCCCCAGACGATATTGCTTTCTAAAAAAAGCTTTCATTATCTTTAATAAATTTCCAAAATAAGCCATCCCATATTTCACACCATGGGCCACTTTTAAAATTAGACATTTTTTTTACATAATTAGAGCTCGATATATATGGTTTTGTTGAAAAGATACCTCCATCACTAAACTGACTCATTCCGTAAACGTTTGGGACCATAACCCAATCATACGAATCAATAAACATTTCCATAAACCATTTATAAACTTGATTGGGGTGAATTCTACATAGAAGCATAAAGTTGCCAATAATCATTAACCTTTCAATATGATGGCAATAACCAAATTTAATAATATTTTTTATAACAATGTCCACTGGTTCAATTCCTGTATTTCCTTTATAAAAAGATTGTGGAATTGGCTTATCTTCAAAATTCCAAAAATTACTGTTTCGCATCTTTGTTCCATACTTTTTATAGACGAGGCAAATAAATTCTCTCCATCCAATAATTTGACGAATAAAACCCTCTAAAGAGTTGATAGGAACATTATTATTTTTTGCAAAAAGTAATGCTTTATTTACTACTCCATCCGGAGTTAATAAGCCACTATTTAAGAGAGGAGAAAGTAAACTATGCCATAAAAAAGAATTTTCTCTAGAAATAGCATCCTCATAATCGCCAAATAAGAAAAATCTATGTTTAAAAAAATCATTTAACCATTCATCTGCCTCATCAAAATTAGTTGGATATAAAAAGTTATTACTTTCTCCAATAAACTCAATATCAAAGTTTGCTAATGACTTTTCTGCATCAACTACAAATTTATTTTTTTGTAATTTAGGTATATCAGGTATATTTATTTTTTTTGGTAATTTTTTTCTGTTCATTTCATCAAAACTCCACTTGCCGCCTTCAGGTGTATCATCAGGTTTAACTAATATCTTTTGTCTCTTTCTCTGATTCTCATAAAATCTCCCCATAAGAGGTTTTTTTGTATTTGATGCAAATAACTCTTTTAAATCTTCACTGCTCATAAACATAGGAGAAGGCAAAATATTTAAAGTTAAATTATTGCTTTCAACAAAATTATTAATCCTCTTCATTATTAAAAAATCATGAGGGTCAATGAGATTTATTTTCTGATATTTATCTTTAATGAATTCCGATAAGTAGTCAATTGTAGAAATATTGTTCTTGTTTTCGATATATAAAACTTTAAAGCCAGATATTTCTAAATAATTTTTATAAGCGAGCATAGATGCTCTATGAAAAACTAACTTGTTTTTATGGTTAATTAATTTATGAAATTTATCATTTCCAAAAAATAATGAGTCTTCCAAAATCAAAATTTCACAATTTATTTTTAAGATTGGGCTTTGTCTAAAAAGTTGATTCGGGAAAATAATTGATACTTGTTTCATCTTTGCGACTTCCTGTTACTACATCTTTTTGAACAGTAGATAACATCATCCCAACAGTTTTTCCATTTTTTACGCCACTCGAACGGCCTATTGCAAACAGGGCAAGTTTTAGTAGAAAGATTTTTCAAAATTTATAATTTTCTTTTATGAGTAGATTTAAATCTAGTTGAATCTTTAAGCGCCATATGTTTCGTATTTCTTCCCGAAACTCTCTTTCTCCAGACTTTGAAGGATTTGGGTTTAAGATTTTGACGCATAATTTTTATAGCGTCTTCCTCTTTTAAACCAAATTGATACTCGATAGCTTCAAAGGGTGTTCTATCTTCCCAACACATTTCTATAATTCTGTCTATATCGATATTTTCCATATTTATTGTTCACATTGTGAGGTACAAAGTTTTTCAATATCGGATCTACCTGTAATTTGAAGTCTATATTTTGCCCAATATCTGTATAACAGTCTTAATGTTGGGGATAAGAATTTAATCTTCAAGGGATAATAAACCCAACCTAAACCAACTAATTCATAAGAATAAGCAAGTACATCTAGTCCCCTAATGATTTCACCATTTTCTGTAATCCCATGCAGGTTTGACATGGCTTCTGAATATGAGATGTTGTTAAAAAGACTTTGATCGTAATCCTTACTGTTAATATCTATAAATGAAATTTGGTTTAAAATGTCTCTTTTTTTTAGAAAATTTGTTTCTCTCAAACAAAGTGGACAACCACCATCGAATAAAAAAGTTAATTTATTTTTCATATTTTTACTCAAATATAGAAATTAAATAACTTTTTTGTGGGATAAAAAAAATTTTTTACAATACAAACTTTATAAAGCCTTAATAATTGTTAGTTCTAATTGAGTGAAATTATATTATCTTATAAATTAATAAGCCATTG
>JFMF01000100.1 GCA_000635535.1 Prochlorococcus sp. scB243_496M6 | reverse complement strand
TTGTGGAGTAAAAAAATTTTTTTTGAATGCAAGCTTTATAAAGCCTTAATAATTGCCAGTTCTAATTTAGTGAAATTATATTATCTTATAAATTAATAAGCCATTGATTAAGGGATACATCAATGGTTTAAAACTATTTATGATCATTCATCTAGAAGATGAACTCCCTCTCCTACGTCAGGAGTGAATTTACAGTATTTTTCAAAAATAAGTCCAACACCTCTCATCTTTTCTCCTAATTCATCGTTAAATTTATTCCATTCATCCGATTCACGCTCAGGCAAATCCCACCCTTGTTTTTCTACCATACTTCTTATTAGTGTATAGTCCCATTCTATGTATGCCATTGAGTTAATTCAAACTACCAAATTATTATAAACCAAGAGATTTGATAGTTAATCAATATTTTTTGAATATAATTTAAAAGTGTGAAAAAATTATAAATGTCAATTTTGCCTAGAAGATTTGAACGAATTAAAAGTGTTTTAGATTGCAGAATGAAAAACTTGACTGTTTTAGTTGAGGATGTCAATAAACCACATAATTTATCGGCGATATTAAGGACATGTGATGCAGCGGGAGTTTTCGAAGCAAACTTTATTAGCAAAAGGAATGCAGTTAAGACTTTTAATAGTACTGCTCAAGGAAGTCAAAAATGGGTCAAACTAAATAATCATGAAAGTACTATCAAGGCAATATCTGATTTAAAGAATAAGGGTTTTAAATTATATGGAACTACTCTTAATAATGAATCAGTAGATTATAGAAATTTTGATTATTCACAAAATACTTGTTTTGTTTTAGGAGCAGAAAAATGGGGGTTAAGTAATGAACTTATATCGATGGTTGATCAATCAATTTTCATACCTATGAGAGGTATGGTTCAATCTCTGAATGTTTCAGTTGCTGCTTCTATATTATTATTTGAAGCTATTCGCCAAAGAAAAAATAAAGGTATGTTGCCCTCTAATGGAGAAGGTTTCAATATTGATGAATATCAAAAAACACTTTTTGAATGGTGTTACCCAGAATTAGCTGAGATATATAAAAAATCAGCTAAGGAATATCCAAAGTTGAATGATCAAGGAGAATTTGATCCTATCAAAGAAAACTAAATTTATTCAGACTTTTGACTATCAAAAATTTCTTCTAGATCCTCTCCTATAAAAGAAAGACCTAAAACTAAAAAAAACATTGCAAAACCTGGAAACAAAGCCGTCCACCATATACCTGTAGGCAAAGCGGCAAGAGCAAGATTTAAATCACTTCCCCACTCTGGGACATCTGCAGGAACACCGAGGCCTAAAAATCCTAAACTTCCTAATACCAAAACAGCATCCGCAGCATTTAGGGTAATCAGAATAGGCAAGGGTGTTATTACATTTGGGAGAATATATTTAAAAATAATTGTTTTAACATCAGCCCCTGAAACTTGAGCTGCCTCAACGTAAGTTTCGGATTTAACTAATATTGTCTGATTTCTAATTAATCTAAAATATTGAGGAGAGTAAACAATACACAATGCCAAAGCCGCATTAAGGATACCCTTACCCAATACAAAAGCCACAACAACTGAAAGCAAAATTACAGGTATTGAAAAAATAGTATCCATTATTAGTGATAAACATTTATCAAAAAAACCACCAAAATATCCACTTAATAATCCCAATGGCAAACCCAAACTTAATGAAAAAAGAATAGCTAAGAATACAACTTCTATCGCTAATGATGATCCTTGCAAAGTTCTTAAGCAAACGTCTCTTCCTAATCTATCTGTGCCACAAAAATGATTAAGAGAAGGAGGGGCAAAGATATCATTGCTTAACATTGAAAATGAATAGCCAAAAAAATTATTGGCCTCTAAAAATTTCATTATTAAAACAACAAGAAGATAAAAAAGTACAATTAAAAATCCAGCTTTTCTGATATTTGCGCCGACACGATTAAATGAGTTAATATCCAAAATCTTTTTTTAAAGATATAAATGAAATATACCCAATTCCTTTAAAAATAAATAGCTGTAAGTTTTAAATTAAAGGAAGTTACTGGTTTAATTTCAAGACTGCCATAAAAGCTTCTTGAGGAACTTCAACTTTACCCATTGCCTTCATCCTCTTTTTACCTTTGGCTTGTTTCTTTAAAAGTTTCTTTTTCCTAGAAATATCCCCTCCATAACATTTAGATAAAACATCTTTTCGCAAAGCACTTATGCTTTCACTTGAAATAATCCTGCTACCGATTGATGCTTGAATAGGTATTTTAAATTGTTGTTTTGGAATAAGTTCTTTTAATTTCTCAACTAAACTTCTGCCAATTCCATAAGCCTTATCTTTATGAACAATAGAAGTTAATGGATCTGCTCTTTCTGAATTTATTAAAACATCTAATCTAACAAGGTCATTTTTTCTATAGCCAATCAAATGATATTCCATTGAGGCATAACCTTGGGTTCTACTTTTCATTTGATCAAAGAAATCTGTAACAACCTCTGCTAATGGAATTTCATAAATCAAGGTAACTCGATCTGTTGTTATGTATTTCATATCTATAAATACTCCCCTTCTTTCCTGACATAAACCCATTAATGTTCCATTAAATTCATTAGGTGCATAAATTTCCATTTTCACATAAGGCTCTTCTATTGATTCTCTAAGTTGTGGATCAGGAATTGTAGAAGGATTATCAATAAAGATATGTTCCTGCTGATTTAAATTAACTTTATAAATAACTGATGGTGCCGTTACGATTAGATCCAAGTCATATTCTCTTTCTAATCTTTCTTGAACAATCTCCATATGAAGAAGTCCTAGGAATCCGCACCTAAATCCGAAGCCCATTGCGCTACTGGTTTCGGGCTCATATTTTAAAGCTGCATCAGATAATTGTAATTTTTCAAGAGATACTCTTAAATCTGGGAATTGATCAGCATCAGTCGGGAATAAGCCACAAAAAACCATAGGATTTGCTGTCTTATAACCAGGCAAAGGATCATTAGCAGGTGAATTTAAAAGAGTAATCGTATCTCCCACTCTCGCATCAGCAACTGATTTTATAGACGCAGCTAAATAACCAACTTCTCCTGCATGTAATTCATCAACTTGCTGCTGATCAGGGGCCATTATTCCTATCTCATCCAGTTCATAATTTTTTTTACTCGCCATTAATAATATCTTTTCTCTCTTATTAAGAGACCCTGATATCACCCTGAAATAAACAATAACTCCCCTATAAGGATCATAATAAGAATCGAA
>JFMF01000099.1 GCA_000635535.1 Prochlorococcus sp. scB243_496M6 | reverse complement strand
AAGGATCATAATAAGAATCGAAAATGAGTGCCTTTGTAGGTAGTTTAATTTCATCTTGAGGAGGAGGTACTCTTCTTACGATTGCTTCCAGAATATCTTTAATACCAACTCCAGTTTTTGCTGAACAATTTATTGCATTAGATGTATCAAGTCCAATAATTTCCTCAATTTCTTGTTTTATTTTTTCAGCATCAGCTCCTGGCAAATCAACTTTATTTAAGACCGGAATAATTTCAAGATTATTTTCTAAGGCAAGATAAACATTAGCTAAAGTTTGAGCTTCTACTCCTTGACTTGCATCAACAACGAGTAAAGCGCCTTCACAAGCTTGAAGAGATCTACTAACCTCATAAGAGAAATCAACATGCCCTGGAGTATCTATTAAGTTCAAAACATATTCTTGGGAATCGTCAGCTTTATATTTCATCCTAGCGGCCTGTAACTTGATAGTAATTCCTCTCTCTCTTTCAAGATCCATACTGTCCAAAAATTGTTCTTGCATATCCCTTTGCTGCACAGTACCAGTATCTTGAAGCAACCTATCTGCAAGGGTAGATTTACCATGGTCAATATGAGCGATTATGCAGAAATTTCTA
>JFMF01000098.1 GCA_000635535.1 Prochlorococcus sp. scB243_496M6 | reverse complement strand
AAGCAGATAATGATCCATCAGAAGAATTTACAATCTCAGTTCCAAATTTCAAAGAACCGCCACCTTTAGTTTTTTTAATTATTTGGACTCTTTGACCAGCATTCTTTAAATACCAATCAGAAGGATTAGCTGATGGCATCATATTCTTTAAATTCTCAACTCTTGAGTTATGGTTCTTTAATGATTGTGATATTAGGTAATTAATTAAATCGTTATTCTTGAAACCAACGTCTAACATAGAAAAAATATTATTCTTTTTAATTGAACTAAATAAGTCAAAGTATGAACTTTGTTTTAAAAATTTCGTTGTGAATCCAGCAAAAGGTCCATATAAAAGAAGTTTTTTATTATCAATCCATCTGGTGTCTAAATGAGGCACTGACATTGGTGGCGATCCAATATCAGCTTTACCATAAACTTTTGAGTTATGTTTTTCTGTTAGATCTTTTTTCTCGCAAATAAGCCATTTCCCACTAACAGGAAATCCACCATAACTTTTTGCTTCTGGAATTTTTGATTTTTGTAAATAATTAATTGTTTTTCCACCAGCACCAAGAAACACGTAGCCAGTTCTAATTGAAGTTTTTCTACCTTCAGAACTGATTTCTAGTTCCCATTTTTTTTTATCAATTTTCTTTAAATCTACTAATTCTGTTTTGTATCTAATTTCAACATTTTTGTTTAAGGAAACTAATGACAAATACTCTTTAGTTAAAGCCTCAAAATTAATATCAGTTCCTCTACCTATTCTGGTAGCAGCAATTTGAGTAGATGGATTTCT
>JFMF01000097.1 GCA_000635535.1 Prochlorococcus sp. scB243_496M6 | reverse complement strand
AGAGGAGCCCATGATGAAATTTCATCAAAAGATGTAGAAAATTCCATATCGATAAATTCAGGATTTTCGGTCATTTTCTGAAATCTTTTTTTTAAAAAAGAAATATTATCCTGACCAGAAACAAAGCTAATATGAGGAATAAATTTTAGAAACTTCTTAATATCAATTTTCCCTGCTTCATATAATGAGGCCCATAAAGTCATGGATGTTTCAAAAGAACGATTTATTGAGAGCGCTTTATCTATTTTTAGATTTCCTTTTTCATCTAAAGGGGTATAGTTTAATTCGCAATTAGCGGCATGTCCTGTACCTGCATTATTAAAAGCGCCAGTACTTTCACTTCCTGGATCATTTAAT
>JFMF01000096.1 GCA_000635535.1 Prochlorococcus sp. scB243_496M6 | reverse complement strand
TTCTATAATAAGAAATTTTATATCTGGTAAAACTTCTGAAATTAGGAGGGCTAAAGTACTACTCATTATCCCTGCTCCTACTAAGACTGCATCAAAGTAGCTATTGTCATTAGTGGGATTTTTAGATGAAGTCACAACAGAAAATTATCTTTTTTGCAATTAATCAGATTTCTTTCTAGGCTTATTATAAAGTTAATCCAAAATTATGAGTACTGAAACACTCTCGCTGACAAACGAAAATGTAGAAAAAGTCCTTGACGAGCTAAGACCTTTTTTAATTTCTGATGGAGGTAATGTAGAGATTGCAGAAATAGATGGTCCAATTGTCAAAGTTAGACTTCAAGGAGCATGTGGTAGTTGCCCAAGTAGCACCATGACTCTCAAAATGGGTATTGAAAGAAAGTTAAAAGAAATGATCCCTGAAATAAGCGAAGTTGTCCAAGTTTTATAAAAATTTTTAACTGAAATATATATTATTTAGTTTTTAATTCCTTCAACAAAGATGATTCCATATCAAGGCAATCAATTGGAAGTCCTTGACCAATAGCGATTAAAAGGGGTGCAAGAATTCCTAAAGTAAAAACTAAATTTGATTGGCTTACATCATATTTACTCAAAGTAAAAGTTATTAAATAAATAATTGAAAAATAAGCATGTAGTGAAAAAAATTCTTTTGGCTTTAACACTGG
This sequence comes from Prochlorococcus sp. scB243_496M6, assembly GCA_000635535.1. Next base: position 234 of record JFMF01000096.1, on the reverse strand, counting down.
CCACCTTAAAGTATTTCCCAAGAAATATAAAAAACCTGTCATAAATAAATAGTTACATGAAGATTAAATCAAATATAAACATAAACCTTTTTAGAGACTATTTATAAAAAAATTTACCTAAGATAATAATTAAAAAAACATTAAATCTTCGTTTCTATTTGTTAAAGCTAGACATGCGGTCAAAAATACGCTTATAATTATTTGGTAGCAATTGCTACTTTTCCGTTCACCCTC
>JFMF01000095.1 GCA_000635535.1 Prochlorococcus sp. scB243_496M6 | reverse complement strand
TTCACCCTCATTTGAGGGCGCAGTTCGAGTCATACCATGGAACGGGGGATGGCCGTGTTGTCACATCGAAACATGACTACTTTAACTTACAGAGGTAAAAACTACGTTCAAAACAAAGAAGCTGCTAAAAAGCAACTTGTTGAACTTACCTACAGAAGAAACGTATACACCAACAGAATGGATGACGCTTCTTCAAGTAATGAAAAAGCAGAATTAAATTACAGAGGTGTTAACTACACTAAATAATTTAATCATACAAAAAAAGCCCCTTTTTCA
>JFMF01000094.1 GCA_000635535.1 Prochlorococcus sp. scB243_496M6 | reverse complement strand
CCCCTTTTTCAGGGGCTTTTTTTTTTGGCTATATTTATCAAGAGTCCTTTAAAAAAGTATGTCTGAAAGTTGCTGTAATACAAACACATCAAATAAAGCACCTAATCAATTCGATCATAAAGATGCAATTCAAGAAAGATATGGTTCAGCGGCACAAGAAAAAGAAAGTTGTCTTTGTACACCAGTTGGGTTTGATCCCGTTTTACTAGAAGTAATTCCTCAAGAGGTTATAGAAAGAGACTATGGGTGTGGTGATCCAACAAAATATGTTCAAAAAAATGATATAGTGTTAGATCTTGGAAGTGGTAGCGGCAAAAATGCTTTCATTTGTGCCCAAATTGTTGGGAAAGAAGGGAAAGTTATTGGAGTTGATCAGAATCCTGACATGCTTTCTTTATCAAGATCAGCATCTAAAGAAGTTACAAAAAATATAGGTTTCAACAATACAGAATTTCT
>JFMF01000093.1 GCA_000635535.1 Prochlorococcus sp. scB243_496M6 | reverse complement strand
CAACAATACAGAATTTCTTGAAGGTTCAATTGAAAAACTTGATGAATTAGATAAGGATTTAAATCCATTAATCGCAGATAAATCAGTTGATATTATTTTAAGTAATTGCGTTTTAAACTTGGTAAGTCCAGAATCTAGAAATAACCTTCTAAATAACATAAAAAGAGTTTTAAACGATAATGGAAGAATTGCAATTAGCGATATCGTCTCTAACAAAAAAGTTCCTTTAAGATTGCAAAATGATCATGATTTATGGACAGGATGTATTAGTGGAGCATGGTATGAGCCAGAGTTTATAAGTGATTTTAAAGAACTAGGATTTAAAAATTTAAAATTTGTAGAAAGGAGTGCTGAACCTTGGAAAGTAATTGAGGATATTGAATTTAGAACAGTAACTTTAGTGGGCAATATTTAAAAAATTTAAGAGTTGAAAATATAATATAAATTTCCATGAGAAATAATCTAAGAGATCAAATACCCGCATTAAAAAATAAGTATTATTTCAACTATGGAGGTCAAGGACCATTACCAAAATCTTCTCTAGAAGCAATAGTTAAAACTTGGGAGATTATCCAAGATTTAGGACCATTTACCAATGATA
>JFMF01000092.1 GCA_000635535.1 Prochlorococcus sp. scB243_496M6 | reverse complement strand
GTAAAAGAGGGAGAAGAGTTGTTAATAAGTGACTGTGAACATCCTGGAGTAGTGGCTGCAAGTCGAGAATTTTGCAGAAGAAATAAATTAATATTCAAAATTTTGCCAATCCAAAAAATTAAAAATCTAAACGACGAAAATATAATTTTAGAGATTTTGAAAAATCTAAATAGTAAGACTAAGATCCTAATTATTTCTCATATCTTATGGAACTTTGGATATAAAATTCCTTTAAAAGAAATTTCTATCGAATTAAAAAATAATCGAGAAAACTCTTATTTACTTGTTGATGGTGCTCAAACCTTTGGGCACATAAATATTGAAAAAGAAGTTTTTTATTCTGATTTATATTCAATAACTTCTCACAAATGGGCATGTGGACCAGAAGGACTTGGAGCCATTTATGTCTCAGATAGATTTATTCGTGAAACAGATCCAACAATAATTGGTTGGAAATCATTAAAAAAAGAACAAGGGATATATGAGCCTTCAGATAATCTTTTTCATGATGATGCAAGGAAATTTGAAATAGCCACCTCTTGTATTCCTTTACTTGCTGGACTTCGGAATTCTTTAGATCTTTTGGATAAAGACTGCCATGAAAAAGAAAAAAACAAAAATATCAAGAAATTAAGTGGAAAACTTTGGGATGAATTAAATCAATCAAAGGGTGTTGAATTAGTTTTAGAAAAAAAATATTTAAATGGGATTGTTAGTTTTAATATCGAAAATATTAAAGATAAGGATAAATATGTAAAGAAACTTGGAGAAAAGAAAATTTGGATTAGAGTTTTAGAAGATCCAAAATGGTTTCGAGCATGCGTACATCAAATGACTACAGAAGCTGAGATTGATTTACTTGCTAGAGAAATAAATAAAATATTGACTTAAAGATTTATTGATATAGAAAAAATTTAGTTTACCAAGGTATCTCCGAGTTGTCCCATGCAATAAATTTTCCTGTAGAATCTGGTGATTGATTTTTAATAATATTGATCAAGAACTGGGAGGATTTTTCTTTACTAAATAATTTATGTTCTGGAACAAATTTATGAAAAGGTCTAGATAAATCAGTATCTACTGTTCCTGGATGAAGCAATGTGATAGCAGCCTTTGGGAAACGTCTAGCCCATTCAATACTTAAAGATTTAAAAAACTGATTTTGCGCAGATTTTGCAGCTCTATATGAATACCAACCTCCAGTTTGATTATCTCCAATGCTACCAACTCTTGCACTTATACTTGCAAAATTAAAATCAAAATCTTTTGGTATAAATTCTTCAATCGCTTTAGCTAATAAAATAGGAGAAAAGGCATTTATTGAAAAACTTTCCATCATATTTTTTTTATCAAGATGTTGTAATCTTTTTTCTGGTTGAAGAGAATCACTATGAAGTCTACCTGTAGCATTAACAACTAGCCTTAATTTTGAAGGATGATTTGATATTTTATTTTTCAACTGCAAAAGGGATTGAGAATCCTCTATATCTAATTTCCAAAAAGGGTTAAATTCACTTTTTCTTCCACACAAAACAACATCTAAATCTTTTTCACTTTCATTCAGATCTTTTGCTAGTTGTGTTCCAATTCCACCTGCGCCTACAACTAAGGCTAAGCCTTTCATTTTATTAAAAATAACTCCATTGATTCTAAGAAACTTTTCTTGTGATTTGCGTAAAAATCTTTCTTATTTAATTAGGAAATTTTATTGAGATTTATTTTTTTCTTTTAATAATTTATAAGCTATTTTTCTATCATCAAAATTAATAACTTTATCATTGAGAATTTGGTAGTCTTCATGTCCTTTTCCTGCAATTAAAACAATATCTTTTTTATTGGCAAATTTAATAGATTCATTTATTGCTTTAAATCTATCAATTTCAATTGTTATTTTTTCTCTTTTTTTTATACCCATCAAAATATCATTTACTATCTTTTGGGGTTCTTCTGATCTTGGATTATCTGAGGTTATAAAAAGTTGATCAGACAACTCTTCAGCTATTGATCCCATCAAAGGCCTTTTACTACGATCACGATCTCCGCCACAGCCAAAAACAGTTATTAGTTTCCCTTCACAAAGTTTTTTAATTGATTGCAAAACTTTTTTTAATCCATCAGGAGTGTGGGCATAATCAACAATTACTGTTGGAAGAGAGCTTGAAACGTCATTATCATCAATTTGTATTTTCTCCATTCTCCCAGGAGCACCAGGGAAAGATTTTATTAACTTTGATAAATCTTTTAAAGAAAAATTCAGTTTATACAAAATTGTTATTGCTTGAATCGCATTCATTAAATTAAATTCACCAACAAGTGGAACAAAAAGTTGAATTTTTTCCCTAGGTGTATGAAAAATACAAGTGGAACCACTTTCAGTAAATTTTTTATCTGTTACGAAAAAAAAATCATCATTTTCAAATTCACTTTCAGTAATCTTTGTAGAGACTAATAAAGATCTTTTTTTCAGATCAGATGATAATTTAGATATCCAATGGTCATCATGATTTAATACACAAATCCCATCTTTTTCTTTTAAGTAAGGTGGGAAAAATAATTTTCTTTTTGTTTGAAAATATGATTCCATATCTGGATGATAATCAAGATGATCTTGAGTTAAATTAGTAAAAATAGCCGCCTCAAATTCGCATCCTGATATCCTGTTTTGAGCAATAGAATGAGAACTTACCTCTAATATCGCGAATTCAGATTCTGCCTCAAGAGCAGCATTTAATTTATTTTGAATTTTATCAGCGAAATCAGTGGTATGAGAAGCTACTTCAGAGAAACCGGGCCATCTATTGAATAAGGTCCCAAACAATGCAGTTTTTTTTCCTAATTTGTTTAAAAGATATTCCAATAAAAAAGTAATCGTCGTTTTTCCATTTGTACCCGTAACACCAATAAGTTTAAGTTTTCTTGAAGGCCTATTCCAAAACTCAGCGACTATTTGACCAAAAATATAATCTAAATTATCCTCTATAACCAAAATCCTTTTTCGATCAATAGATCCAATTTTCTGTTTTGCAGCAGGCCCAATAATGGCAGCCTCTGCGCCATTTTCAATTGCCTCAATACAAAATTTTCCTCCATCAACATTTAAACCAGGCATTCCTAAAAATAAA
>JFMF01000091.1 GCA_000635535.1 Prochlorococcus sp. scB243_496M6 | reverse complement strand
TCCTACCAAATCTAAAAGTTTATGTAATTTTATAGATCTCATATAAAAAAATTATTTCTCCAGAATGGTACTAATATTTTTTTGAAACCAATTCTTAAATTGATCATCTTTTAATCTTGGAGAAATGCGAGGCAATTCTATGATCTCCTCAGACCTAATTCTTTCAACAGCAATAACAGGTACTTCATAATCATATTTTTTATATTTATCTTTATATAAATCGACCCTATCAATATCAATTTCTTTAAGCTCCTCTAGATTAGGAAATAACTCATTAAGATTTATTTTTGCCAGTTTGTTTTTTAATGAATCACAAAGGCAACATCCCTGCCTAACAAAAATAAATATTTTCATTCATTTAGTCAGGCACAGGGTCACATCCACAGGGAGTTAAAGGATGACATCTGCTTAATCTTTTTAAAGTTAACCACCCTCCCTTCCAAGGACCATGTTTAGTAATTGCCTCATATCCATAAGAGCTGCAACTTGGAATAAATCTGCATCTTGGTCCAAAAAAAGGAGAAAACCACTTTTGATAAAACGAAATCATAAAAAGAAGTATAGAAGTAATTGATTTATTAA
>JFMF01000090.1 GCA_000635535.1 Prochlorococcus sp. scB243_496M6 | reverse complement strand
ACTAGGAAAGCTTCAAAGAAGTCTAATCCTCCAGGTCAGCACGGCCAAGCCCGTCGCAAGCGATCAGAATATGCAATTCGTCTAGAAGAAAAGCAGAAGCTTAGGTTTAATTATGGAGTTTCTGAAAAACAACTAGTACGTTATGTGAAAAAAGCTAGAGCTCAAGAAGGATCTACAGGTACTAACCTACTAAGACTTTTAGAAAACAGACTTGATAATGTTTGTTTTAGATTGGGTTTTGGAGGTACCATTCCAGGCTCAAGACAATTAGTAAATCATGGCCATGTAACCGTTAATGGAAAGGTTCTTGATATTGCTGGTTATCAATGCAAATCAGGCGATGTAATCGGAATTAAAGAAAACAAAGCAAGCAAAAAACTTGTAGAAGGTAATATAGAATTCCCTGGCTTAGCAAATGTCCCACCTCATCTTGATTTAGACAAGCCTAAATTAACGGGAAAAATAAATGGGAAATGCGATAGAGAG
>JFMF01000089.1 GCA_000635535.1 Prochlorococcus sp. scB243_496M6 | reverse complement strand
ATAAATGGGAAATGCGATAGAGAGTGGGTGGCTCTTGAAATAAACGAACTACTAGTTGTTGAATATTATTCAAGAAAAGTTTAATACTACTTTTCTTTGGATTATTAAATCTCTCATTTTTTAAAAGAGAGATTTAATTTAATTCTTATTTTTAAAAATAATGGGAAATAAGGAAAATAATATAAAAAAGCCAGGTTTTAAGACCTTATCTATTCACCATGGTGAAACATTTGCTGAAGAAACTGGATGCGTTATGCCTCCTATTTTTTCTACATCTACTTTCAAACATGGAAATAAAGATAATTTCGACTACACCAGATCAGGCAATCCAAACTTTAGAATTCTAGAAAACATCCTTAAATCAATAGAAGATTCTAAATACTGTTCAGTTTTTGGATCTGGAATTAGCGCGGTGACTGCAATTTCATCAACACTTAAATCAGGTGACAAGATACTCTGCGAGTCAAATCTCTATGGTTGTACAGTGAGGATGTTCGAAAAAGTTTTCAAGAAATTTGGACTAGAAGTTTTATACACAGATTTTACAAACGAAAATAATGTTAAAAAGATTTCAAACTTCGAGCCAACCTTGATATGGCTAGAAAGTCCAACTAATCCACTTTTGAAGGTACTCGATATTAAGGCGATTTGTGATGAAGCGAATAAACTCGAAATACCAGTAGTTGTAGACAACACATTTTCTACAGCGCTTATTCAAAAACCATTGGACCTTGGTGCAACACTATCGGTTGTAAGCACCACAAAATTCATTAATGGACATAGTGACGCACTTGGCGGAGCAGTACTTACAAATAATGAGGAATGGAATAGTAAGATGCTTTTCTCTCAAAAAGCTCTCGGGCTTCAACCATCTCCTTTTGATAGTTGGCTCATTACGAGAGGAGTAAAAACTCTTCCTTTAAGAATCGAACAACAAACTAAAAGTGCAGAATTTATTTCTGAAGAATTAGGTAATCATAAAATTATTAGTAAAGTAATTTACCCTTTTAATCAAGAACATCCGCAATTTAATTTAGCAGAATCGCACATGAAATCTGGAGG
>JFMF01000088.1 GCA_000635535.1 Prochlorococcus sp. scB243_496M6 | reverse complement strand
CTGGAGGTTCAATGATCACCCTAAAATTAAATTTAAATAAAGAGGATACTTTTAAATTTTGCAAATCTCTCAAATATTTTTCTCTAGCAGAAAGCCTTGGAGGAGTTGAAAGTTTAATTTGTCACCCTGCAACAATGACTCATGCTTCTGTTGATGACAAAACAAAAAATCTACTAGGGATAGATGATGCTCTTGTCAGATTATCAATTGGATGTGAAGATACAAACGATTTAATCTCGGACATTTTATTTGCTTTAAATAAATTCTAAAAATTGAGAGATTTACTTAAAAAACCTATATGGAAAAATTTAGAGTTGGGATATGCAATTCCTGATAGTATTCATGCTGTATCTGTAGCATTACCAACTTGGAATGATGTAATAAATTACGAGGAAAAAGATCAAGAATGTATGAATTTATTGAAGTCCATTTACCCGCGATTCGGGCTAAACCCCATAGTGAAAAGATTATGCGAAAAATTAAAAAAACAAAATTACTATAACAATAAAAGTATCTGGCCATATC
>JFMF01000087.1 GCA_000635535.1 Prochlorococcus sp. scB243_496M6 | reverse complement strand
AAAGTATCTGGCCATATCCGAATGAAAGAATAGCTTTAAAAGCTAAAAAATACATTGATAGAAATACTTCTGAACAATTCTCGTTAATAGAAAAAAGAAATAATTTAGCTTTCTTAATAACTGAAAAAGAAGGAAGTATTTATGCAAAATATTTTTGGCAACATACTGGTCTTGGTCTATCTTCAAGAGCTGCCGCTATAGAACTAGGTCTTGAAGATTGCCCTCCAAAATCTTACGTAAATGAATGTTCTCAAAGAATAAAAAATAGAATTTCTAAATCTACAAAGATTGACTCTAATGATATTCACTTAACTTCATCTGGAATGTCTGCATTGCATACATCATTAGAAATCATATATAAATTATTTCCAGCTAAACCAACACTCCAAGTTGGTTTTCCATATGTAGATGTACTTAAATTACCAATGAAAATCTTTCACGGAGCAAAATTAATTACAGAAGAAAATTGCCAGGATATTGAATTAGAAATCAAAAGAATAAATCCATCAGCATTAATTATTGAACTTCCAAGTAATCCAATGCTCAAATGTGTAAACATTAAAAAAATTTCAAAAATTGCAAAAAAGCTAAATATTCCGTTAATTGTTGATGATACGATTGGTTCGAATTTAAATATAAATTCCATAGAACATGCAGATATAGTTTTTACTTCACTTACCAAAATTTTTTCAGGTAGTGGTGATATTCTTGCCGGATCATTAATACTAAATCCAAAAAGCAAATGGATTGATCAATTTAGAAATGCATTAAACGAGATTAATATTCCAACACTTTCCGATGGAGATATAGTTTATCTAGAGAAAGTTAGTAGAGATGTAAATCAAAGAGTTTTTGAACAAAATAAAGCATGTTTAGAATTAAAAAAAAGATTAGAGACTCATAGCGAGATTAAAAATATTTTCCATCCTGAAAATTGTCCCAATTATAAATCTTTACTTACTTCTAATGGGGGATACGGCTGCTTATTATCGTTTGAATTAAATGGAGGATTGAACAAAGCTAAAAAATTTTATGATTCTCTAAAATTATCTAAAGGACCTAGTTTAGGTACAAAATTTACTCTAGTTTGTCCTTATGTTTTACTAGCTCATTATGACGAGTTGGATTGGGCTGAAAGTTTTGGTATACCCTCGCACCTTATTAGAGTATCAGTTGGATTAGAAGACCAAGATCAATTATGGAAAACCTTTTCTGAAGCACTAAATAATTTCTAAATTCCTAGTATTTACCGTATAGAAACTTATATACTCTTTTTCTGAATAATAGTTAGTATTAATATATATTTTCTCAATATATAAATGGCAAAAATTTATGAGGACAACAGTTTTGCTATTGGAAACACTCCATTAGTAAAATTAAAATCAGTTACTAAAAACGCGAAAGCTACAGTACTTGCAAAAATTGAAGGTAGAAACCCAGCTTATAGTGTCAAATGTAGAATTGGCGCAAACATGATCTGGGATGCCGAGAAAAGTGGGAAACTTACAAAAGACAAAACTATTGTTGAGCCAACTTCTGGAAATACAGGAATTGCTCTAGCTTTCACTGCTTCAGCAAGAGGTTATAAACTGATCCTTACAATGCCAGAATCCATGTCAATTGAAAGAAGAAGGGTTATGGCAGTGTTGGGTGCTGAAATCGTTTTAACAGAGGCATCTAAAGGTATGCCTGGAGCAATAGCTAAGGCTAAAGAAATTGCAGAAAGTAATCCTTCTCAATATTTCATGCCAGGTCAATTTGATAATCCAGCAAACCCTGAAATTCATTTCAAAACTACTGGACCAGAAATCTGGGATGATTGCGATGGTGAAATTGATGTCCTAGTTGCAGGGGTTGGAACTGGCGGCACAATTACAGGAGTTTCAAGATACATTAAGCAAGAGAAGGGTAAGAATATTACTTCTGTAGCTGTAGAACCATCACACAGTCCTGTTATTACACAGACAATGAATGGAGAAGAGGTTAAATCCGGACCACATAAAATACAAGGAATTGGAGCAGGATTTATTCCTAAGAACCTTGACTTATCAATTGTTGATAAGGTCGAACAAGTAACAAATGACGAATCAATTGAGATGGCTCTTAGGTTAGCTAAAGAGGAAGGTCTATTAGTAGGAATATCTTGTGGGGCTGCCGCT
>JFMF01000086.1 GCA_000635535.1 Prochlorococcus sp. scB243_496M6 | reverse complement strand
TTGTGGGGCTGCCGCTGCTGCTGCTGTCAGATTAGCTGAACAAGATGAATATGCTGGGAAGACAATTGTAGTTGTTCTACCTGATTTAGCAGAGAGGTATTTATCATCAATTATGTTTACTGAAGTTCCAAGCGGAATCATTCAAGAACCAGTCAAAGCCTAAATCTATTTTTTCTCCAGTAGTGAATCTGGTGAAATATACATAGCATCGCCATAAGAGAAGAATCTAAATTTTTCTTTTATGGCTTTCTTATACAATTTTAATAATCTTTCTCTACCAATCATTGCACTTACTAAAAGTAATAATGAACTTTTAGGCAGATGAAAATTAGTTAATAATCCATCAACTACCTTAAATTTATAACCTGGCTTAATTACTAAATCTACGTATTTAGCTATGGGAATAAAGTCATTAATTTCGTGAGAATAACAACTTTCAAGAGCTCTTACGCTAGTTGTACCAATAGCAATTATTTTTCTATCTGTTTTCTTTATTCTTTTTATTTCCTCCACTACTTCCTTATTAACACTTACCCATTCTTTGTGAAGTTTTAAGTTACTTAAATCTTCTTGATCAATTGGTTTGAATGTTCCATAACCCACGTGCAAAGTTATTGGTAAGATTATTACACCTTTTTTTTTTAGATTTGAAATAAGACTTTTGCTTAAGTGTAAACCAGCTGTTGGTGCAGCAACTGCCCCCGGATTTGTTGCATACTCAGTTTGATAACTTTTCTCATGAAAAGATTCTTCTTCGGAATTTTTTATATAAGGAGGAAGAGGGATTTCCCCGTATTTATCAAGAAGTTCATTAATTGAATCGAGACAAGTTATATTTTCCGGAAATTTAATAAATCTCCCTCCAGTTTCTTCATCAACTCCATCAACAATCAAATTAATATCTTGTGCTAATGGAGATTTTAATTTTAATTTTGTATTTATTTTTAACTTTTTTGCTGGCTTTGCCAAACATAACCAAACACATTCATGGGATCTTTCTAAAACTAATAATTCGACTAATGTCTTATTTTCTAATTCAACCTTTAACCTAGCTTTCATAACTTTAGTATTATTTACAATTACAAGATCCCCTTCTCTAAATTCATCTAGAAGATTCTTGGTAAATTTATTAGTTAAACAGTCTTCTTCTAAAAAACTATTTCTAACTATCATCAATCTTGATTCATGCCTAATTGCAGAAGGTTTATTAGCAATTAATGAAGGATCAAGTAAATAATCATAAGCTTCAAGCTTATAA
>JFMF01000085.1 GCA_000635535.1 Prochlorococcus sp. scB243_496M6 | reverse complement strand
ATTTACTTGCATTATTTTTTTAACAGATATTGAACCATCACTATTAGCAACAACGGTTGGTTTCGATGATGCTATGGCTAAAATAGCACCGGTACCTGGAGGAAGAATTGCGTCAAATCTATCAACTCCAAACATCCCTAGGTTAGATAAAGTGAATGTTCCCGTTGAGTATTCATCAGGTTCTAATTGTTTTGATCTTGATCTTTTTACGAGATCTTTCCATTCCCTAGACAATTCAAATAAATCAGTATTACATGGTTCTTTTAAAACTGGAGTTATTAGTCCACCATCTTCCATCGCAACAGCAACAGCAATATTTATATTTTCTGGATAAGAAATTCCATTCTCTGAAAAACTTGAGTTAACTTGAGGATGTTTCTTTAGTGTCTTTGCAACTGCCTTTACTAGTAAAGCAGTCATGGTAACTCCGTTCTGTTTTACTTTTTTGTAGAAATTATCTAATTTATCTGTGTTAATGGAATAACCCACCCTAAAACATGGCACATCTAAACTAGATTCCATATTTTTATTTACCGCTTTCTGAAGAGTATTAAATTGAACTGTTTCTCCGGGATTACCAAAACTATTTCCTGAAGTTTCTGGTTTACTTTCAACTCCCAAATTTGCACCAGGTATACTTGCAGGAGAACCTCCTTCACCTATCCATGGTATAGAGACTGGTTGGCCATTAGCTTTTAAAATATCATCGGCTTGAATCCTTCCGTGAGGTCCGGATCCATGAACCTTTGCTAAATCAACGCCCATTTGAGAGGCAAGTTTTTTAGCTCTTGGAGATGCAATCACCCTCGAAGAAACATTACTCGTAGCAG
>JFMF01000084.1 GCA_000635535.1 Prochlorococcus sp. scB243_496M6 | reverse complement strand
TGATTAATAAATTCAGAACTAAGAATTTCAGTCTCTAGGGGATTCGGTTCTATATTTTCACCACTTGATAGCACTATTGTATCCTTGGCTCTTCCGGTTATAAAGAGAGAACCATTTGGTATTAGAAAACCTAAATCACCAGTATCAAACCAACCATCCTTGGATAAAACATCATTTGTAGCTATTTCATTATTAAGATAACCTTTCATTACTTGCGGCCCCCTAACAAGAATTTTCCCGACTTCTCTGAACTTCAGAATCTTTTTTTTATCATCATTCACTATTTTGATTTCAGTAAATGAAAGAGGCTGCCCAGATGATCCTCTA
>JFMF01000083.1 GCA_000635535.1 Prochlorococcus sp. scB243_496M6 | reverse complement strand
GATGCCTCAATTGGGAATACTAATAGACCAACCATTTTGTTTTGTGGCTGTGATTCTCGACTAAAAAAAGATATGCATAAACGCGCCAAACGCATTGGTTTTACTCCTTCTTACTCAATCAAACACCCTACTATTAAAGTTGAATTGCAGAATTTTGGGAATAGAAAAATAGAAACAGATAGGTTTAAGACAATAACTATGGACTATGATAACTTTGAATTTATTTGCAGGTATTTAGAGAGTTAAGCATCTTTCAAATAGCTATTTTTGTTCTTGTGTTATTATTAATAAATCTCAGGTAGAGATAAGACTAAGCAATATTGACCAGCTAAAGAATTTTTGAAAAAGAATCCCACCTGCAAGAGTCAAATACTTTCTGATAAACAAGTTGTGTTGATCTATTCAATAGAGCTAATGCAAAAAATGAAATTCACTTATTAAGCCTGTGTCTTTGACACTAAAGAAACAAACAAATGAAAAAACTAAACAAAAAATATGCTGACTTAATGCGCCAAGCGCAACAAGCAACAGGAAGAAAAGAAGCAGTTGGATTAATCCATAAAGCAGCAAAGTTAAAAAATAAATTTGATCAATACGAAATGATGTAGTCTATTTGAAATACATAGATAAATAAATGAATAAAAAAGGAGCTAAAGGTTATTGGATATCGACTGCAAAAATAATTAATCAAGATTTATTTGATAAATATGTAAATAAAGTTGGACCATGGCTGAAAGAGGTTGGAGGCCAAGTCTTTGCAAAAGATACAGAGCCTCAAGGAAAAGAGAGGACAGAAGGTGCTGATTTAGCCGTTATTTGTGAATTCCCTTCCATGAAAGATGCGGTCGAAGCTTATGAATCTGAAGAATATAGAGAGCTTTCAAAGCTAAGAAAAGAAGCTACTGAAAATTCTACATTCACAATTATGGAAGGTTTAGATGAGGCTGCAAAGCTGAGAAGAGCAATGGGTATGTAAGGAATCTAAGTTTTCCTACTCGATATCTACCGAATAAAGAGTTAGAGTAAGAACAATGGAAGCATTTGATTAATATAACTGAGATCTCATAGATCAGCATTTTAAATAGAATTCAAATATATTTAACATAGTTTGTCTTTAGTAATGGAACTATCGTCATACCGGATGCACAAAATATATATTGCAGCAATCATGAATTATGGTCTTGGTTCTGATGATCCAGAGGAGTTGGCCTACTACAACAAAATCAGAAAAGAGATGGATGATATGAAAAAACAGCCAATTAAAAAAGGGATTTCCCTCAATTGGGATACTCTTGAAGGAATGGATAAATGAACCTAAATACTTTTTTATTAATTGATGGAAGTTTGATGCTTATTGGTCTACCTTTATTGATGATTCTTAAAGGCAAAAATTGATCAAAATTTCTTTACATTTTACCCATATTTAAATTCAACTGTTGATCCTTTATCCGTATAAGGGAGTTCCTCAAACCGTACATATTTATTAGTCGAATGATCTCTCTAACTAGTTAAAACATGTTTGTAGTCGTCATGAGCAAATGTCTACCAAATCCACTCTAAAAGAAGATCAGAAATCTGAGATTGAAGAAAGATCTGAAGAAGAACTTCTTGAGGAAGAAATCAGGAATCAGCAAACATTGGATAGCTTTGTTGAATCTGATAAAAACTGGAGCTGATTAAATTTTATTTATTTTTAAGAAAGTTATGAACTTTAAAAGATCACCATTCTCAATTCTGGACAAAGAAAAAAGAGAAATAGACTATATCAAAGGAGTTTACAAGAGAAAAATTCAAGCTGAAATTGAATCTTATAAAGATCCCGAAGACGAAGATAAGAGAGATACAATCCAAGCCCAAGATGTATTGATGCTTGATAGGATCTCAATCTAGTTATTTTTTTTCTTCTTCTTATCTTTCTTTTTTACCTTTTCATAAACCTCATCAGCCTTCTGTTCAATAAAGTCCAGCTTATTTGAAATTTCTTTTATAGCTTCTGCTTTTCCTTCATTAACTACAGTATCTTTTACTTCAATAATTTTAACTGGTTCTCCTTTAACTACATTATCTTTTGTCTCTTCAGTTTTAATTCCAAACTTACCTTTAATAAAATTGGCTATAAAAATAAGAACAGGTACATGAGCTAAGCCGCCTATTACTATTCTTGTTTCTGAATAAGCCATTTAATAGGTAAAAGTTCTGAGATATTTAAGCATAAATTTAATTTTTAAATTCGTTTTATTAAGCCAATAAATATTAGTAATCATTTCTTGATTCGTAGATCAAAAATCTTGCTATTAATTAAGTAGAGACTTTTTTATTAAATGCCATTAGACGTATTTCTAATGAACATGTGTGTTGTAGTTATAGCATTGCTTATCAGAAGAGAAATCAAACTTAAGAAGGCGAGATAAATTATGAAAACACAAATTTTAAAAGAGCATTACATTCCAAATATCCATGCTATTACTATTTTACTAATGCTTCTTCTATGTCTATGGTTACCTCTAGCACTTAGATTCTTATTAATAATTTAGTCGAACTAATTAGTTAATACTCTTATCTTTAAACTCTGGTATAACCTAATTTTGTTTTTAAAAATCTTATACTGTACTCCTGTTTCGCATAATTTGCATAGGTTTAAATAGTTAGTGTTTCGACTACTCAGAAACCCAACTTGTAATTTTCGTTGTGCTATAAATATGCCCTCCAGATTCTATATTCTTGATAGTTTCTGGATCTGAAAAAACATGCTTAGCCACACCTTCTTCAGCTTGATGAATAACAATCACTTCTTTTGGATCAATTAAACTTTTACCACGATATAGAGGAGTAAGACCTACCGCTTTATGAAATGCATCTATCTCTGGACTATCAAACATTTTTACCCACTCCTCAAATGTATTTGAAAGTTTAAAGGTGAAAATAGAAGTTTCAATAGTCATAAAAAAAAGCTTGTTGCTATTTATTTTAGATCGACTGTCAATAATCAAGAAAAAACTGGTGGATAAGGTGTTTATCCATTTATTAATGATGTGTCAATTGGTTTACAGATATTAATAAATGCATCTTGTTCGAACCCTGGTCCAAAAAGTCAATCTTCCCATCGAGGTAATTTCCAAAAACAAAGTTAAAATTTATTTTTAAGGGAAAAGACTATAAAGAATTCTTTACGCCGTTAATTGAAAGTTAAAACTTAAAATAAGGTCATCAAAGTCTTGATCTCCCCCACCTTTTAAGTCCTCAACGCCTATAACTCCAGAACCTAATGAACGAAAGTGAGAGAGACCATCGCTATTTGCTGCAGCAAAAGAGAAAAATTTTTCACCAGTGGTTGTAATATTGGCATAAGGTGCAAGTATTCCTGCATTAGAGAAAGAAGAAATAGCTATGGTTTTTGTACTATCATTTTCGGTCGATAATTCTCCAAATTCATTAAATAGATTAATAGTATTCAAAGCTGCATCCGCATAACCATCACTCCCAGGAGAGAGCAAGTTGCCTGTCAATGGATCTAAAACATCCCCATTATGATTTTGAATTTGGTAAAAACCAATAATACTGTCATAACCTGCTTCTCTTGAAATAGAGACAGAGCCGTTAATATTACGGCTTGCTAGACCACTAAAATCAAGAATTGGATCAGAATCCATCTCACTTGAAATAAATTCATTTAGTCCAGAGAAGCTTTCAATTAATGAAAGAGAAACTGAATTTCCGCCTTTACTAGCAATTGCGCTAGAGGTTGATACGTCATTAATATCTAATGTTCTAAAGCTTTCTCCAAAACTTTCTATTGTCTTATGATCTTTTAACAAGGATTCAAGAGTGGTATCAATAATTTCGAAGAAAACTAGTTTTTGTCCATTTATTAAATTTATATCTCGTTGAAAAGAAATAGAAGATAAATCAGGGACATCAGTACTTTCCAAGTTTGCAAAAATAATGGAACCACGTTCCTCGATAAGTTCGTAAGTGATATTTTCTTCCTCATTAGAGTTAAATGCTACATATCCAATTTGATTTACAGAATCTGCGCTTGAAGATAATGAAGCACGAATTGTAAGTGATGCGGGTGATGTAATATCTGTTGGGTCTAGTACAATCAGAGTCTGTGATCTTGAGAAAAGCTGAGGTTTGAGATCAACTGTACCGGCAGTAGAGGGGTCAACTATAATTCCATTTACTATTCCATCTTTATCTCCATAACCACCATCAATTAATTTTAAATCTGCTGTATCGGCAGAACCATCACCATCTAAATCATAGAAGCGCGCACCAGCTTTTTTTGTAGGATCGTAAGTGAGAGTTGATGCATCTGGTGCAACTCCCTCAGAAGCTTCATTATAAGAAAAATAAGTTAGATATTTGTCAGTTAAAGTTAGACCATCTATAAGAGGTTCTAGATCTGTGGTTGTTTTAGATATTTTTTTTGAAGATTTATTATTTAACTCAACAGAAAAATTTATCCCTGTTTTCCCAATTTCTAAAGTTTCAGGTTTATTTTGTATTGTTGGTGCAATCTCAAGTCGATCAAATGTTAGGTTATTTACAAACTTTCCATATTCTTGAACAACTAAAACACTAATCTGATTATTTACGGTATTGGTATAAGTTACTTGTTTAGAAGTATCGTAAATCTTTAAAGTGGCTGTATCTCCTAGTTGATTTCTTCTTTCAATGTCAGAGAAAATTTTCAATTTCAGATCCTCTGTCCCCTCGGTCATAAGATCATTATTAATAACATGAGAGAAGGAATATTTTTCGTTTATTTTTACTATAAATGAACCATTTAAGGCACCTTCTGAAAAATCATTTTTGGTTATACCATTCCCAGAAAATCCCCAGAAAAGTCTTGTCCCATTATCTACATACTTTGTTTCGATTTCAGTTTGAAATGTTTCACCTTCACCCTTAGCAAAAGCTGTAGAAATTTTATAAGAAGGAATATCAACACT
>JFMF01000082.1 GCA_000635535.1 Prochlorococcus sp. scB243_496M6 | reverse complement strand
AAGTTGCATCGCCATCATCTCTATTAGTAGTAAAAACTCTAACTTGACCACTTTCAGTTCCATTCCCATTATTGTAAAGAGCTCCAATTGCTAAATATCTGCCATCTCCTGAAAGACTAACAGTTTGTCCAAACTTATCTCCAGGATTATCCCCATCAAAATCAGTTCCTATTTGTTCCCAAGATCCTGAAATATTTTTGTAAATGCGAACATGACCACTATCAGCTCCATTCCCATCATTATTGAGTGCTCCAATAGCAACAATTGAGCCATCATTAGATAAGCTTACTGATCCTCCTGATCTATCTTGTTTGTTTTCTCCATAGATATCAGATCCTATTTGTTCCCAAGATCCTGAGTTGTTCGCATAAACTTTTACCGTTCCGCTATTAGCACCTCCGGCATCTCCTAACCATCCTCCAATAGCAACAATTGAGCCATCATTAGATAAACTTACTGAATAACCAAATTCATCTCCTTTCTTACTGCCCTCAATATCAGATCCTATTTGTTCCCAAATTCCAGAGTTGTTTTTATAAATACGAACATGTCCACTATTACTGCCATTTGCATCATTTCTGTAGCCACCTATTGCAATAATTGAACCATCTGAAGATAAACTTACAGAACTCCCAAAAAGATCTCCTGCATTTTTCCCATCAATATCAGATCCTATTTTTTCCCAAGTTCCAGAGTTGTTTTTATAAACACGAACGTGGCCACTATTACTGCCATTTGCATCATTTTTATTCGCTCCTATCGCGACAATAGAGCCATCAGAAGATAAGCTTACTGAGACGCCAAAATTATCTCCTCTACTTTCTGCATCAATATCAGAGCCTATCTGTTCCCAAGTTCCAGAGTTGTTTTTATAAATACGAACATGGCCACTATTTTTACCACTACCATCATTTTTAACTGCACCTATTGCAACTATGGAGCCATCTGAAGATAAGCTTACCGAATAACCGGATTCATCATTTTTTTGCTCACCATCAATATCAGATCCTATTTGCTCCCAAGTTCCAGAGTTATTTTTATAAATACGGACATGTCCGCCTTCATTAGCGTAGTGAGCTCCAATTGCTAATATTTTCCCATCATCAGAAAAACTTAATGATTTTCCTGATCTATCTTTTTCACTCTCTCCTAAAATATCTTGACCTATTTGAAACCAATTTTCTGGCATTAATGCTCTTTATTAAAACAACATCCCAAATTAACAATTCAAACTTTGCTAGAAAAGTAATTTTTTATTAATTTTTTAATTTAATAATATTTCTGAAAAACTATGGAAAATTTTTTAGCAATAAACTGCTAATAATAAAATCAAAGTGTAATAGAAATGCCAAAGAAACTATTTGTATCTCTCAAATCTCCCTTTTAATAGATTAGGTTATCTTTGAAAAAACCTTAATCAGAATCCAGATATTGCTTCATAAAAATCAGCATCTGGGAGTATTTCCTTCAAGGGTTCAATCTCCTTAGCCGGGCCTTGGACCTGCACAGTAATATCTGACACTTCAAAAAGCTTGGGAATCATATGTCCCATATTTTTGAGATGAAATAAAGCGGCAGCACCATCTTTATATGCCTCTCTTACATAAGCCTTATCTGAACCGCATGTAGTGATATTAAAAAAAAGGCAGTCAGGTTCATTAGCTTTTGTCAGTACCAGAATTTCTTCTAAAAGAGCTATGCACTGGTCCATCTTCCCATCCTTGATTGTGAAGTGGGGATGGATAGAAACCATGGATGTATCGAGAGACATGAATTTATAGATATTACTCCTATCTTTTTAGCAACTAATCTTGATGAAAAAGTCAAAAATATAGATTATCTAAAAATTAAGAATTTTAATTTGGTATCGCATGTACCGTTTATACGTTTTTTGGAAGCTATTAATTGGATATGAGTTATTTTGCTGAACCAAACCATATTGAATATGATTTATGGTTTGATGAAAACATCGACCCAGTGGATCTTGTGAATTACTCAGATGAAAAGGAGTTCAGTGATTCGGTACACTTTAAGTTCCATAAGATGTCCACTAGTAATTTAACGATTGGTTCTTCTGAAAATTTTCACTGGTAAGTAAAAGATTTTATACTCCATAAATATTTATGAATCTTACGCAGAATATGTTCCATCACTTTCTCTTTTTGCCTTAGCTAATACAATTTCATCTACAACTTTTTTAATCATGAAAGCACTTTTCTTACCAAAACATTTTTCTTTTTTAATACTCTCAAAATCATTTGGGATTAAATCATTATGTTCACAACAGTCGCATTTAATATCAATTTTCTTACCTCTGAAAACCTCTAGAGCTCTAGAAAAAATCCATTGCTGAACTGAAATACTTTCCCAACCATCAAAATTCGACCATTCATCAAAATCCCTATTAAGGATGTCTTTTAATCCATCAGCCTGATTTACATATACTAAGTATGAATCTTTTCTTGGTTCATCATTAATACCAATTGTTTTGACAGAATTTTGATTCATTAAATATAGATTGATTGAGTAGCCTTATAAATCTAGAGGATAATTTCAAAAATATAAACAAAAAAATATCTCAAATAAGATCATTAATTGCTTTATCCAATCTAGAAGTATGATTTGTATTTCTGAGTAATTCAAAATCCTTAAAATCAAAGCCCGGGCCAACACAACAACTCACTAAAGTAAATTCGCCTGTACTTTTTGCAGCTTGCCAATATCCAGATGGGATCATTTCTACTGGATTATTGGAATCTAAAATTAAATTTCTTATTAACTTATTATCATTATCTAGGCACCATAAATTTAGAGGGTCGCCCCTTAAATAAATCCAAATTTCATCAGCATTTTTTACTCTGTGCCAAGCACTTTTTGCGTCTCTCTCCAAAAGATAATAAATTCCCGTAATAAAGTTTCTACTTTGGCCATCTTCCCTTATTAGAGAATTCTCACTCCTCACTATCTCTCTAAACCATCCACCCTCAGGATGAGGAGATAGATTGAATTGTTTAATTATTTCTATGTTTTTTTTATTAGGATTCACATCAAAAAATATCTTTTAAATTTCTCTTATACTTAGAAGCTAACTGAAAAAAAATCAAAATAAACTATATTTTCTAAAAAATTAAGCACAAATAACTGACAAATCTACAAAATTTTTATTTTCATCTGCCAGTTCAGTAATGATTCTATTGAGCCATTCAGAGGTCGTTTCACAATAGCCTACATTTAAAATAGTTTTTTGCTTTGCTGTTTCTTTTTTATTCATAGTTAAAGTATTTTTATATAAATTAGTCTTTAATTAAATCTATGTGAATAAGTCTTAATTACTATCTGTTTTAAAAAGTTGTATTTTATACATATTTAAGAAATGCTAGTAAACAAATAAAATTAAATCGTTGACAAGAAAATGTATACAAGTAAGAGTAGAAAAAATTTATTTTTTAACCTATGAATAACATCAAGATTGAGGAATTGATGAAAGTAAGGTTCGATGGTATTGCTAATAGAATTGGGCAATTAAGCAAAAGGGAAAGTGAGTCTTTATTACTTGAGCATCTTGAGTGGTTGGAGGGAGGATGGGAGACTGAAGAAATCTTATTTTTAAAAAAGCCCTACAGGAAATGGTGGTTCTAACTCCAGTTCTATAAATAATTAATGATGGCCTAAGGGACCAGGGCCAGAACCTATTTTATAAGAATTGTCTAAAGATTTCTCAACAAATAATTTCGCTTTTTGTATGGAATCAAATAGATCAAAACCTAAAGCCTTGTAACCACAAATAGCAGCACTCAAAGTACAGCCACTTCCGTGGGTATTTTTTGTATTTATAAAATTATTAAATAGCCACTCTTTTCTACCATTTAAGTCAAGGAAAAAATCCTTCCCTTTCATATTTTTTAAACCGCCACCTTTTATAAGTACCGCTTTAGCTCCAAGAGCAATAATTTTTCTTGCTGAATTTTCGATATCTTCTTTACTCCTTATTTCTAAACCAGAAAGTAGATTTGCTTCGTAAATATTTGGAGTTACCAAATCAGCAATTGGTAATAAGAGATTTTTATAAGCATTAATAGCAGAATCTTCCAGTAATTTTGAACCAGTTCTTGTAACCATTACTGGGTCAATAATTTTGGTTATTTTGTATGTATTTAATTTTGAAGCAGTATCATTGATTATCCTTTCATTTAATAACATTCCAGTTTTTAAGGCATCAATACCAAAATCAGCAAATAAAGTATCAAACTGATTTAATAAAGTATTCTTCTCTACTGGCTGAACGCACGAAACCTCTACACTATTTTGTGCGGTAATACATGTAATAACAGAACAACCATGTACTTTAAGGGCCATGAAAGTTCTCAAGTCAGCCTGTATACCTGCTCCACCACCGGAGTCACTTCCACCTATTGAAAGGGCAATTTTAGAATACATAATTTATTAAATTGTTTTTGGAAGTACTATAAGTAAATTTTAATTTAAATCAGAAATCTGAATATGCATTAAAAAAATCTAACTCCAATTCCATAGCTCTCCTGTATAAATATTTGGCCTGATTAATATCATATGTTTCTTTATTAGTCTCAATAAGATTTTCAAGTGAATCTGCTAGCTTTTCAAAGCTCTCATCAGAATAAGTAATTATCCATTCTTTATATTTAATGTCAAAATCCTCCTCATACAAACTTTTTCCTATCCAAGAATAAAGTCGCATGCATGGAGTCATCGCAAACATTATTTCAACGGAGCTAAGTCTTTTGGAAGTATCATCAAGAAAATCTGTATAATTTTTAGTAGCTTTTTTTATATAGTTATTAGACAAATCAATATCCCATTCTTTTGCATACGTTTCATGAAGTATTAACTCCTCTGAAACGCCCATTAAGAGTTCACTTAACTTCCTTATTGAGTACTTATCTTTTGATTTGGAAACAGCAAGACCATAAGCCTTTGCGAAAGTCTCTAAAAAGAAATAATCTTGAGCTAAATATTCTTGAAATAT
This sequence comes from Prochlorococcus sp. scB243_496M6, assembly GCA_000635535.1. The sequence goes on along the minus strand of JFMF01000082.1, from coordinate 54,647 downwards.
ATTTTTAGGGAGACTTCCACTCTTTAAACCTTGAACAAATTTTGTATTTAAACTTAGTAAAGCAATCTCATAATTATCCTCCCAAAGTTTTTTTGTTATTTTCATTTTTTTGATTTTTAGTTATTCTAAAATTTTTTATATTTTATACCTACAAACTTAATCTTATTTTTCTAGGATTAAAGAAAAAATTATGAAAGAAATAAATATTTTATGGTTTAAGAAAGATTTAAGAATTTTTGATAACGAAGCTCTCTGTGAGGCTATAAAAGATAATGATATTTTACCTATTTATGTTATTGAGTTGGATATTTGGAGCCAAAATACTCATTCAGATAGACAATGGCAATTTTGCAAAGAAAGTTTAATAGATTTAAGGAATGCACTTACTGAGATTGGACAACCATTAATTATTAGGACTGGTAAAGTTATTAATATTTTTGATGAAATTAGTTCAAAATTTAAAATCAAAGGTATATATAGCCATCAAGAAACCGGAGATTGGCTTACTTATAAAAGAGATCAAAAAGTAAGAGAATGGGCTTTAAGCAAAAATATTATTTGGAAGGAATTTCTACAATTTTCAGTTTTTAGAGGAAATTTAGATAGGAATAATTGGTCTAAAAAGTGGCAAGAAAATTCCGAAAAAAACTTACTTAAAGCTCCATTAAGAATTAATTCTATTAACTTTAATGTTGGAGAATTACCCTCAGACGAAATTTTTACCTTTAAAAAAGAAACTTGTCCAGGAAGAATGCAAGGTGGCAGAAAGAAAGGTTTAGAGAGAATGCAATACTTCTTTAGTAATAAATTAGATTCTTATTCAAAAGATATATCTAGCCCAGAAAAATCATTTGATAGTTGTTCAAGACTATCCCCATATATTTGTTGGGGATGCATTTCATTAAAAGAAATTTTTAAAAAGGCAAATATATCAAAAAACAATAATTCCAGGATGTTAAAAAGTAGACTAACTTGGCATTGTCATTTTATTCAGAAACTTGAAAGTGAACCAGAACTAGAGTTTAGGGAATACCATCCTTTTTTTAAAAATATTAGAGAAAAAAATAATGAATTACTTTATGCATGGAGTTCAGGTAATACGGGCTATCCTTTTATAGATGCATGTATGCGTTCATTAAATTTCAATGGATGGATTAACTTTAGGATGCGAGCGATGTTAATGTCTTTTGCTAGCTATAATTTATGGTTACCATGGCAAGATTCAGGTTCTGAATTAGCAAATAAATTTGTAGATTATGAGCCTGGAATACATTGGAACCAGTGCCAAATGCAATCTGGAACTACTTCTATAAATACCAATAGAATTTATAATCCTATTAAGCAGGGAAAAGATCATGATCCTCAAGGAAAATTTATAAAAAAATGGATACCAGAATTAAAGGATATTTCACTTAATTTTATTCATGAACCATGGCTATTATCTAGATTTAATCAAAAAGAATATGAACAACTTGATTACATAAGACCAATAATTGACATCCCAAATAGCACTAAAACTGCAAAGAAGAAAATTCAGGAAATCACTAAAAAGGATGGATATTGGGATATCTCAAAAGAAATTTATTTAAAGCATGGCTCTAGAAAAAGACCAAGAAAAAATGTAAATAATAAAAAAATTATTTCTAAGGAAAAGGGAAAACAATACGAACTGAAACTAGATTTCTAAATTTTATTGTCAGAAATTTCTAGATTCCTTTTAGCGCCTAGGAAAATTTTTTAAATTTTGAAATTAAATATATAAATCCACGATGAACTAATGCAAGCTTTAATGTATTTATTAGATTTTATTAATTATGTCTGAAAGATTTGAATGGGACGATACCAATAGTTCAGGTATATGGTGGAGTACTAATGTAAGTATTAGAGACGAGTGCATTTTGCTCAAAGAAGATACTAAATGCGAAGATTCTGATATCGTCGAACTTCTTAGGAGTATTGCACAAAATATTGAAGATAATGGACTTTAATTTTTAAAGTAATATTCTATCTTTTAGAGATTTTGAATTCCTTTTACAGCTTTTATTAGTTGGATAGTAATACCTTTTTCACTCATTGAATGACCAGCATCATCAACAATAATTAATTCAGAATTCTTTAATTTTTTATTTAGATCCCAAGCACTCCTAACAGGACAAACTACGTCATACCTACCCTGAATTATTTTTGTTGGAATCGATTCTATTGTTTTTATATTTTTCAAAATAAAATCATCCTCTAAGAAAATATTATTAATAAAATAATGACATTCGATCCTTGCAAAGGCATCTGAAAAAGAATTAACTTCAGACTTATCAAAATCAAATTTTTTATTTATTAAATGACTTGTTGAGAGTTCCCATTTTGTCCAAGCTGCTGCTGCTTTTGATCTAAGATTTGCATCTGATGATGTTAGATATTTATAAAAAGAACTTATTAAATCATTTCTTTCTTCTTTTGGTATTACAGAAATATATTCTTCAAATTCATCGGGGAATATCTCACTTGCACCATATTGATAGAACCACAATAATTCAAACTTTCTACATAAAAATATTCCTCGCAAAGTTAAGCTGATAACTCTTGAGGGATTTTTAATCGCATATATAAGTGAAAGTGTTGAGCCCCAAGATCCACCAAACAAATGCCAACTATCTATTTTTAAAAGGATCCTTAATTTCTCAATATCATCAACTAAATGATTTGTCGTATTTTCTTTTAATTCGGAGAAAGGAGTTGAAGCACCGCACCCTCTTTGGTCAAATTGAATAATATCGAATTTATCTGGGTCAAAGTATCTTCTATATCTTGGTTGACTTCCTCCTCCTGGACCTCCATGAATAACAAGAATTTTTTGGCCATTTGGATTTCCAGATCTTTCCCAATAAATAGTATGAATATCACTTACTTTTAAAAAACCCTTTTCACGTACTTCAATTTTTGGAAACAAGAATTGATCTTTCATTTTGAAATATTTTTAATCACTTTATTAATTCATAATATCCAAAAAGAAGTCTAGTTTAGAAAAAATTTGTTAAACAAAAAAAGGACTGATTGTACAGTCCTTTGTAATATTTGATTTCCTTCTTACAGGATATAAAATTACATATTTTAAAGTCTATTTACTCATAAACCTAGAATACGTGAATTCGGGGATTTATCTCGATAATTTCAGTCCCTATTGTCGCAAGTAATTATAAAGCGAAGTCTTATCAGACTAATTGATTGAACTTTAATTTTCGAATAATCCCATTCTCAGGAATACGCTTCCTATATTTTGGAATTTGCTAAATTTCAGGCGGACTATCAATCATTTAGATTGCCTCCGAACTCAACATTTATAAATTACTCCTTTTTATATTTTCAGTAAATCCGTAAATATGCTGATTTACTTTTTTCTTAATTTGTAAGAGGATTTTAATGATCCTTTGTTTTTTATAGATAAATATAAAAATTAAAGTCTATAATCCCTTATTTATTCTGATTCATAGAGCAAAATAGATTCAATTATTCTTTTATCACTATCAGAAAGTTTATAATCTTCTAATTTCCACTGAACAAATTTTACACACTCATCAATAGAAGGATTCTTATCACGGCACTTACGCCACTCTCTAATCCAATCTGCCAAAGCAAAAGTTATTTTTGTAGTAAGCATATTTACCAATCAGGGTAATTAAAATCCCCTCCAATAGGTTCTTCATAAAATTCCCCTTCTTTTATACCTTTATCATATTTTTCAATTATCTTTTTATAAGAAGCTATTGAGGGAACTAAATCTCCTATATATATGGGTTCCATTGTAATTGCTATAATGATTTTTATTATTCATTATTTTATATAAGAATTTAATAAAAGATTATTAATATGCATTATGGATTTCATCAAAAAGAACAAGATCTTAACACTAATGGCTGTAATTGCAGTTTTATCATTTGCATTAGAAAAAGTAGGCATAATACACCCTTAAATTAATTAAGTTTATTTGTAAATACTTCCTAATGAAATAAGTAAACCGATACTATTACTGCAAAAATAAGCAATGGAGATAATAATGTAAAAACTAAAGTTGAAAGATTAATCAGCATAAATTTTAAATAAATACACAAATTTAATAAACATCACTTTTTAGCATTTGCAATAAGTAAAATTTAAATTATTAAGATATAAAAAAAATTTGAATAAAGAAAGATATAAAGAAGAATATGAAGAGGGCTCAGACTTACTATGGCCTAGTGATAAAGAAGATAAAATAACTCGGCAATTTTATAAAGATTTATCTAATCTTTCAAAAAACATAAATTATAGTAAAAAGAAAAAGCTAAAACTTTTTGAACAAGTAGTTAGAATAATAAAAGGCAAAGGCTGGGATTAATTAATATTCAAACTAAAATGAAAAATTTAATGATACTAATTAGAAGTTTTTTTCTTTTAAGACCAAGATTTTTATCCACTATATTTTTTATTCCTATTCTTTACGGAATTGGCTGGGCTTTATCTCAGCCACTTTTATTGTTTAATTTTCAAAAAGATAATTTATCATTAATTGGTACTATTATTACTTTCTTACTTTTTTTCTTTTTACTACCATATTGGTTTAATATCAAACGAAACAAATCAAATGCTTGGATAATTCTTGGGATAACAAAAGATAAATTCTTGAAAAACTTTTTCAATTTTTCTCAAGGTATTTTATTTGCTTTAGTTTTAATAATTCTAATTCTGGTACCACTATTGCAAAAAAATTATATTTCTTGGATAGGTGAATTCTCGCCAATAATATTGTTAAATTCTATTGTACTGGGATTAGGTGTTGGATTAGCAGAGGAAATAATTTTTAGAGGCTGGTTACTAGAAGAATTAAAATTTGAATATGGTACAAAAGTATCAATAGCTTTACAAGCTATAATTTTTAGCTTCGTTCATAATTTATCAAATGAGATCTTTTGGAACATAGTAGGATTACGTTTGGGATTTATTTTACTTGGGATATTTCTATCATTAGTAAAAATTAGAAATAAAGGCTCTTTATGGAATTGCATAGGAATTCATGGAGGACTTGTGAGTATTTGGTTTTTATTAAATAATGGATTAATAGAATTCAAAGAAAATACACCTTCTTTTTTAGCAGGGCCTTTTACACAAAATATTCCAAACCCAATCGGAAGCTTTAGTGCAATTTTAATATTATTTTTGTTATGTATTTTTTATACAGCAAAATCAAAAAAAATTTTTACTAGACGTTTTAATTAGATATAAATACCGATTGATTTTTAATTAGTAATTGTCAGATTAGAATAAAGTTTAATACTCATATGAACTTCGAGGCAGGAATAAGATTTATTATTTATTTAATAATTTTTGGAGTTACTAACTATCTAATGATGTTGAGAAGATATGAAAACGACATCAAAAAAAAGAAATATTTACAGCAGAAAAAGATTTCCAGGCTATACCCTAAAGGTTCATTTATTTTCTGAAATTAAAAAAAAATTTTGTAGAGTTTCCTCACCATTTTTTATTAGTTTTTTGCCAACCTTCATTTAACAATTTTTGCCATAATATTCTTGCTTCTTCAATAACAATTTTTTTTCTAGTTTTCATTAATGGAGGATTTTCACCATGAATTCCCATAATAATTCCTTCTTCAATAAACATATAATCAATAGATTTATCAGAATTATCTCTATCTTTGTAGAAACGCATCACCCCTACAAAATTGGAGTCAATTAACCAGAAATCATTAGTTGTATTCAAAAATCCAAAATGAAATTAAATTAATAATATGCTTTCATTACAATTTGCGAGAGAAATATTTATTTAGTTTATTCATATTTGATATGTTTTTTCTTTTTGTCTACTTTTTTTCAATTCGCCACGTTTTTTCTTAACCTCAACTCTTTTCTTTTGTGATGCTTTAGTGGGTTGGGTATATTTTCTTAATTTAAAAGGTTTATTTAAAGCATTTTTTATTATTGAACTAAATTTCATTAAAGCTAGCCGCCTATTTAATAATTGATTTCTATGTTCTTGAACCGCTAAACATAAGCTATTATTCACTAATTTTTTTTTCAAGTTTCTCTTAAGAATTTCTTTCTGATAATCATTTAATACTTTGGAATCTTCTAAATTAAAAATAATCTCTACTCTGCTTTCAATTTTATTTACATTTTGTCCTCCAGGACCGGAGGATCTGGAAAATCGCCACTTAATTTCGTTGGATGGGATTACTAGTGTTTTAGTAATTTTTAAATCCATTTTTAGTTCTTTTTAATTTAGATCTTTAGTATCATCTTCTTTATACTTTAAAACATACCTTAAAATTCGATCGGTAAATACTGGGCGGTTAAGTTAGGTAAACCGAAATTCGGTGTATTTGCCGTATAAATATCTTCGGTATTTATCCTTTCATATTTCAAAGAATTATCAGATATTTAATTTGTACTAATTCAAAGGTCACTTATGTATTCAATGTTTGATCTTCTTTTTGAAACACCTTCATATCGCCCTGTATATGTTATTTCCGATAGTGAAATGAAGGAGTTAAAGAAAAACCAACATCAAGAAGAGCTTGATGAAATTAAAACACAAAAAGTAAGACTTGAAGATGCTTTTAAAGCTCAACTAAAACATCTTGAAGAGAGAGAAAAAGAAGTAAAAAAAGAACTTAAAGTACTCTCAGCCTCAAAAGATAAATAATTTATTTTTAGAGAAATTACTTTTTTCAAAGACGGTTAAAAACCGTCTTTTTTAATTCTTATATTTTTAAGGGATATATTAAATCCACAGATTTTAAAAATATTTTCCATAATTAAAAAATGAATAACAACAAAGAAAAAATAAGAATGTTCTTACCCTTTAGTTGGGTCATTTGTGCAGCAATATCTTTCGCTTATATAAATTCGCATTTAATAAATACCTAATATAAATGTCTTATCCCTCAAGAGACGAAATACTTGCAACTTCAAAAGGCTGGGTAGCATCTTTTTTAAATTTTCTTCCTGGTTTAGGATCGGGTTACTTATATCAAAGAAGATGGAAACCCTATTTTTTTACCCTTACTGCTAATAGTGCTTGGTTCGCTTTAGGTATTTTTTTACAAGGTGATTCAGAGCCTTCTCAAAATGAACAAATAATTGGGATTTCTGGTCTTTTTTTCATATCAATAGTTACAGTTATAGAAGCCAACTTGGCTTTCAAAAAAGCAAGTAATAAAACAAAAGCTGAAAAAGAGAAAATAATATCCACTACCAAAAAAGGATGGTTTAAATAATTTAAAAAAATTAGATCTAAAAAATATTTTATTAGTTCTCAGTTTTTTAATTTAAGTAAAGAATTACCATATATAATCTTTTAAGATAATTTAAACTTTTTTTAGTTATAAAAAAATAAAATTTCCTTTTCTTTGAGACCTTCCCATCCCGATTCTATTAATAATTGATTCAATGTTTCTTTATCAAAATGCTTAGAACCCGTTTTGACGCATCTATTTCTCATTGATTTTTTAACACCACTCCTTTGTCTTTTATTCTCCTCATCCATTATTCTATTGTATAGATCTAGCATTTTTTGAGGGATTGGAGTACCGTCAAGATCCACTCCATTTTGAATAGCAAGATCAACAGCCTGCATTCCCATTTTCTCCATATATAAAAAAAAGCTGAAACTATAATAAAACAAAACTTATTAATCTAAAATTATTTGAATAAAAATTTATTGATTTTGAATTTCCTTAAGTACTCTAATAGCCTCTTTAATGTGTTCAGGACCATTCAATAAATCTCTAAAAATATGCCTAACTGTTCCTTCGCGATCAATAACGTAAGTTACCCTACCATCCATAAAACCTAATACTTTAGGAACTTTAAAAGTTTTCCTTAGAGAGTCATTCGTATCACAAAGTAGTGGATATTGTAATTTATTTTTATTAGCAAATGCCAAATGACTTGAGGTACTTCCATTACTTACTCCCCAAACTTGTGCCCCTAATACTTTAAATAAGTCATATTTATCTCTAAATCCGCAAACTTCTATAGTGCAACCCGGCGTATCATCTTTTGGATAAAAAAACAAAACAAGGGGGGTTTTTAAACCCTTATTTGATCTTTTAACTCCATTTTGATCCAGTAAAGAAAAATCTGGAATTTTATCTCCAATCTGCACAATGATTCTTATAAAGTTCCATATTAGAGGTTAATATGTTTTTTTTGTGGCCTTAAAGAAAATAACTGATATTAAAGTCAGTTTTTTTGTTTTAAAAGATACTAAAAAATTATTGAAATAAACTAGGGTGAATTTATTAATTCAATAATATGGAATTAATTATTTATATTTTTTTATTTCTTATTCTTTTTTTGGGAGTTATTTTAAACTTAAAAATAACTAATTTTAAAAAAGTTAAAGAAATACGAAACAAAGCTAAAGATTATTCAAAAAAGGATAATTAAAAATGTATTTCTAAGATTAAAATTCAATTTTTTCATTTGGAGTAAATACTGAGCAATATTTTTTTACTAAGTCCTTTGGCTGACTAGCGGAAGAATTCGTTAATCTTAATTTTAGTTTTTCTATAGCCTCATTAGCATTAATCTCACCAAGTCGGTATCTTGCACACGTATCCAATACTTTAAACATTTTTGTGGTAACGGATTCAGCTGGATAAATTAGAAAAAAAAGGTAAAAAACAACAAATAAGTATTTCATTTTTTTAAATAGTAAATATTTAGCGAATAGTTTCAATAATTTAGAAAAAAATTAAAATTTAATAGAATAATCCAACTTGAGTAGAATCTAGGATTTCTATAAAATAATATAAGAAATTAAGATAAAATAAGTGATAACAATAAATAATCTCGGTGAAAATGAGAAAATTAATAGATAAACATAAAACTCTTATAAATTGGTACCAAAAAAAATTCAAATTGAGTGATTATCAATTACTTTGGTTAGTTTTCTTTAAAGGAGTATTAATAACAATAATATTTTTCAAAATTTTTTAATATTAAAAAAAGCTTTTCCGAGAATGAAATTTTCTCATGATTTGACTATATTTAATAATAGATTTCCTAATTAGTTAAATAGTTATCAGTTATGAATATTTTTGGTGTAGGTTTGCCTGAAGTTACTGTAATACTTATTTTAGCTCTTTTAATTTTTGGTCCCAAAAAGCTTCCAGAATTAGGAAAACAGCTTGGTAAAACTTTGAAAAGTCTTAAAAAAGCGTCGAATGAATTTCAAAATGAAATCGACCAAGTTATGAATGAAGAATATAAAGATGAATCTCCTAAGTCTATAGAAAGCAATCAAACCAACGAAATTAATCAAGAAAAAATAGATTCATAAAATAGCAAAAAATAATATCTTGGATAGGCCCATAACCCCCATAGACGAATTTGAAAGAGCATTAGATAAAGCAGCTCTTACTAAAGAAGAATATGAATTGATAGACTATATCCGCTATACAAGTGTTTTTACACAACCTAGTCTAGTTAAAGATTTAAAAAGGCCATCAAAACCTCCTCTTTTGTCAGTTCTATGTCAAATTTGCAGAAAAATTGGTTCGGAAATGCCAGATCATTTCAAAAAAGTAATTGAGTGGTCAATTGAAATAAGTGATCACAATACAAAATGGGATGCTCATTTAATTTGCGCAGAAGCATTGAATATAGACAAAATCCCATTAAGTCCTATCAATGGAACAACTTTATTTGATGTTCTTGTTGTACACAAAGAATTATTTCTTGGATTTGATTAAATTAATCATCTAAAGGCACAGAATCAGTATCTATAACTTCCGAATCATCATACTTATTTATTTTATTTTCAATCCAGTTATTTATGTAACTAACTAAAGGTAATGAACCTCTAAAAATAAAAATAGAGGTAGGCAAAGCGCTCAATAAACCGACTAAAGGACTTTTAAAAAGTAATCTTCCGGCTTTTAAGTTAAATAAAATAATAAGCGCTGAGGGGACTATAACTTTAACTACTGTTTTGAGCGCCTCAAGCCAACCGACACGATATGTCCACCATATTAAAATTATGCAAACTATATAGAGGAATAAGTAAGTCATAAAAATAGTATAATGATTATCTATTTATCTTGTTCTTGCTAAGAAAAAGATTTTATAAATTTCTTTAACATCAATCAATCAAATTCCAGTAATGAGTTTTTCTGAAATAAGAAAATTCTTAATTAAGATGCAATCTGATGAAGAATTAAAAAAGCAGGTTACTTCATCCTCTACAGCAGATGATGTAGCCCTAATAGGTCAAAGCTTAGGTTATTACTTTTCAGGAGATGATCTCTTAAGATTTAATGGACAAAAAGTTGATAAAGTTACAGTAAGAAAGGTAGATCATCCAGGAGAATACCACTAAATTAAGACTTAACCCATATTGCAAGCCCTCCGCCCCTGCCGCGAGCACATAACCAATTATCTTTAGTGCTAATTCCTACAAGTGAGAAAAAAGGCATTTTTTTATCTTCTGGTTTTTTTAATTCCTTATTAAATATAGGAAAACTACTAATACTAATTTTCAATTCTTCAAAATAGAAAGCCAATAAAGGTCTAATACCTTTTAATTCTGCGCTGCCTATAAAAGTAATATTTAATAATCCGAAATTAATTGAATTTTTTATTTCGTACTTTATTTGATCATCTTTATTTTTACTTTTCAATTCGAGTCTTGCTGACAATACTTGGAGAATCGAACTGGGTATATTTTTGATTTCATCTGACTTCTTTCCCCATACATACTTAAACTTCCATATTCCTAACAATTCCTCATATACAATTCCGGTACCATTTTTTTGGGAATTTTTTTCTAATAGTTTTATCTCATTAATATCAGGAAAATTTTTCATAATAGATTTTAATCTAAGAATCAAATACTAAGATAACTTCATAAAAAATGTTCTTAGTTGAAAATCTCCCCAAAAAGATTTCTTTGTTTCAATATATTTCCAAAAAAATAATTTCTTGGCACACATAAGGAACAAGATCTAGTTATTATATTTACATAAAGTAACTAAATCAATGGATTTTATCTCTAAAAGTCAAGGATACATACCCTTAAAAGCTGTCCCTTACATATTTTTCCTTGCTGTTGTCCTAAGCATCACAACTTCAACTAATACATTCGTCTAAAACTCACTAGTTTTACGAGAAGTTTAAAGTAAATATTTAATGAAGAAGTACGATGTTGTAATAGTTGGTAGTGGAATAGGTGGATTATGCTGTGGTTCAATTCTAGCTTTATCTGGTAAAACAGTACTTATTTGTGAAGCACATACACAGCCGGGAGGTGTTGCACACAGTTTCAAAAGAAAAGGTTACACTTTCGAATCAGGCCCTTCATTGTGGAGTGGAATAGGTAAATGGCCGACAACTAATCCCCTAGGGCAAATTCTTAAATTACTTGATGAAGAAGTTGAACTATTTCAATACAAAGGTTGGCAAGTAATTGTCCCAGAAGGCAATTTTAATCTTGATGTGGGGGAAGAACCTTTTAAAAAAACAATTAAAACTTTAAGAGGTGAGAAGTCTGTTAAAGAATGGGAATCATTTATTTCCGGAATAAAACCTCTTAGTCAAATAATAAATGAAATACCTTTACTCTCATTTTCTCCCGAATCAATAAATTTCTTAGATCTAATAAATTTAACCTCAAAATTTTTACCTAATATCAATCAAATACCAAAAATTAATAAAGGCTTTGGGAATTTAGTTAATAATCATCTTGAGGATCCTTTTCTCAGAAATTGGGTTGATTTATTGAGCTTTTTGATAAGTGGTATGTCAATGCATGATACAAATACAGCTGCGATGGCTACTTTATTTAACGAATGGTTTGAACCAAATTCATACCTTGAATACCCCAAAGGAGGTAGTGAATCTATCGTAAAAGCTTTAATTAATGGATTTAAAAAAAATGGAGGAGAATTAATTCTTTCTTCGAGAGTAAAGACAATTAACTTCAATAAAAATTTAGCCACAGGTATAACTCTTAATAATGGTTCTAGTTATAGTTGTGAATCTGTTGTCACTAATACTGATATATGGAATTTAAAAAAGTTAATTCCAAATGAAATTTCAAAAAGATGGGACACAAAAGTTTTGAACCCTAATAAATGTGATTCTTTCCTTCATATACATCTAGGTTTTAATGCTGATGGTCTTAAAGATTTGCCAATACATGCGATACATGTTAATGATTGGGAAAAAGGTATAACCGCAGAAAGAAATATAGCTGTATTTTCAATCCCATCTGTTTTAGATAAAAATATGGCCCCTAAAGGGAAACATGTTCTTCATGGATATACTCCCGCAAATGAACCTTGGGAAATTTGGGAAAACCTAAATCCAAAGGACTTAGAATATAAAAATTTGAAAGAAGAAAGATGTTCAATATTCCTTAATGCATTGCGAAAATTCATCCCTGATATTGATGAAAGGATTGATTTAAAGATGATAGGAACCCCAATCACTCATAAAAAATTCACAAATACCTATTGCGGTAGTTATGGCCCTGCATTATCTGCAGCAAAAGGTCTTTTCCCAGGCTGCAAAACTCCAGTGAAAAATTTATTTACTTGCGGTGCAAGTACATTTCCAGGTATTGGAATTCCTGCTGTTTCAGCAAGTGGCGCTTACGCAGCTGAAAAAATTATTGGTAAAAAAGAATTTAAAACTCTTCTTAAGAAAATAAATTTATGAATCAAGTTCTTTTTTATAACTCTACAAATACTTAGTTAAGAAATAAGAATAAAGAAAGCAAAAACGTTCAATAATGATAGTCTTTATCTGAACATAAACTTAACTTATAGCTCTTATATGTTTTTCTTATCAATTCCTCAAGCATGGCATTTAGTTGGCACTTGGTCAGAACAACTTCCAAGCGAGTCAAATCTTATAGGAATGGGCCAAACAGAATTAATGATGACTTTACATTCAATATTCGTTCCTCTCTTACTTGTAATTTCATATTACCTATTCAATAGACTTAATAAAAACGAATCAAAGAAAATTAAAGGATGATAGTTTAAGGTTTATTTAGCTGAACTTCTTCTGACTACTTTTCTACCTGTAGAAGTATCAACTCCGCTTGAATCTTGAGTTTGCGAATTATTTCCAACATTATCAACATCACTCTTATCCATTTCTGCGCAAACACCTACTACCATGGCAGCTTGCATTTGATCTGGCAAATCTCCAATTGTTAATAAGGCCTTTAAAACTAATTGAAGTCGAGTTTGCCGATCAATTTCAGGTCTTAGTTTTTTTACGGTATTCCAAAGTTCTTGGGTAACTTCTTTTAAAAGTTCTCGATCTACAGCCAAATTAAATCCTTCTTGTATTTCTACTAATCTAACAAAAAATTGGATCTCGTAAAATAATATTCAAAAAAAAGATTGTTAGTTAATATTTTCTATCCGAATACAAGTTGCATTTGTTTATGCAATTCATACTTCTCTTGCAAAAGTTCATCTTTTTCATTTTTTTTTAGAGTAAAAGTCCTATAAATTTTTTTTTGAATCTTTATTGGAGTATTTTCAAACTTTGAATTTTTGCTTATTAGAGAATTCCACTCTTTTGAATTAAAAGGGGCATAAGGAGAAGATGAAATCACTTTCATATCTTAATAATACATCTGTACTAATGTTAGTACATTTTTACTATAGCGCAACAACTGCATCCACTTATCTTAAGTTTTAAGTATCCTCATAAATGGATTGATTTTTATTATCTAATTTGTAGGAATTATAAGTTTGATAAATGAATAAACGTATCGTGCGTAACTTATTGATCCCTTTTTTTAGTGTCTTAAAACTTTTCTTGCTTAAAAACCTTTTAAGAGGGTTAATTTGTTGAAATTAACATTGACAAGATATTTTTAGTAATCCTTCCTATAAAAAGAATAATGTATACATTGAAAATGCTTCTTAGTAATTCAAAAAGATTAAAGATCCAAGGAATAATTAAAAGAATTGCTCAAGATAAATCAATTACATTAGAAGAAAGGATATATGTTGAGAAATTTGCACACCATAACTCTACAATTTCTCTTTGGCTGAAAAAAGCTAACAGCTTTAGAAGGAATGGTACAAAAAATGATGGAGGGATTGATAACCTCTTGCAATCATTTGGGATAGATGGACTAGATAAAGAAAATCATTTCAACCCAAATGAAGATGATATATCGGATTGGTTTGGAGGTGCTCCTGGTTGGCTAAGAAGAAGCTAGTTTCATTAATTATTCAATTTACCCAGGCTATCTTACACAAATATATACTCATAAAAGATATAAATACCCAAAAAACCCATGGTATAAATTTAATTGGAACTAAATATTTTTTTGAAAAGGTTTTCATATAGATTTTTCTTTTAGATTATTTCTTCTTTACCGTTTTTGAGAATAGGTTTAATTGCTCTATTTATAAATTAAACAATATTCGAAATCTAAAAGATATTAAATCACCTTAAGTAGATAAGTTAATCAGCCTTAATCATCAAAATCTAAGCAACTTTATTTACACTGTTGATATTGAAATTTACTATTTTTGCCTCATCACGTTCTGAATCATTCCAATATTTTATAAGTCTTTCTAATTCATCAATCCTCTTTTTGGCATTTGCAATTTTTTCAGTGGTTGTCATATAAAATTTTTATCTATCCAATTAATGCATGAAAAAAAAATATTTCAATGGAAGTAACAATTTTTAGAATATAAATATTAATTTTTGGTTAATTACTTAAATACTTTATAGACCTAAAGTGGCTGAGTAATTATACTTAAAGAAAAAGGTATTTATGAAGAAATTAAATTCTTTGATTTTGAATAGTACTGTTAACTTTTTAGACTTCATATACTCTGGTAGATCTTTACAAAGATTTTGGGTTTTAGAAGTAATAGCTAGATCTCCTTATTTTGCATTTCTTTCAGTTCTTCATTTTAAAGAATCCTTAGGAATTAAAAATGAAAAAACAATGATTTTAATGAAAGAACATTTTTATCAAGCTATTAACGAAACTGAGCATCTTAAAGAAATGGAAAAAAGAGGAGGAGATAGGTTCTGGATTGATAGATTTTTTGCAAGACACCTTGTGCTTGTCTATTACTGGATTATGGTTTTTTATTATTTTTTCTCTCCAGCTAATGCTTATGACGTCAACATAAAAATCGAAGAACATGCATTTGAAACTTATTCCAAATATTTAATAGACAATCCAAATGATCAAAAAATAAAGGAAATTGCTCAAGATGAATTAAATCATGTCCAAGAACTTAACCAAGCTTTGTCAATGCTTACAACAGTTTAGATTAGTGCTGAGAAATCTATTAGCAATATTGAGAGAATCACCGAAGAAGAAATTAATCCTAAGCTAATCATTAATGAGACATAACCTTTTTTTCTAGGCAATTTATAAAAAGATATTCCAATAATTAATATCATTATTAACGAGAAAAAAATTATAATTTTTTCATTTACTAAATTGAGATGTATAACTAAATTTTTTTCTTCAAAAAATTTGAGAAATTCAGATAAAACTAATTCTTCTTCTATTTTCTTAAAATAGTCAAATGAGCTTATAAAAGCAGAACTTAATAAAGATAATGCAACCAGTGCAGTAACTGGTTTTGTTAACCTGTTAAGTGTTCTGTTAAAACTAGCCAATAAAATAAGAATAAATAAAGAGGTTGCTAAAGGTATTAAAGGTATAAGAGTTATTGAATTTATGAAATTTCCCACGGAAATAAAATAATATGTATCTAACTTAAAATTTTATAATATTTCGACGCGTTATTTTATTAAATAAGATTTTTTAAAATCTAAATTGTAATTAGTACCTATTGCATTCTGTGTAAATTGATACCAAAATTAAATTAGTATTGAAAAATAAAATGCTAGTCATTTCTGAAATTATTATTGCAAGTGCTATCTTCCTAGGAATTGTATATTGGGAAGTTAAATTCCTATATGCCAAAACTACTGTAGCGAAATAAATTAACTCAAAACAGGAAAATTAAAAACGTAGAAAATTTAAATAAAATTTAAGAATTTAAGTTGGCAAAAAAAGCCTTAAATATGAGAGAATAAACACAAATTTCATTTCTCAATAATGAGCGAAGTCCAAAATCCTAATACTAACTCAACTCAGCAGCAGCAACAGCAACAGCAACAATCTTATTCAGAAAGCAAAATTAATTCTGCTGAGAGCGAGAGACTTTATCTTGAGATGAAAGAAGCTTGGCTTTAAATTTAATTCATGTTTGAAATAATTTTTCTATAAACTTTTAAAAATTTTTTAATTTTGAAGTAATTAATACTTTTTTATTTCCTACACCCTTTAAATTTTACTTAAAAGCAAGGGTAATTTTTGAAAAAACTAAAGCAGTTAGAAAAAATTAACGGAAGGCTTGCAATGGGAGGATTGATATATTTAGTTTTTACAAAATTAGTTTCCAACCGTGCCGACATATTAGACCAGCTTAAATCTTATTTAATTTAAAAATGAATTGGAAATATTATCCGGGAATATTTCTTTCTATATAAGCGTCAGTTAAAGCAAGGATTAACCCCAATAATGTTGAAAATATAGCAATTTCAGTTGATTCCATTTTATTTTTGAATTACCCCTAGTTTGCTAAATAATTCAAAGTTCAGCAACAAAACTAATAACTTACTATAGTATATATGTACTATTAGTTATTTATTGTGAGCTCAGCAACTCCTGAGTTTCTTTTCGTTAGGCCTGGTGATTATGTCGCAATTAAAAAAGAAAATTGCGAAGGCACTAAGGAAAAGGATGAAAATTATTGGGTCGGTCAAGTTATCGACTGTATTGGAGGAGCTAGAAATCCAAATTCATGGACCTTGTTTCAAGTTGCCAATATTGACAATGGAGAGATCACTATAATCAACGCCGATATTGTAGAAAAAATTTTGAAACCTTCTGGAAGTTAATCTTAATCAAAAAAACTTCTTTCAGTATTACAGAAACAAGAGGGGAAATGAACGCTTTAAAGGAAATCAACCCAGTTCCAAGCAGGCAAGTCCATATACTTGATTCATAGGGCAGGGAGGTTGAATGCCTTTATACATTCTGTAAGTTTTTGATATTTCCTCAAATCCCAAACTTGATAAAAGGTAATTTGCATAAGGGTTCAGATTAGAGCAATCCAATAAGATTTGAGCATCTAAATCACCAATTAACTCCCTTATTAATAATTCAGCAAGTGGTGGAGTATCCGCTAAAAGTGGGCCAATTCTCCAGCCTTGCTCATTATCCTCCAATACACAAGGTCTTATCCTGCCAAATCCATGGCACATCCCATTATTATCGACAATTGCACTGACATTACCATGAGAATTTTTCAACCAGTCATTTAGAAAATGTGGTCTGGGACTAGGTTCTCTTTGATCATCATAAATTAAGACTGCTTCAGAAGAAATTTTATTACCCGGGACAACTTTAAAAGAATGAAATTGATCTTTATAGAAATTTCTCAATGGCAAATCTTTAGAACCATTTAATTTCCATCGATTTGTAATGGAAGATTTTCTAAACCCCCACTTTGCGTAATCATTTAATCTATCTGGGGCAGCCTCAAGACCAATACAATCAACATTTTTCAAATATTCGAGGGCATGTTTCCATAATCTCACTCCATATCCATTATTTCGGAATTCTTTTTTAACGATAAATAAACCTATAAAACCATATGAGGAATTATATTTTATACACGCGATAGAGCCTATAGGATTATTGTCTAGACAAGCTACCCATACCCCTTGTTTATCTGTATTTCTATAAATTGATACGTCATCCATTCCTGGAGAAAATCCTTCTAACCTTGCCCAGTTTGTGACTTCTGTGATTTCATTTATAGATATCAATCTAATTAGAAAATTTTCCCTCATAGAAATATACTAACCAAGAAAAATTTGAATTTTTAAAGGCAATATTAATAAATTTGATTATTTCTCATAAATCATTCGCATTGATTTAATTGCCTAAAAACATTAGTTATTTAAAATTTATCCTCTGATATATTTAATACTATTCAAAGGTAAAAAATGAAAATTTCTGATAAATTTCATTTAGAAGACATTTATAAATTAAAAAATACAGTTCTCACTGGTAAAACTGAAGACATAAATTGGCGGTTCCATCATATCAATATAGTTTCTAAACTTTTGGATGAAAATAAAAAAGAGATAATTAAATCACTTTTTGTTGATCTCGGCAAATCTGAAATTGAAGGTCTTTCAGAAATACTTTTAGTGAAAGAAGAAATTTCACTCATAAAAAAGAAACTCAATTCTTGGATGCGACCAAAAAAGATTGATACACCTTTTTATCTATTTCCATCATCCTCCCAAGTTATTTATGAACCTCTTGGATGTGTCTTAATTCTTGGTCCTTATAATTATCCATTACTTTATGTTTTAAAGCCATTGGTAAATATTTTCTCAGCCGGAAATACTGCAGTTATAAAGCCTTCAGAGAAATGTCCTTCGACCTCAAAACTTATTAAAAAGCTTACTTCCAAATATTTCCATAAAGATGTCCTAGTGACAGTAGAGGGTGACTATAAACAATCTATAAAATTAATTGAACAAAATTTTGACCACATTTTTTTTACAGGAAGTACTGAAACTGGAAAATCTATAATGAAATTAGCTTCAAAAAACTTAACTCCATTAACTCTTGAGTTAAGCGGAACAAATCCTGTAATTATTTTCAAGAATGCAAATTTAGAAGTGGCTGCAAAAAGAATTATTTGGGGCAAATTTTTTAATTCTGGTCAATCCTGTATGGCTCCGAATCATATCTTTGTAGATAAAGAAATTGAAAATATTTTTATAGAAAAATTAAAGAAATACATAGTAAGTTTTTACGGAGATAATCCAATTATTTCCGAAAACTTATCAAAATTAGAAAAAAAGCAATTTACATCAACTGTAGAAATTCTCAAACGATATAAAAAAGAAAAAAGAATTTTATTTGGGGGGAGTTTTAGTAAAAAAAAGTTGAAAATATCTCCTACAATTTTGAGAACTAAATTAAATGAAACAGATATTTTGCAGAAAGAATTATTCAGTTCATTACTCCCAGTAATTGGAATTGATGATAAGGAATCAGCTTTAAAACAGATTAGTCAAACATCAAAACCCTTAGCAATCTATTTATTTGGAGGCAATAAAAAAATCCATAATCATATTTCAAAAGTCACCAGCTCAGGAACAATTTGTATAAATGATGTGATGTTACCAGTCCTTATTCCAAATTTACCGTTTGGAGGCGTTGGGCAAAGTGGTATTGGTAAATTTCATGGTGAAGAGGGGTTTCGCAATTTTTCAAATCAAAAATCTATTACTTTTAAAGGTTTTTTATTTGATTTAAATCTGCGGTATCCTCCCTACAAAAGAGTAAAGAAATTTTTAAAGTTTATTTTTCAGATTTAAATTACTTAAATTGTTTTCAATAAGCTAGCGATTTTAAATTTAAAGATTATCTTTAAATAAATAGTGAGTTTTATGAAATTTGCATTTTTAGTAATTGCCATATTTATTAATTTTTTTAATCACTCATTGTTAAAATCAGAAGAAAAAATATTTTCACCAAAAAATAAAATTGAGAATATTGCTAGCAAAGAATCAATTACTGAAGAAAAAACTGAAATAAAAAAAATTCATATTGTAAAAAGTGGAGATACAATATCAAGTATTTCAAAATTCTATTCAATTAACAAAGATTTAATTATTAAATTGAATAACTTAAAAGATGAAAATTATATCTTTGTTGGCCAAAATCTGATTATCTCCGAATCTACTGAAAATCTTACAAAACAATCAGATTTAATTAATAGTTATCATATTGTTCAAACTGGTGAAAATCTTACTGACATATCGAACATATATAATTTAAAAGTAAAAGAACTGATAGAGATTAATAATATCAATAATCCTGATTCAATAAAAGTTGGTCAAAAGCTCACAATAAGAAAAAAGAACACAAATAATTCAGAAAAATATGAAACATCTGAAAATAAAAAAAATAATGACTTACTTGAGTTAGATAAAAAAATATATGGTCCTATCATGATCCAAAGTAAATCACATAAAGATATTAAAGGTAGAAAAGTTTTTAACGTACTAAATCAAGAAAATAAAAAACTGATTCTTTCAATCAATTGTGATACAGAAGAATTAGATGTAAGAATACCTGGCAGGAAATGGATGGGAAGTAAGCCTGCCAAAGAAGAATTTGAAAATAATTTAATAAATGATTTTTGTTAAAACTTTTAATTAATATGTGTGAATAATTTGTCTAAGAATATTAATGATGGGTTATTCTACAAAAAGTTAAATTAATAGTAATGGCAATTTCAAGAGGAGATCTCGTAAGAGTAAAAAGACCAGAATCATATTGGTACAATGAAATAGGTAAAGTTGCTTCAGTTGATACATCAGGTATTAAATATAACTGTGTAGTAAGATTCGATAAAGTTAATTACGCAGGGATAAGTGGAACAGATGGTGGTGCAAATACAAATAATTTCGCTGAAAGTGAATTAGAGAAAGCTTAAATAATTGCCTGAATTACCTGAAGTTGAGACTGTTCGGAGAGGTTTAGAGCAAAAACTTAATAACTTTATTATTAAAAAAGTAGAAGTTTGTAGGGATTCAACTGTTGCATTCCCTCCAAACAAAGATGAATTCATTAACGGACTTCGGAACTCACTTATTTACAAATGGGATAGAAGAGGAAAATATTTAATAGCTCAATTGCAAGAAGTTCACAATGAGAATGCTCAATTTTCTCTAGAAAATTCACAAATTAAAGGATTTCTTGTAGTTCATCTTAGAATGACTGGATATTTCAAATTTATTGAAAACTCAACTCATCCTTGTAAACATACAAGAATAAGATTTTTCGATAATAATAATAATAATGAACTTAGGTACATTGACGTAAGAAGTTTTGGTCAAATGTGGTGGATTAACAAAGACCTTTCCCTTAACAAAATAATTAAAGGATTAGGTTCGTTAGGACCAGAGCCATTTTCTAAAGACTTTGATGCAAATTACCTTAATAAAGTAATTTCAAAAAGAACAAAATCTATAAAAGCTATTTTATTAGATCAAACAATCGTGGCAGGTATAGGTAATATTTATGCAGATGAAAGTTTATACTCTGCTGGCATCTCCCCTTTTAGGGAAGCTCGAACAATAAAAAAAAATGAGTTAATAAAGCTCAAAGAGTCA
The DNA here is from genome assembly GCA_000635535.1 of Prochlorococcus sp. scB243_496M6. The sequence continues at coordinate 33,372 of JFMF01000082.1, read as the reverse complement.
ATTGTAACTGTATTAAAAAAAAGTATAGGATCTGGGGGTACTACATTTAGTGATTTTAGGAACTTGGAAGGAGAAAATGGGAATTTTGGTTTACAGACAAATGTCTATAGGAGAAATGGAAAAGAATGTCGTAAATGTGGAAATTTAATTGAAAGACAAAGAATTACTGGAAGAAGTACCCATTGGTGTCCGAAATGCCAAAAATAAAAAAGGGCTTACTCAAAAAAGTAAACCCTTTTAAATATTTTTACCTGGCATTGAGCTATTTTCTCAAGGGGCTACCCCCTAAATATTTTCGCCGCTGATGCGTTTCACAACCGAGTTCGAGATGGATCGGAGTGGTTCCACATCGCCATGAACACCAGGATAGTGTGAACCTTGAGAACTGCATAGAAAATTATATATTTAAAAACAATAAATTAAGTTTATTTGGTCAAGCCCTCGGTCTATTAGTACTCCTCCGCTGCACTTGTTACCAAGCTTCCACGTAGAGCCTATCAACGGGTGTTCTTCCCGTGACCTTACTGGCTTAAGCCATGGCAATACTCATCTTGAGGTGGGCTTCCCACTTAGATGCTTTCAGCGGTTATCCACTCCGCACATGGCTACCCAGCGTTTACCGTTGGCACGATAACTGGCACACCAGAGGTGCGTTCCTCCCGGTCCTCTCGTACTAGGGAGAAATCCTCTCAATATTCCTGCGCATACACCGGATATGGACCGAACTGTCTCACGACGTTCTGAACCCAGCTCGCGTACCGCTTTAATGGGCGAACAGCCCAACCCTTGGGACCGACTTCAGCCCCAGGTTGCGATGAGCCGACATCGAGGTGCCAAACCTCCCCGTCGATGTGAACTCTTGGGGGAGATCAGCCTGTTATCCCTAGAGTAACTTTTATCCGTTGAGCGACGGCCCTTCCACGCAGAACCGTCGGATCACTAAAACCGACTTTCGTCCCTGTTCGACTTGTAGGTCTCACAGTCAAGCTCCCTTCTGCTTTTGCACTCAACGACTGATTTCCAACCAGCCTGAGGGAACCTTTGTGCGCCTCCGTTACCTTTTAGGAGGCGACCGCCCCAGTCAAACTGCCCATCAGATACTGTCCGCTTCCCGGATAACGGGTAAGCGTTAGAACCCTAGCTCTAAAAGAGTGGTATCTCACCGATGACTCAATAATACCCACAAGCACTATTTCAACGTCTCCCACCTATTCTGCGCATTCAGAGCCCGAGCACAATATCAAACTACAGTAAAGCTTCATAGGGTCTTTCTGTCCGGGTGTATGTAGTCCGCATCTTCACAGACAATTCTATTTCGCCGAGCCTCTCTCCGAGACAGCGCGCAAATCGTTACACCTTTCGTGCGGGTCGGAACTTACCCGACAAGGAATTTCGCTACCTTAGGACCGTTATAGTTACGGCCGCCGTTCACCGGGGCTTCAGTCGCCAGCTTCACTAAAAGCTAACCAGCTTCCTTAACCTTCCGGCACTGGGCAGGTGTCAGCCCCCATACATCGTCTTGCGACTTAGCGGAGACCTGTGTTTTTGGTAAACAGTCGCTTGCGCCTCTTCACTGCGACCAGCTCTCGCTGGCACCCCTTCTCCCGAAGTTACGGGGCCATTTTGCCGAGTTCCTTAGAGAGAGTTATCTCGCGCCCCTCGGTATTCTCTACCACCCCACCTGTGTCGGTTTCGGGTACTGGCATTTGTGTCTTAACGAGTATAGGGCTTTTCTTGGAAGCATGACATCACCAACTTCGCTGCCGTAGCAGCTCGTACTCACGCCTTAGCTCAAGATGTTTTCTCCATCTCTCAAAGCCTCGAACGCTTGAACCAGTAACCAACATCTGGCCTGGTTAGCCTTCTCCGTCCCCCTTCTCAAAACACATCTGGTACAGGAATATTGACCTGTTATCCATCGACTACGCCTTTCGGCCTCGCCTTAGGTCCAGACTAACCCTCCGCGGACGAGCCTGCCGGAGGAACCCTTAGGGTTTCGGGGCATGGGATTCTCACCCATGTTTTCGCTACTCAAGCCGACATTCTCACTTCTATGCTGTCCACGTCCGCTTACGCTAACGCTTCACCCTACATAGAACGCTCCCCTACCATAAATAAATTTATCCGCAGCTTCGGTATAACGCTTAGCCCCGTTCATTTTCGGCGCAGGATCGCTCGACCAGTGAGCTATTACGCACTCCTTTGAGGATGGCTGCTTCTAGGCAAACCTCCTGGTTGTCTGGGCAATCCCACCTCCTTTATCACTTAGCGTTAATTTTGGGACCTTAGCTGGCGGTCTGGGCTGTTTCCCTCTTGACTATGGAGCTTATCCCCCACAGTCTGACTGCCTAGTTACACACAGGGTATTCAGAGTTCATATCGATTTGGTACCGCTTTCGCAGCCCGCACCGAAATGGTTGCTTTACCCCCCTGCTGGAGCACTAGACGCTACGCCTCAACGTATTTCGGGGAGAACCAGCTAGCTCCTGGTTCGATTGGCATTTCACCCCTAACCACAGCTCATCCGCTGAATTTTCAACTTCAGTCGGTTCGGACCTCCACTTGGTATCACCCAAGCTTCATCCTGGCCATGGTTAGATCACCAGGGTTCGGGTCTATAAACACTGACAAACGCCCTATTAAGACTCGCTTTCGCTGTGGCTCCACCATTTCCGGTTTAACCCGCCAGTGCCTATAAGTCGCCGGCTCATTCTTCAACAGGCACACGGTCACCCGATTAGTCGGGCTCCCATTGCTTGTAAGCTCACGGTTTCATGTTCTATTTCACTCCCCTCCCGGGGTTCTTTTCACCTTTCCCTCGCGGTACTGTTTCACTATCGGTCACACAGTAGTACTTAGCCTTACGAGGTGGTCCTCGCAGATTCACACGGAATTCCACGTGCTCCGTGCTACTCGGGATACAGCTAGGTCAACTTATCTTTCGATTACGGGGCTTTCACCCTCTGTGGCACGCCATTCAAACGTTTCTTCTAGACTTGTTGATCCATATTGCTGTCCCACAACCCCGATAGTCAAGACTATCGGTTTGGGCTGTTCCCCGTTCGCTCGCCGCTACTGAGGGAGTCGTTATTTACTTTCTCTTCCTCCAGCTACTAAGATGTTTCAGTTCGCTGGGTTAGCTCGCACCAACCTATATATTCAGTTGGCCGTACATGGGGTTGCCCCATTCGGAAATTCCCGGATCAAAGTGTGCTTCCAACTCCCCGAGACTTATCGCAGGTAACCACGTCCTTCATCGCCTCTGTGTGCCTAGGTATCCTCCGTGAGCCCTTTGTAGCTTGACCAATAACTTCAAAAAATTGAAGCATCAGCTTAATAGAATTGTTATTAATGCATTCGCACAAATAATAAATCTGCATCATTAAAGATGCTTATTGTCTTTAAAAATAATCTATGCAGTTGTCAAGGTTCTCTGAAAACAATGAAATTAATTCAATGAGTCCAGCATCTTAATGATTTCATTAGGAAGCTAGATTCGTTCAGAATAATGATCACAACTCAAAACATTTCCTTTTTACCGGTTATGTAAGAGGTGGTAATCAGTGGAGGTAAGCGGACTCGAACCGCTGACATCCTGCTTGCAAAGCAGGCGCTCTACCAACTGAGCTATACCCCCAACATAGAGATATGGGCCATCCTGGACTTGAACCAGGGACCTCACCCTTATCAGGGGTGCGCTCTAACCACCTGAGCTAATGGCCCAGGAAAAATAATGGGTGTGACCTAGAAAAACTTAGGAAATGAAATTCTTAACGAATTAAGAACGTGAGATACCGATCGACCTAAGGTGACAAAATAATAATATTAAACATTTTGTTGTCTCCCTGTTAGGAGGTGATCCAGCCGCACCTTCCGGTACGGCTACCTTGTTACGACTTCACCCCAGTCATTAGCCCCACCTTCGGCGTCCTCCTCCACAAGGGTTGGAGTAACGACTTCGGGCATGGCCAACTTCCATGGTGTGACGGGCGGTGTGTACAAGGCCCGGGAACGTATTCACCGCAGTATGCTGACCTGCGATTACTAGCGATTCCTACTTCACGTAGGCGAGTTGCAGCCTACGATCTGAACTGAGCCACGGTTTATGGGATTTGCTAGCTCTCGCGAGTTTGCTGCCCTTTGTCCGTAGCATTGTAGTACGTGTGTAGCCCAGGGTGTAAGGGGCATGATGACTTGACGTCATCCACACCTTCCTCCGGTTTATCACCGGCGGTCTTTCTAGAGTGCCCAACTAAATGCTGGCAACTAAAAACGTGGGTTGCGCTCGTTGCGGGACTTAACCCAACATCTCACGACACGAGCTGACGACAGCCATGCACCACCTGTCACTGCATTCCCGAAGGCACCCTCAAATTTCTAAGAGGTTCGCAGGATGTCAAACCCTGGTAAGGTTCTTCGCGTTGCATCGAATTAAACCACATACTCCACCGCTTGTGCGGGCCCCCGTCAATTCCTTTGAGTTTCACACTTGCGTGCGTACTCCCCAGGCGGAACACTTAACGCGTTAGCTACGACACCGAAGGGGTCGATTCCCCCGACACCTAGTGTTCATCGTTTACGGCCAGGACTACAGGGGTATCTAATCCCTTTCGCTCCCCTGGCTTTCGTCCATGAGCGTCAGTAATGGCCCAGCAGAGCGCCTTCGCCACTGGTGTTCTTCCCGATATCTACGCATTTCACCGCTACACCGGGAATTCCCTCTGCCCCTACCATACTCAAGCCTTTCAGTTTCCACTGCCATGATGGAGTTAAGCTCCACGCTTTAACAGCAGACTTGAAAAGCCGCCTGCGGACGCTTTACGCCCAATAATTCCGGATAACGCTTGCCACTCCCGTATTACCGCGGCTGCTGGCACGGAATTAGCCGTGGCTTATTCCTCAAGTACCGTCATATCTTCTTCCTTGAGAAAAGAGGTTTACAGCCCAGAGGCCTTCGTCCCTCACGCGGCGTTGCTCCGTCAGGCTTTCGCCCATTGCGGAAAATTCCCCACTGCTGCCTCCCGTAGGAGTCTGGGCCGTGTCTCAGTCCCAGTGTGGCTGATCATCCTCTCAGACCAGCTACTGATCGAAGCCTTGGTGAGCCATTACCTCACCAACTAGCTAATCAGACGCGAGCTCATCCTCAGGCGAAATTCATTTCACCAGTAGGCATATGGGGTATTAGCGGTCGTTTCCAACCGTTATCCCCCTCCTGAGGGCAGATTCTCACGCGTTACTCACCCGTCCGCCACTAACCCGAAGGTTCGTTCGACTTGCATGTGTTAAGCACGCCGCCAGCGTTCATCCTGAGCCAGGATCAAACTCTCCGTTGTGTTCAAATCCTTTTGTAGATGAATCTACTCAAATTGAATTGCTTTATCCAAATAAAAACTTCAGTTTTTGAATTTAGTTTCAGCCTCCTTAAATTTTAAGGATTACATTGAGTGCACATTAAAAATATTTCTAAAGTGACTTTCCAAGATCTCAGATCCGTTTGCATCAAAGCCAAAAGTTAGCAATTGATGACATTTATATATATTCTTGACGGGACCTCACACCTTTATTGCATATACATCTCGAAATAACTAAAAAAAAATTTAATTAATCTTGACGCAATAAAAGCATCAGTTCCTAAGTTTTTAAATTTTCTAGGTGCAGAGTTAAACAACATGTGTATAACTCGTTTAGAAGGGTAAACCCTTCTTCTGGCTGAAAATAATGATCGAAATCAAATCTTCAAAAAATTCACTCATTTACCAAAAATTAGATTTAAAGCAACTGCTTGAATAATGCAAAAAGAATATTTCTGCCCAGAAGAAAATACTAAACCATCCGACTGTAATTGTGCAACCTTTTATACAAAAATTTTTTATTAATTTTTTATTTGATCAAAGTCTCATTAAACAACTAGGCTTAAATAAAGGGATATAAATGAAATGGCAGAAAGATTTAGTCAAAAAAATTTAAGAGTAAGACCAAGTTCTGATGAAGAGAAAATTGTAACAAATGCAAAAAAACACTTCGAAAAGACTTTGGTTGAAATATCAGGCGAGTTAGTGGGAAGCGTTGCTGCACTAGAACACCCAACAAAAAATAAAAAATTAAATTACGGAGAAATATTTTTAAGAGACAATGTTCCTGTAATGATTTACCTCATTACCCAAAAACGGTACGAAATTGTCAAAAAGTTTCTAAGTGTGTGTCTTGAATTACAAAGCTCTAATTACCAAACGCGTGGTGTATTTCCTACTAGTTTCATTGAAGAGAATGGAAAGCTCATTGGAGACTATGGTCAGAGATCAATAGGGAGGATTACTTCTGCTGATGCAAGTTTATGGTGGCCAATTTTATGTTGGTATTATGTCAATAAAAGCGGAGATTATGCCTTCGGAAAAAGTCAAAGCGTACAAAGAGGTATTCAACTTCTACTAGATCTAGTTCTACACCCAACATTTGAAGGTACTCCTGTACTTTTTGTGCCAGATTGCGCATTTATGATTGATAGACCTATGGATGTATGGGGAGCACCCCTAGAAGTTGAAGTTTTACTTCATGGATGTTTAAAAAGTTGTATCAACTTAATGGAATTAAGTAGAGCTGATCATGTTAGTAGACTATTAGACCAAAGACTTATTCTTACAAATCAATGGGTTAAGGATTTAGGGAGTTTTCTTCTAAAACATTATTGGGTTACAAGCCAAACAATGCAAATTTTAAGAAGAAGGCCAACTGAGCAGTATGGTGATGATCAACACTTCAATGAATTTAACGTTCAACCTCAAGTAGTTCCCTCATGGCTACAAGATTGGCTAGAGAATAGAGGTGGCTACTTAATTGGAAATATTAGGACAGGAAGGCCAGACTTTAGATTTTACAGTTTGGGGAATTCTTTAGCATGTATGTTCGGAGTCCTGCCTCCTGAAGAGCAAAGAGCTTTATTTAGATTAGTTTTACATAACAGACAGCATTTGATGGCTCAAATGCCCATGAGGATCTGTCACCCTCATATGGATGTTGAAGAATGGCAAAACAAAACTGGTTCAGATCCAAAGAACTGGCCTTGGAGCTACCATAATGGTGGTCATTGGCCGAGTTTGCTATGGTTTTTTGGTGCGGCTGTTCTATTGCATCAAAAAAAATATGGTTCTGATGATGTAATTCTCATGGAAGAAATGAAATCCTTAATAGAGGAATCATATTGGTGTCAACTTAATCAATTACCTAAGCAAGAATGGGCAGAATATTTTGATGGTCCTACAGGAACTTGGGTTGGACAACAATCAAGGACCTATCAAACTTGGACAATTGTGGGTTTTTTATTGATGAATCATTTCTTAAGAAATGAGTATAACGATTTAGATATGTTTAGAATTTAAGCCTAAAATAATCCTAAGGTGAGTGATTTATCAATTGGCAAACATGCTCCTATACCGAGATATATGGTTAGAAATGTTCCGAATAAGAAGACAGACATTGCTATAGGCCTTCTAAATGGGTTAGAAAATTTATTAACATTTTCGATAAAGGGTAAAATCATTAATCCAAGTGGAATTAATGTTTGAAGTGCGATTCCCAAAAGTTTGTTAGGAACTACCCTAAGTATTTGAAAAACTGGATAAAGATACCATTCAGGAAGTATTTCCAAAGGTGTTGCGAAAGGATTGGCTTTGTCTCCCAACATTGCAGGGTCAAGAACTGCTAATCCAACTACGCATGCGATAGTTCCTAGTATAACAACCGGGAAAATATATAGTAAATCATTGGGCCAAGCTGGTTCACCATAATAATTATGACCCATACCTTTAGCTAACTTTGCTCTCAATTTTGGATCAGATAGATCTGGTTTTTTTAATGTAGACATATGGAGAACTGATAATGGTTTAAGTATAAGAGTTTATAAAGGACCTGAAATACCCTGTTTACGAATCATTAAAAAATGCATCAACATAAATACTGCTAATGACCATGGCAATACAAACGTATGAAGGCTGTAAAATCTTGTCAAAGTGGATTGTCCAACGCTTTCTCCACCTCTAAGTAGTTCAACCATAAAGTCGCCAATTACTGGTATTGCAGCAGGGACACCTGAAACAATTTTAACTGCCCAATAACCTACCTGATCCCAAGGTAAGGAGTAACCTGTAACTCCAAAAGCGACAGTTATGACTGCCATTACAACACCTGTAACCCAAGTTAATTCTCTTGGCCTTTTAAAACCTCCGGTAAGATAAACCCTAAAGACATGAAGTATTAGCATCAAAACCATCATTGATGCACTCCATCTATGAACAGATCTTATTAACCATCCGAAACTTACATCGGTCATTAGGTAACTAACTGAACTATAAGCTTGTGTAACTGTTGGCTTATAGTAAAAAGTCATTGCAAAACCTGTTGCAAATTGAATTAAGAAGCATACTAAAGTTATGCCTCCTAAACAATAAAAAATATTTACGTGGGGGGGTACGTACTTGGAAGTTACGTCGTCAGTTATGTCTTGGATTTCAAGCCTTTCTTGAAACCAGTCATAAACAGATGAAGAATTAGCCATCCAAAAAAAATTAGCTTTGATATAAAGAGCTTACTTAAAATTCTTATACTTGGTGTTAACACTTAACCCAATGAATTCATCTTTTAACAAACTTTTAACATTCAAAACTGTGATAACTGCATCATTGATCATAGTTTTTTCTATCAATCTTTTATTGATTGAAAGAGTGGATGCTCTCAGTGATAGCAAGCAATTAGTACTTGACGCTTGGACCTTGGTGAACGAAGGTTTTTATGATCCAGAAAAGTTTGATGAAATCCAATGGAAAAGGATAAGACAAAAAACATTACAGAAACAAATTGAAACAAGTGAAGAGGCTTATTCCGCAATTGAAGACATGTTAAGACCTCTAGAAGATCCCTACACGAGAGTTTTACGCCCAAAAGATTATGAACTACTGAAATCAAGTAATTTTGGGAGTGAAATTAATGGTGTTGGGCTTCAATTAGGTGAAGATGATGACAACAAAGTTAAAGTTATCTCTACTCTTGGGGGTTCGCCAGCAGAAGAAGCTGGAATTGTAAGCGGGGACTTGATAGAGACAGTAGACGGAATCGCATCAGAAAAATTAGGGCTTGCAGGTACTGCCTCTAAATTAAGAGGTGAATCAGGGACAAAAGTTTTAGTTGAACTATCTTCCGAATCAGGAGAAATAAGAGAAGTTGATCTAGAGAGGAGATCAGTAGATCTCAGGCCAGTTAGAACAAAAAGATTAAGAGACGATTCTCACACAATAGGATATTTAAGGATAACTCAATTCAGCGAAAGCGTACCCAAAAAAGTTGAAGAGGCACTTCAAGAGTTAAAGGAGAAAGAGGTTGAGGGCTTAATCTTGGATCTTAGAAATAATTCAGGGGGACTAGTAAGCTCAGGTATAGCAGTTGCAGACTCATTATTGAGTGAGAAACCTGTGGTCGAGACAAAAGATAGAAATGGAATCAAAGATGCAATTATTTCTCAAAAAGAGACATCTTTTGATGGACCAATGGTGACTTTAGTAAATAAAGGTACCGCAAGCGCCAGTGAAATACTTGCTGGTTCCTTACAAGATAATGAGAGGTCAATTCTTATGGGAGAACAAACTTATGGAAAAGGTTTAATTCAATCCCTCAAAAGTTTGGGAGAAGATAGTGGTATTGCTATAACAGTGGCAAGTTACTTAACACCTAATGGTAATAATATTCAAGGACAAGGTATGACTCCGGATAAATCACTTGATCTACCGGATGCAAGTGATTATGGAAGTACTGACGATAAATGGGTGAGGAATGCAGAATTATTTTTGGGGTCGCTTCTAGAAAAAGAAGAAGTTTCAGTTCAAACAATTGAATTAAACAATGAAGAAATTAAACCTTTAAATGGCTAAAGATTGAAAATAAAAAAATCTTAAAAATATGAGTATTAAAAGAATTTTTCATGACCCAATTCATAAAGAAATAGTATTTAATGCAGAAAAGCCAGAAGAATTAATGATTATGGAATTAATTGATACAGTCGCTTTTCAAAGACTAAGAAGAATAAAACAACTTGGAGCGGCATCATTACTTTTTCATGGGGCAGAATCGAGTAGATTTACTCACTCAATTGGTGTTTTTTGTATAGCTAGAAAAATTTATAGTAGATTAATTGAAATTAAATCTTCATTTTGTGAAAATAAATTTGTCCTTTATGGAGCAGCTCTATTACATGATTTAGGTCATGGACCTTTAAGCCATACCAGTGAAACAATATTCAAGCACGATCACGAACAATGGTCTGAAAACTTAGTTACAAATTATTCTCCAATAAATTCAATCCTCAAAAAGTATGACAACGAATTACCCAGAAAAATTGGTGAATTATTTCAATCAAAACAACTATTTTCAAACCCTTTAAAAACATTAATAAGTAGTGAGATAGATTGCGATCGTCTCGATTATCTTTTACGGGACAGTTATAACACAGGTACTTATTATGGCTTAGTAGATTTAGAGAGAATAATTTCAGCTCTTACCTTTTCACCTGATGGAAATATCGGAATCAAACCAAAAGGAGTAATCGCTATTGAGCATTTCCTTGTCCTTAGAAACTTGATGTATAGGACAATCTACAATCACAGGATAAACGAAATATCAACATGGATCTTGGAAAAAATATTACACACAATAAAATATAATTCCAGAAAGGATATTTGGTTAGATAATTCTCTATATAAATGGATTTTTTCACCTTCAAAGGTTGATTTTGATGATTTCATAAAAAATGATGATGTAACCTTTTATTATCATTTGATTCGGTGGAAAGATGAATCTTTTGAACCACTTTCTACACTATGCAAAATGTTTATTGATAGAGATCTATTAAAGGCATCAGATATAAGTTTTCTAAGTAAGGTGGATAGATTAAAAATCCTTGCATTTGCCTCAAAATTATGTGAAAAGAATGGTTATGATTCAGAAATATTTTGCGGAATTAAGGAAAGGTCTTTTAAGGGTTTTGAATCTAATAATGCACTAAAAATATGGGACGGTACTAATCAAAGTGCATTAGAAAATAGTTCTGCATTAATAAAAACTTTAATGAGATCCGAGGAAAGCTCTTTTATTATTTATCCAGATACAATCAAAAATGAAATAAAAAGTGAAATTTCATTAATAAAAAACAATTCCTAGATTTTATTCAATGGAAATCGTTTTACAAAACACTAAAAGTAAATATTTAGAAATTTTTTCTTTGTTAGATTTAGATAATATTCATGAAACTTTTAAAAGATTTTCTTCCATCAAGGAACCTTTAGAAGCAAAAATTTTCGCAGTCAATGAGTCAATAAGTTCTCATAAATTATCAAAATTAAAAAATCATTTTGACAAAATTAATATTAGTTCATTATGCATTTACTCAAATAATAGAGATACGATACTGAGTGGAAAGTCTTTAAAAATAGATTCAGCTTTTTTAAAAGAACAAGAGATTAAAAATAAGTTATTACTATTTAATTCAAAAAAAGACGATATTCTTCACAAAGGCACAGTACGATCGGGTGAAAGAATATCTTCAAATGGAAACCTATGCATTATTGGAGACGTTAATCCAGGAGCAATAGTTTCCGCTAGGAAAAATATTTACGTTTGGGGCAAATTACTAGGGATCGCATTCGCAGGGAAAAGTGGGAATAAAAATGCCTCTATTGCATCACTTTATCTAAACCCTTTACAGTTAAGAATTGCAGATGTGATAGCTATTGGACCAAAGGATAAGCCCAAAAATTATTATCCAGAAATTGCGGTAATAGATAAACAAACAATAATTATCAAACCACACCTAATCGAAAATAAAAATTAATCAATAATTTGCAATAAATTAATTCAAACTAAATAAATTTAAGAATTACTTAATCTTTAAAACATTTAACTTTCTGCATGTGGCTTTATTATTTGTAAAATTTTAAAAATCGTGGGGAAGAATACTCGCACAATATTAATTTGTTCAGGCAAAGGAGGAGTTGGTAAAACAACTTTAACTGCAAACCTAGGCATAGCACTTGCTAATAGCGGCGCAACAACTGCTGTATTGGATGCTGATTTTGGCTTAAGAAATTTAGATCTTCTTCTAGGATTAGAAAATCGTATCATTTATACGGCTCAAGATGTTCTAGACAAGAATTGTCGTCTTGACCAAGCATTGGTTAGACATAAAAAGGAACCTAATCTTGCTCTTCTACCTGCTGGAGATCCAAGGATGTTGGATTGGATGAAGCCCGAAGATATGAAAAAAATCAGTGAGCTACTTAGTGAGAACTTTGATTTTGTCTTAGTAGATTGTCCTGCTGGTGTAGAAGATGGCTTTAAAAATGCTCTCGCAGCCTGCAAAGAAGCTATTGTTGTTACCAACCCAGAATTATCCGCAGTTCGGGATGCGGATAGAGTAATAGGTATTCTTAATACTTCAGATATTCAGCCGATCCAACTTGTAATCAATAGAGTTCGCCCTAACATGATGGCTAGTCAAGAAATGTTATCCATCGAAGATGTTCAAGGAATCCTTTCTTTGCCTTTACTAGGTATTGTTTTAGAAGATGAACAAGTAATAATAAGTACAAATAGAGGAGAGCCACTGACACTTTCAGATGGTAGATCTCCTGCAAAAAAATGTTATTTGAATGTTTCTCAAAGACTTACAAATAAAGATGTACCAATTATCGATCCAAAAAAAGAAGGCAAAAGTCTTAAAGATAAATTCATGAGATTAATGCAAACAAAGGTTTTTTAAAATGATGACTCTCAGAGATCTTATAAATAAACTACTAGGCAGGGAAACGTCTAGTGCAAATACAGCTAGAGAAAGATTACAACTTGTACTTGCTCATGACAGAGTTGATATGAGTTCTTTAACAACTGATCTTTTAGATAAAATGAGGAAAGAGATTCTTGATGTTGTTGCTAAATATGTTGAAATTGATTTTGAGGAGGTAGCTGTAAGTTTAGAGACTGAGGATAGAATGACTGCATTAGTTGCTAATTTACCAATCAAAAGAACTATTTCAGGAGAAATAAAATTCAAAAAAACTGATAAAACTGATAAAGCTAACAAAGATATCAAAAAGTAATAAATTTAAAAAAAGCTAAAAAAATACTGATAATTGACCCTACCTAATTGTAAGATGAAGAAATTGCCGGCTTAGCTCAGCGGTAGAGCAGCGCTTTTGTAAAGCGAAGGTCATCAGTTCAAATCTGTTAGCCGGCATTTTGATTTATTTAATTCTATTCAATATTCTTTGCTGAAAATAAAAAGACTAAGCCTATCAGAGCAATGATAGGAAACAATCTTATTTCAAGAACATACTCTAAAAAAGTTGCAAGGGGTTCAAATATCCAATAAGTAAAGAATTGAATTAATAAAGCAAAAAATAATAATAAAAACATTAATACAATTCCCTAACTAATATTTCTCCTTCTCTAATCAGTCTCCAATCTCCACTTTTCTTCCAAAAAATAATAGTACTAGCTTTTTCACTGCTTTTCCCCCAGGGGATAGGGCCCAATATTCTTAAAGAAGGGAAATCTAGAGCAATACCTTCAGCTGTAGTTGATCCTTTAAAACCTGAAATATTTGCACTTGAAGTTAACAATGGGCCTGTTTCTCTCATGAGAGATTGAGCCATACATGAATTTGGAATTCTCAACCCAAGAGTAAGATCATTGCTTGTGAGGATTGTAGTCTGCTTTTCTGAAGCAGGAATAACCATTGTCAGGGCTCCAGGCCAATATTTTGAAGCTATATTTTCGTAATCTTCTTTAGCTGATTCGTGAACATAATCGATTAATTGTTTGTATTCTGATCCCATAAGAATTAAGGGTTTGTCTCTATCTCTTTTTTTGAACTTATAAATAGTATTTGAAAATTTTGGCAAGCATCCAATTGCAGGTAATGTATCGGTTGGAAAAATTATAGGTAGACCACTTTTAAGAATCTTCAGGGCGGATTTGCAGTCTACTAAATTCATTTAGATTATGAACCTATAATATTTTATTTATATCTTCCAATAGTAAACCTACCAATACCTGAGAAATCTTTCACAATTTCTGTTGATGTAAATTTATTGTTAATAAGCAGTTGTTTTATTTTTTCACCTTGATCAAAATGATTCTCTAAAATTAGCCAGCCTTTCTCTTTTAAGAATAATGGTGCTTTTAATATTATTTCACTAATATGTTTTAAACCATCTTCGCCGCCTAACAAAGCAACTTTAGGTTCGAAATTTTTAACTTCTGTGGGTAATTTTTCATAAGTATCTTTTGGAATATATGGCGGGTTTGAAATAGCAAGGTCTAATTTTCCTTTAAAATTTTCAAGAGGTGACCACCAATTTCCACAACAAAATTTCAAATTCGATTGTTTGGAAGAGTTTATGAAATTTTTAGTGGCTATTTCTAATGCGTCTTGATCTATATCAGTTGCTACTCCATTGCTCAATGGATAAGCCATTGCCAACGCGATACTTATAGCGCCTGTCCCAGTTCCTAATTCAGCAAAAAATAATTTCTCTGACTTACTTCGAAATATATTGAAAACAATATCTACCATGAGCTCTGTCTCTGGTCTGGGGATAAGTACTTTGTTTGTAACTTTTAATTTTAAGTCTCTCCAAAAAGTTATTCCACAAAGGTATTGAATTGGGCAAGACTTTAACAAATGATCATCCCAAACAGATTCCAAAAATTCTAATTTTTCTTTTAAATATAAGGTTCCGTGAGGATTGATAGTTATCAAATTTAAATCACTTCTTGATACGCCCCCAACGCAGTCAAGTAAAAGAGCAAAAGATTGTGAATCGCCTCCTTTAGAAAGTTGCTTATTTTTCCAAATTAAAAATTTTTCTACAGAAATGCTAAGCATTTATTAAAGCTTTAGCGTTTTGGGCCAAGCCTGCCTTTACTAGAATCAGAGTAGAAACTTGATTTTTCTCCATCTTGAGTAGAAATAAATAATCCTATTAGGAATATTGTTGGCACCCCTACAAATAAAAGACTAGCTACGAATCCAAAGTTAGTTGTTTCCATTTAAATTAGTAATTCCATAAATTAGTTAATATGACTATAGACATATAACTTGGGATAAAGTGGAAAAATAAACAAATTTTATAAACTGATTAACAGTCTTAAACAATTTATCGAGGTAATTTTTTATTGTCACTAATTTTTTTTAGTTCTTCCAAATTTGAGGGGGGTGATTGTGGTTTTGTTAAAATTACTGCAGAAGATTTTATCAATGTTTGACATGCAAGTCGCCAATTTTCTGGTCTATTTTTGAGTTTTTCTTCTTCAACAGATGTAAGAGGGCTCAAAGAATTTTTGTTTCCACCTTCAACTGAAATAAAACATGTACTACATTGTCCTGCACCGCCGCAATTTCCTAAAATTCCTTTTAATCCATAAAGTTGTAAGTTCTCTTTCATTACTAATTCCCTTAAATTTTCACCAGGATTACATTGAACCTCTAAATTCTCACGAATAAATCTGATAGTTGCCATTTTTTTTAGTTATTTTTCTTATTTTGGCGTTTTACTTTGAGAATTGTGACCAAAATATTAACAATTTTTAGCTAAAAATTCCTTGTAAACTCAGTCCTGCAAGTTGATTTACCCAATTTTTGCAAGAAAATAAATTTATTTACAAAAATCCCTCAAAGACTAAAAAACCCTTACTATCGTGATGTTTAGCTGTTTATTCAGCATAGTTACTAGAAATTAACCGATGGGATTGCCTTGGTATCGAGTTCACACGGTAGTTATTAATGACCCAGGTCGACTACTCGCTGTGCATCTTATGCATACTGCATTATTAGCCGGCTGGGCCGGTTCTATGGCTCTTTATGAATTAGCCATTTTTGATCCTTCTGATGCTGTTCTCAATCCAATGTGGAGACAGGGAATGTACGTTATGCCTTTCATGGCAAGACTTGGTATCACAAGTAGTTGGAACGGATGGGATATTACGGGTGCTACAGGAGTTGATCCTGGATTCTGGAGTTTTGAAGGTGTTGCAGCAGCACACATAGTCTTTAGTGGACTATTGATGTTGGCTTCAATTTGGCACTGGACATACTGGGATTTGGATTTATGGGAAGATTCTAGAACAGGTGAGCCTGCTCTTGATTTGCCAAGAATATTCGGAATTCACCTTCTCCTAGCTGGACTTACATGCTTTGGATTTGGAGCGTTTCATTGTGCAAACGTAGGGATTTGGGTTTCTGATCCTTATGGTTTAACTGGTCATGTAGAGCCTGTAGCCCCTTCCTGGGGAGTAGAAGGATTTAACCCCTTTAATCCAGGAGGAATTGTTGCTAACCATATTGCTGCTGGACTTATGGGTATTATTGGAGGTATTTTTCACATCACTAATAGACCTGGAGAAAGACTTTATAGAGCTTTAAAACTTGGAAGTCTTGAAGGTGTCCTGGCTAGTGCTTTAGCTGCTGTATTATTTGTATCTTTCGTTGTTTCCGGAACAATGTGGTATGGTTCAGCAACAACTCCAGTAGAGCTTTTTGGTCCTACCAGATATCAATGGGATTCAGGCTATTTCAAAACTGAAATTAATAGACGAGTACAAGCTGCTATAGATAATGGTGCAACTAAATCAGAGGCATATGCTTCGATTCCAGAAAAATTAGCCTTCTATGATTATGTTGGAAATAGTCCAGCTAAAGGAGGACTATTTAGAGTTGGAGCTCTTGTTAATGGTGATGGATTACCAACTGGTTGGCAAGGTCACATTGCTTTTCAAGATAAGGAGGGTAACGAATTAGAAGTTAGGAGAATTCCTAATTTCTTTGAAAACTTCCCTGTCATCCTTGAAGACAAAGAAGGTAATGTAAGAGCTGATATCCCATTTAGAAGAGCTGAAGCAAAGTATTCATTTGAACAGACTGGCATCACTGCAACTATTTATGGAGGGGACCTAGATGGACAAACATTTACAGATCCTGCAGTAGTTAAAAGATTAGCTAGAAAGGCTCAACTAGGAGAAGCATTCAAGTTTGACAGAGAGACATATAAATCTGACGGTGTATTCCGAAGCTCACCGAGAGCGTGGTTTACATATGCACATTTATGTTTCGGATTGCTATTCTTGTTTGGCCACTGGTGGCATGCTTCAAGAACTCTTTACAGAAATTCCTTTGCTGGAATTGATGCTGAGATTGGCGACCAAGTTGAATTTGGTTTATTCAAGAAACTTGGTGACGAAACCACAAGAAGAATCCCAGGAAGGGTTTAAACTAAACTTATTTACTTAATCTTATGGAAGCTTTTGCTTACGTTCTTATTCTAACTCTCGCAGTTGTTACATTATTCTTTGCTGTCGCGTTTAGAGACCCACCTAAATTCGATAGAAAATGAACTAAGAAAAAAACCTCTTGTTAAAGAGGTTTTTTTTTTACTTTTCATAAATAAAATATTACTCTACTATTAGGGTTAAAGTGCAGCTTATTTCACCACATGCAGTGTCCAACCTGTCAAAACACAGATAGCAGAGTTTTGGAATCAAGATCTGCTGATAGTGGTAAAAGTGTTAGAAGAAGAAGAGAATGCTTAAATTGCAGCTTTAGATTTACAACTTATGAAAGAGTGGAGTCAATGCCAGTTTCAGTTATAAAGAAAGACGGTAGCAGAGAATTATTTGATAAACAAAAACTATTTACTGGTATTTCAAGAGCTTGCGAAAAGACTAACTTCAGTAGTGAAGCAATTATTAATTTTGTAGATGGAATTGAATCACAAATCGTTCAAAACTCTAATAAAGATATTAAGTCTT
Organism: Prochlorococcus sp. scB243_496M6; assembly: GCA_000635535.1. The sequence goes on along the minus strand of JFMF01000082.1, from coordinate 15,528 downwards.
CACATATCGGAGAATTAATACTTAAAAATCTTAGGAAAGAAAACGAAGTCGCTTATATAAGATACGCTTCAGTTTACAGAAAATTTAATGGGGTAAAAGATTTTATTTCTACTCTTGAATCTCTAAAAGGAAATTCTAAAAACCAATTAGCTTCAATTTCATAAAATACAGCATCTTAAAGTGTAGAATATAAATCACAAATATTTTTTGCTATTGGTTTGCAGGCTAGTAGCATTCCTTTCTAACTACCTTAGGTAGTCTGCGATACAAAAAATGAACGAAAATTCTTCCCAAACCATTAAAGAACTTTCCGAAGATAAAGAAATTAAAAATTCGTCTGAACTGGATAGTGATTCAGCATCCCTAAATGAGGAAGATTTATCATTTGAGAAGAGCGATATACCTTCAGCAGATTCTTCTTCTAGCAGAACTAATACAGATTTTGAAAACGCAGGATTCACACAAGAAGAATTTGCATCACTTTTGGGTAAGTATGACTATAACTTTAAACCTGGCGATCTAGTTAAAGGTACAGTTTTTGCTCTAGAGCCCAAGGGGGCCATGATAGATATAGGGGCAAAAACAGCTGCTTTTATGCCTGTTCAGGAGGTTTCAATAAATAGAGTTGAAGGACTTAATGATGTTTTACAACCTTCTGAAAGTAGAGAATTTTTCATAATGAGCGAAGAAAATGAAGATGGCCAACTAGCCCTCTCCATTAGAAGAATTGAATATCAAAGAGCATGGGAAAGAGTTAGACAACTCCAAAAAGAAGATGCAACTATATATTCTGAAGTTTTTGCAACAAACAGAGGTGGAGCCCTTGTTAGGGTAGAAGGCTTAAGAGGTTTCATCCCAGGCTCTCATATAAGTGCTCGAAAAATTAAAGATGACTTGGAAGGTGAATATTTACCTTTAAAATTTCTTGAAGTTGATGAAGAGAGAAATAGATTAGTATTAAGTCATAGAAGAGCTTTGGTTGAGAAAAAAATGAACCGACTTGAGGTAGGTGAAGTTGTTGTTGGTTCTGTAAAAGGTATTAAACCTTATGGAGCTTTTATTGATATCGGTGGAGTTAGTGGTCTATTGCACATTTCTGAGATTAGTCATGAACATATTGAGACTCCTCATAATGTTTTAAATGTGAATGACCAAATGAAAGTTATGATAATTGACCTTGACTCTGAAAGAGGAAGAATTTCTTTATCTACTAAAGCACTTGAACCTGAACCAGGCGATATGTTAACTGATCCCCAAAAAGTTTTTAGTAAAGCTGAAGAAATGGCTGCGAAATACAAACAAATGTTATTTGAACAAACTGACGAAACCGAAGAGAATCCCACAGCTACAGCTGAAACAGTATAAACTCACTTATTTATTTTGTTCAAGAATATCCGAAATTAAGTCTCATTAATTCTTATAGAAGTATTATTTTACAATAATTGATTTGTGGCGATAATCTAATTTAGGATAAAGTCTGATATTAGAATTTTTCGTAAATGAGTGATTTCATTTTCACTTCGGAATCAGTTACTGAAGGTCATCCTGACAAAATATGTGATCAAATTAGTGACGCTGTTTTAGATGCTTTATTGACAGAAGATCCAGAAAGTAGAGTTGCATGCGAGACTGTTGTCAATACGGGTCTTTGTTTACTTACTGGAGAAATAACTTCAAAAGCAAAAGTCGATTATATAAAACTTGTTAGAAATGTAATTAAAGATATTGGATATGAAGGCTATAAAGCAGGTGGTTTTGACGCAAATAGTTGTGCTGTTTTAGTTGCACTTGACGAACAATCACCTGATATTTCTCAAGGAGTAAACGAAGCGGATGATGTTAACGATGATCTAGAAGATAATACCGGAGCCGGTGACCAAGGCATAATGTTCGGCTATGCATGCGATGAGACGCCTGAGTTAATGCCCTTACCAATTAGCTTGGCACATAGATTAGCTATTCAACTTGCCAAAGTGAGGCATGAAGAAGTCCTTAATTATCTACTACCTGATGGTAAAACTCAAGTAAGCATTGATTACGAAAAAGGTTTACCAGTCTCTATTAATACAATCTTAATTTCAACTCAACATAATCCTGAGATAGATGGAATAACAAATGAAGATGAAATTCGTCAAAGAATAACAGAAGATTTATGGAAGCATGTTGTAATTCCTGCTACTCAAGATTTAGAAATCAAACCAAACATTAATAAAACAAGATTTCTAGTAAATCCAACAGGGAAATTTGTTGTAGGCGGGCCTCAAGGGGATGCGGGACTCACTGGCAGAAAAATTATTGTAGATACTTATGGTGGATATGCAAGACACGGAGGAGGGGCATTCTCTGGTAAAGATCCTACAAAAGTAGATAGATCAGCTGCTTATGCAGCACGTTATGTAGCTAAAAGCATAGTTAAGGCTAAATTGGCAAAAAAAGCAGAAGTACAATTAAGTTATGCAATTGGAGTAGCAAAACCAATTTCAATCCTCGTGGAAACTTTTGATACAGGTGTTATTTCACAAGCTAATTTGACTGAGCTAATTAAAGAGCACTTTGATTTAAGACCCGCAGCAATAATAAAGGAATTTAACTTAAGAAATCTACCCAAAAAAATGGGGGGTAAATTTTTTAGAAAGACCGCTTCCTATGGACATTTTGGCAGAAGAGATCTTGATCTCCCTTGGGAAAAGGTAGACGAAAAAGCAGCACAATTAGCCGAGGCTTCCAAAATCTTTTCATAAAAAATTTTCTATGCCTGATAATTTTTATGGAGGGTTAGATTTTGGAACTAGTGGTGCAAGAATATCAATAATTAATCTTCATAAGGAATTAGTATATTCAAATTCTGTCCTTTATTCATACAATTTTAAAAATCCAAATTCTTGGATCAATGCTTGTGAAAATCTCTTAGTTCATTTACCTATTGAGGTAAAAAATAACCTTAATAAATTGGCCATCTCCGGCACCTCAGGGACTTTAACAGCATCAAATTTGCAAGGAGATCCGATAGGAGAAGCGATACCTTATGACCAAGCATGTAATGAAAATAGAGTCCTTCTTGAATTACTAACTTCTGGAGAAGATTATCTGCGAACTCCATACAGTAGTCTTGCTAAAGCTTTAAAACTAATAGATAAATATGGGACAAATATTCTTTTACGACATCAATCTGATTGGATCACTGGTTGGTTTTTAAAAGATTGGACTCATGGAGAAGAAGGTAATAATCTAAAACTTGGTTGGGATCTAAAAAAAGAATCATGGCCAAAAAGCTTTCTCAATACTTCATGGCAAAAATGCCTACCTCAAATAACAAAAAGTGGCCAATTTATTGGACAAGTGAATTTTGATTTAGCAGAGAGATTTAAATTAAATAAGAAATTAATATTAATCTCAGGCACCACTGACTCCAATGCAAGTGTAATAGCTTCAGGTTTAGGTAAAGAAGATGGTCTCACAGTTTTAGGAACAACTATTGTAGTTAAAAAAGTTATTGATAAACCAATAAAAAAACAAGGAATTACAAACCATAGAGTAAGCGGTCAATGGATATGTGGAGGGGCATCAAACGCAGGATGTGGCATATTGTCTCAATTCTTCTCTGATTTAGAAATAAAAGAGCTCAGTCGACAAATAAATCCATCGCAAAACGCTTCTTTGAATCTTTTACCTCTTAATAGTAAAGGTGAGAGATTTCCTATAAATAATTCTAATTTAGAGCCGATACTTGGTCCTAGACCAGTAAGTGACTCTCTCTATTTACATGCATTATTCGAAGGTCTAGCCAAGATCGAATTGCAAGGATGGGAAAAGCTAGGCAAACTAACAGGCTCACTTCCAAAAAAAATTATTACTATTGGTGGAGGTTCAAAAAACCCTCAGTGGAGAAAAATAAGAGAAAAAATTATTAATATACCAATAGTTTCATGTAGTAGAACCGCTTCTTTTGGTACTGCCTTATTAGCGATTAATTCAAAATAATAATTTTTGAATATTTAATAAAGATATAAAATTTTTGATGAAAAGGGTTTCACAAACTACACATCTTAATTTAAAGTATATAGGTTAGAGCCGGGATAGCTCAGTTGGTAGAGCAGGCGACTGAAAATCGCCGTGTCCCCAGTTCAAATCTGGGTCCTGGCACCTTTAAAACCCTGTCAAAGACAGGGTTTTATACTTTAAAGTCATTGAGAACTCGTTATTTTTTCGAATTTTGTTTATAATCTTAAAATTTTTATTTTTCGACTCTGCAGACTTGACCAATAACACCCAAAATCAGTTTATCTCCATTTGGATCTTGCCAATCAGCTAAATTATTGAAATTACTGTTTGCTTCATCAATTGAGACATCAACATCTCTAAATGATTTTTCAAAACAATTTATATCCATTGTATAGAGAATATCCTTAGTAATTTCACTTTTTGTTTTGGGAATAAATTTACTCAATACTCTTACAGAACCATCCTCATTCCTTTTTATACTTTGCCTATCCCATAACTGCTCTCCATATTCATTTTTGGGGACTCCAACCCATTCATGACGCAAAGCATCTGATTTTTTTATTGAAATACAAAAGAAAACGATAATCGAAAGGACTAAATAAATGATATTTCTAAAAAATATTGAATTAACTTTATTCCCAGAATTAATCATGACTACTTATGGAATACAAAAATTTTTTGTTTATAGAAAATATAAGATTAAAAATTTGTAAAAATTTTTATTGATTAGTATTTCTATTATAGATAGAATCAAATATTAAATTTAAGAATTTACTTCCAATAAATTTATTAGAAAAATAATGAATAAAATACAGAAATTTCTCTCAGTAGTTTTTTTTATAGCAATATTTGTTGTATTAATTTATTTTATCCAAAATTATGGGATTGAACCTCTAAGAAACAAAATTCAAAATATGGGGATTTGGGCTCCTTTTGGAATATTCATACTTAGAGGAGTAAGTATTATTTTACCTGCCCTTCCTAGTTCAGCTTATTCTCTGCTAGCTGGCTCATTACTAGGATTTCAAAAAGGTTACATGACAATAATCTTTTCTGATATCGTTTTTTGCCAAGCTGCATTCTTTATCGCAAGAAATTATGGTCGGGTTCCTGTACGTAATTTAGTAGGCCCGAAAGCAATGAAAAAGATTGAAAGTTTTAATCAAAACCAGCTAGAAGAAAATTTCTTTCTTATGACAGGTCTACTAATGACTGGCCTTTTTGATTTTCTAAGCTACGCAATTGGTATTGGAGGAACTCGCTGGAAAATATTTACTCCTGCATTATTAATAAGTCTTCTAATCAGTGACTCTATACTTGTCGCAGTAGGTGCTGGAGTTAGCCAGGGAGCAGGATTATTTCTAGGGATTGCTCTATTAGGAATGTTTGCTTTAGCGACTATTTCAGGATTGGCAAAAAATAAAATACCTAAATAACAAAACAGTTGATAATTCTGTAATCAAAGAAAAAAGATATGACATTTTCGCAAACAATAACTATATAAATAATGATTCATGCAAGAATAGGAATCGATTAATTTTTAAAGTTATTAGATGACTCCATTTAGACCAACTTCATATGATCGCCCTGGAGAACAAATATCAACTACTCCTTCTGGATTAAAAGTAACTTCTGCAAAGAGATTAATGGTGGATTCAATGGTAAGAATGATACAAAAAGCTGAAAATCATTCCGTAGAAGATAAACTTGACGAAGAATTTAACAACAATTAATCAATTTATTGATAAAAGTGTAGGAGAGTGGAAATCAATTAGAAGTACTCACACTTTAGCTTTTCAGGAATTTGAAAACTCAACTAGCAAAATATACATAAAACATATCAACAAAAAAAATAAAAAAGTCGTTGAAATTTTTAACAATTATAAATTTAGTTTAAACCTAGAGAGCATAGCCATTTCTATAAACTGGCAAGCTACTAGTGATTGGGCCAATGATGATATCAGTGAGGGAGATGAAACTATTCTGATTTTTTTACCCAAAGATGAAAATTCAGGAATTGTTTTAAAAAATAAAGGGTATACAGAATCCTTTATTTCATCATCCAATTATTTTGTTGATGAAGAAAATAATTTACACATTAAAACTATTTATAAATCAACAGTTTCCGAAGAAAGAATTTCCTTCTTATCCACTCATGTAAGATCCAGATTTTCTACTATTAGAAATCTGGAAAATAACTCAGTTATACAGACGTCCCATACTTCAGAGATAAGGAATTTAGCTAGTTTAAAAGATTAATTATCCTTTCAAATTGAAACTCTGTTTCAGATATTAATTCAGGAAGAAAGCCTTTGTTTCCAGGCATATTATTAACTGTTGAATTCAAATCAGAGATAGTTGCATCTCGCATTAATTCAAAAACCCTTCTTGCATTTCTTAAAGGCACCCCAAGAGCAAGATAAGTATTTTTAAGATCCTTCAAACAACTTTTTTCTAAAACTGATTCGTCATTTGAAATTAAAAGATAAACAACAATCCTTAGGATTATTTCTCCATCTCTTAAACAAACGGACATCTTGTTAGTTGTATTTAAAGATATTCTTGAATTAAGTGAATCTTGATTTTCGCAAATCATTGCTGTCACAGCGTCTGCTGCGATTGCATGTGAATTATTGGTTATTGAGGTTATGGCATCTAATCTTGAGTTTGCGGTATTAATAAATTCTTTTATATTGCTTAAATCATTTAATTTCTTATCGGCTGACAATAGTTGATTATTCTTTGAAACTGACATTCCTGTGATAAAAAATTTAAGATCGATCTTAAGAATAATACAAAGCTAGTAAAAACAATACAATTTCAAACTTAACGCAACGCTTCTTAATTAATAACTTCATTCCAAAGTGATAGTTGAAATAATTCAAATAAAAGATTTTTTTTCCGCTAATATAAAGTTACAATTTTCATAAAGTTTTGGATCAACAAGATTTAAAATTATCAAAGAAACTCATTTCTTCATATAAAAAGAGATTGGAAAAAGAAATCTTAGACAGAAGTATGAAATTAAAGATGCCTCAAAATAAATTTGAAGAAATAATCAATAACAATAATGAACTTATCAATTTAAAAAAAACATTAGAAGATCTTGAATCGGCATCTGAATCTCAAAGTAAAGTCTGATTTTTGAAAAACCCTTCCAAAAGTGCCTCAAACCAACAATTTCCTTTTTAAGTCCCTAAACAATCAACAACTTCAAGCAGTAAAACATGTTTATGGACCACTATTAGTTGTAGCTGGTGCAGGTAGCGGAAAAACTAAGGCTCTTACTCACAGAATTGCAAATCTTATTGAGGGTAACTCTATAGATCCCTATAACATTCTGGCAGTCACTTTCACTAACAAAGCTGCAAAAGAAATGAAAGCAAGATTAGAGGTTCTTCTAGCCCAAGAATTAGCTTTTAATCAATTTGGTCAGCCTTGGACAACTCTCAAAGAAATTGATCAAAATCAATTAAGAACAAACGTTCACCAAGAGAGGCTTAAGAACCTTTGGATCGGTACTTTCCATTCTTTATTTTCAAGACTTCTGAGATACGATATTGAAAAATATACTGATCCTGAAGGCCTTAAATGGACAAGGCAATTTTCAATATACGATGAAACAGATTCTCAAACATTAGTAAAAGAAATTATTAGTCAAGATATGAATCTTGACCCAAAAAGATATGATCCCAAAAAGATTAAAAGATTAATAAGTAATGCTAAAAATCAATGCTTAACTTCTAATGATCTTTTAGAAAAAGCAGATAATAATTTTGATAAAACAGTCGCAGAAGCCTACAAGAGATATAGAATTTCACTCTCAAAAAATAATTCCTTAGACTTTGATGATCTTCTACTATTGCCTGTTTTCTTATTGAGGCAAAATGATATAGTCAGAGATTACTGGCACAACAGATTTAAACATATTTTAGTTGACGAATATCAAGATACAAATAGAACACAATATGAACTTATAAAATTAATTACGGCTGGAAATACTGAACCAAAAAAATTCTTCAATTGGGAAGATAGATCAATTTTTGTAGTTGGAGATGCTGATCAAAGTATTTATAGTTTCAGAGCAGCTGACTTCAGAATTTTAATTGGTTTTCAAGAAGATTTTAAAACTTCAATCAAAGAGGATACAAAATCATCTTTAATTAAATTAGAAGATAATTATAGGTCATCTTCCAATATCCTTGATGCTGCAAACTCACTAATTGAAAACAACTCTGAAAGAATTGACAAAGTTTTAAAGGCTACTAAAGAAAAAGGGGAACTTTTAAAGTTACTCAGCTGTGATGATGAAATTTCCGAGGCAGAAGCAATTACCAATAAAATAAAATCACTCAATAACTATAATCAAAACCCAATTTGGAAAAATTTTGCAATTTTATATCGAACCAGAGCTCAGTCGAGAGTATTAGAAGAATCTCTTGTAAGGTGGCGCATTCCTTATACAATTTTTGGAGGATTGCGTTTTTATGATAGAAGAGAAATTAAAGATGCAATAGCATATTTGAAAGTTCTGGTTAATTCTTCAGATAACGTTAGTCTTTTACGAATCATAAATGTCCCTAGAAGAGGGATTGGTAAGACTACTATTCAAAAACTTAATGAACTATCTAATAGGTTAAATATCCCATTATGGGAGGTTCTTAATGATAAGCAAAGTCTTGAAGAAACAATCGGCCGATCATCAAAAGGAATTAATAAATTTACTGAAGTTATGAATGATCTACTGTGTTACCTAGAAAATTCAGGTCCCGCTCAACTACTACAACTTATATTAGAAAAAAGCGGTTATTTAAGTGAGTTGCTCTCTAGTGGGACTGAAGAATCTGAAGATAGAAGAAATAACTTACAAGAACTAATTAATGCAGCTACTCAATATGAAGAAGAAACAGAAAGTGGAGATGTAGAGGGATTTCTTTCTACAGCAGCCTTAACAACTGATAATGATACAAAGAAAAATAATCCTAACTCTGTAACTCTCATGACTCTGCATAATAGTAAAGGTTTAGAATTTCAAAATGTTTTTATCACTGGGCTAGAACAAGGTCTCTTCCCTAGCCATAGATCAATAGATACTCCCTCACTTCTTGAAGAGGAAAGAAGATTATGCTACGTAGGTATTACTAGAGCTAAAGAAAGAGTTTTCTTAAGTCATGCCAGAGAAAGAAGATTATGGGGTGGAATGCGTGAAGCAACAATTCCTTCAATATTTCTTTCGGAAATACCTGAAGATCTAATGGATGGCGAATTACCTCAAACTGGTGGTGCTTCAATTAGAAGAGATTTGCATCTTGATCGTTTAACAAGAGTTGATCGAAACAATCCAAATGAATTTGTTAACAAACCAATAAATGCAGTAAGAAAATTATATTCAGGGCCAAGTAAAGGGAAAAGCTGGATAGTTGGAGATAAGCTAATTCACTCAAAATTTGGGAAAGGTGAAATTATACATATTTTTGGGAGTGGGGAAAAAATATCTTTAGCCGTAAAATTTGGTGATAAAGGAAGTAAAATTCTTGATCCCAGATTAGCTCCAATTCGTTATGTAAGTTAAAACTCATGAACGATACCTCTTATTACATCCAAAGGGAATTAATCAAAACTCCATTTAATCTATATAACCTTATTACTAAATACATAGAATCTAATAACAATACTAAAGTGGCTTTTGTTGGCGGTTATTTAAGAGATTTGTTGATTAGTAAATTCCACAAAAAATCGTTTTCTAAACCTGTAGATATTGATCTTGTTATTGAAGGATCCTCTATTTCTCTTGCAAAATTTATAAAAAAAAATATTGTAAATGTAGATTTATGTTTAATCAAGGAATTTAATTTATACAACACTGTAGAAATAAATATTAATGACTATAAAATTGATATTGCTTCTGCAAGAAAAGAAATTTATTCTGCTCCAGGCTTAAATCCCACAGTAAATAAAAGTACTATTGAGGAGGATCTTAAGAGGAGAGATTTTACTATAAATTCAATAGCCTTCGAGGTCTCGACAAGGACAATCTATGATCTTTATGGAGGAATTTCTGATATAAAAAGTAAAAGATTGAACTTACTTCACAGTAATAGTATTTCAGATGATCCAAGTAGATTAATTAGATGTGCAAAATATGCTTCAAGGTTAGATTTCAATATTTCAAATAATTCCCTCAAACAATCTCAAGAAACAGTTAGACAATGGCCATGGAAAAGTTCAAAAACTCATCAGAAAATGATTTACCCTCCTGCACTAGGCATACGAATAAGGATGGAACTAGCTGAAATATGCAAACACGATAATTTGACTAATGTAATTTCGATAATTAATAAATGGGAAATTATCTCAATCTTAAATGAAAATATTAAAGTCGATAAAAGGTTTTTAAGAGGACTAAATTGGATTAAGAAGTTAAAGGGAAATCATATGCTTTACTTATTAAAAGATTCAGAAGATTTAGAAAAAGCATGTCAAAGATTTTTGGTAAATAATAGTGAGATAAAAATATTAGAAGATTATTTAAATATCAAAAAGATATTAAATACAAACCAAAAAAATTTCAATCATTTTTCTCCATCAAGTTGGACCGAATTTATTGAGGACAGGAACCTTAATGATGAGACAGTCAAATTATTAATTTGTGATGGAGGACCATACTGGCGTAACTTGTTTAAGTGGTTATTTATTTACAAATTCATTAAATCAAAAAAAGATGGAGAAACTTTAAAAAAAGAAGGATGGGACCCAGGGAAGGAGATGGGAAAGGAAATCAAAAGATTAAGATATTTGGAAATTGACAAATTAAATAGAAATTAATTACATTTTTACAACTTCTCCAACCTTGTACCAATTATCTTTTAGAACATTTTCATATTTACGATTGCAACTAATCAACAATGGGCCACATGTTTGAGGATCTAATAATAATGATATTCTCTCGATAAAAGTCTCTTGATCTAATGAATTTTCGTTTAAAAAATTAATTATTCTTTTTTTCTTATTTACTTTATAAATTTTGTCAAAAATTTCTTTATTAGATTCAAAGAAAGTACTTTTAACATCTTTTCTTATTAAATCTAATACTCCAGGATAAGCTTTAAATGCAAATAAATCTAATAAAACTTTTAGTTGCTCAAGATTATTGTTTTGTCTATATAAATTAGATGATTCAACCATTTCTTTAAGGTGTCCAATAAATCCATATCCAGTAATGTCAGTCGCAGCATTGACTAAAGATTCTTTAAATTGATTTTGAAAAAGATAAATTTCATCAATCAAACATTGCTGACTTTTTACTAAATTATTAATTACTTCAGAAGAACTACCTAGCATATTAATATTTTGCATTTGACCGGCAAAGTAAAACCCAACGCCCAGAGGTCTAGACATCATGAGAATATCTCCAATATTCATTCCAGATTTAAGCCATGGTTTTGCTCCATTTTTCAAAATGCCTTGGACAGTTAAAGAAATATCTATTCCTAATGAATAAGGTTTATTTACTAAACTTCTTGACTCGAAAGTATGACCTCCAAGTAATTCACCTCCATGATCCTCAACTGTTGATTTAATACCTTGAAGGGATTGAGAAAAGAGGTAACTCTGAAATTCCCTTTCAACTTTTGGTAATGATATTAAAGCCTGTGCGGATGAAAGTTTTGCCCCGCATGCCCACAAATCTGAGCAAGCATGCAAAGTAGTAATTTTTGCATTAAGCCAAGGATCACTTACCAAAGCAGGAAATCCATCTACACTTTGCAAGATAATATCTTTACCATTTTGATATATCTCAATTGAATCTTCAGGAGATGAAGCAAAAGAATCTAAATTAGAATTTATTAATGATTTATTCAAAACAATCTGAGGGATTTTAGCTGCACAACCCCTGCAATCATTCAATGAAGTAGTTCTTCCACTACCTTTCATAATTAGCCTTTTTGATCTGAACTTTTTAATAAAGTTGAGATCAATTTTATGCTTTAAAATCCAAAAAATAAAAGAAGGTCCGAAAACAAAATTGCGATAAATAGCAAAAGCCTTTGGATGATGGCTTGGAAATATATTTACTATTTGCAATCCGATCTTTTGAGGAAACCACTTTTTTAATGATCTCCCTTCTATATCTTTTTTTAGATTTTGTACTAATGTATTTACAACTTTTACTGCAAAAACTCCCGATGCTGGTCTTTTTGCTGAACCTACAATTGCGCAATCACCAACAGCAAAGATTCCAGATAAACTTTTTATCTGCAAATTCTGATTTGTAATTATTCTGCCATAAGAATCTGAATCTAATAATTTTTTTTGTGCCCATAACGGAGATGTATTTCCAGTACATAAAAGAATCTTTCCATAATCAAAATTAAGTTTTTCAACTAAATCAATATTGGAATTCCGTAAACTTTTCAGAATTGCATTATTAATTTTTCTTGAATCACATAATAGTTTTAAAGGTCTATATCCCCATCTTTTTCTCAAAGCATATGATACTTCAATTGCAGCAAGACCACTCCCAACAATTACAAATGGAAGTTCATTAACTGAATCAAAAATGTCCTCTTTTAGTATTAAGTCATAAGCCCTTAAAAAAGGTTTAATTGAAAAAGCATTTCGATTTTTAACTAGTGATTCAAATTCTTTTGGAATTATTGTTTGACTTCCATAATTAAGCACCAACTTCGAATAATGAACTGAAGGTCTATTACTTAAAACAATTTTCTTTAAATTGAAATCAATATCCTTTACTTCTTCTTCTATAAAAGATACTTTTGCATTTTTTGCTAAAGATTTTATATCAATTAAACTCTCTTCTAAAGTGATTGATTTTGAAATCACCGATGGGAATATAGCCGAATAAACCAAATGAGAATCTCTAGATATAATTGAAACAGGAATTTCTGGCATTAATTTCGGAAACATTAACCATTTCTTCAATAAAGAAACATTTGAGTGTCCTCCTCCAATTAGTACCAGATGATTAAAAGTCATTTACATCACTATGAATAAAGAACATTTATTACCAATTGAGAAATCAAAATTAGGAGTGATTGGTGGAAGTGGATTTTATTCAATGGATCAAATAGAGTACTTAAGAGAACTAGAAATCAATACTCCCTATGGTAAACCTTCTGATTCAATAAAAGTATATAATCTTGGAAACCTAGAGATAGCATTTATTCCTAGACATGGCAGAACACATAGTCTAAATCCTTCTGAAATCCCTTATAAAGCTAATATTTGGGCTCTAAGATCAATAGGAGTAAGATGGATTATTGCTCCATCAGCAGTTGGTTCATTGCAAGAACAGATAAGGCCACTTGATATAGTGGTTCCAGATCAATTTATAGACCGGACAAAAAATAGACCTGCAACCTTCTTTAACGAGGGAGCTGTTGCTCACGTAACTATGGGAGATCCCTTCTGCACAAACTTATCACGTATATTAAGTGAAATCGGAGAAAAAAATATTCCTGGCGGCAGACAATTGCATAGAGGGGGCACCTATCTAGCAATGGAAGGTCCCGCTTTCTCTACTAGAGCAGAATCTAATTTGTATAGGAGTTGGGGATGTTCAATAATTGGAATGACGAACCACACAGAAGCAAGATTAGCTAAAGAAGCTGAAATAGCTTACTCCTCCTTATCTATGGTTACTGATTATGATTGCTGGCATCAAACTCATCAAGAAGTTTCTGTAGAGATGGTTTTGGATAATCTGAGATCAAATACTGAAGTGGCTAATAAAATAATATTTGAAGTAGCTAAATTAATTGAAAAAGAAAGACCAAAAAGTAAGTCTCATTTTTCATTAAAAGATGGACTGATAACCCCAAAAAAAAATATCCCAAGCTCCACAAAAAAGAAACTAAGGATATTTACTGATTCTTATTAGGCTTATTCGATATAAGTGATTATCAGGTCAAGGTAAGGATTTGTTAGCCTCCGCCTCCAACGCCTTGGTATGAACCATAGAAGAATATACCTAAAACGAAGATAACTGCGATTCCACCTGCTGTAGCAACAAGCCAAAGTGGAAGAGTTCCTTCAGTCCATCTTCTTTCCCATGCGACTGCTGGTCTACCGTCGGGAAGTCTATCTGGAATTCTTCCATCAGGTCCTTTTAATTTACTCATAGTTTTAATTTAATTGAAAAAGTAACTGGAAAATAAAATTCCCAATACAAAGACTGATAGTAAGCCTAAATAAAGGCTTGTACGATTAAGTTCAACTGGAACTTTGTTAGGGTTTTCGTTTACTTGCATGATAGTTAAATTTATCGGGCTACGAATTGCATAGCAGCAATGGAACCTAAGAAGAATACTGATGGGATAGCTAGAGCGTGAACTGCTAGCCAACGGACAGTAAATATAGGATAAACGCGGACTTCTGCAGCCTGCATTGGAGCTTGAGAATTAGTCATTGTTATTTTGTTCTTAAATCTAGTTGAGATTTAGCTTCATATCTTTGTGTTACAACAGGTGCTTTAGATTCAGATGATTGGAAATAACTATCTGGACGAGGAGTTCCGAAAGCATCGTAGGCTAAGCCTGTATATACAAATAAGAAGCCTGCTATAAAGATAGCTGGTAATGTTACTGCATGAATAATCCAGTATCTAATACTGGTGATTATTTCAAAGAATGGGCGTTCACCCGTTGAACCTGCGGCCATAATCACAAATGTTTACCCTATGATCTTACAGTGTTAAATCATAAGTTCGCGAAGAAATTAACAGGTTGGTTACAGACAGTTGCTAAATCTTTCAAAAATTAATTTTTTTTTTACTATTAACTCAAGTCTTTCAAATTCAGCTATTCCATTTAAGGATATAACCACGCTCGCCAAGTACAAATCCTTTTTGATTGTCTAAAGCTTCCTTATCAAGAAAAACTATTTTAATGTAGTTTGTTGGCAATTCAGAAGCTGTAGGATCTTTTTCCCAAGTTTTACCTTGATCTTTACTTACTATTAAAGTTCCATTACCCCCGCCAGCCCATATATAACCATTTGGATCCCATCCCATGTCTAGATAATTGTATCCATTAAGAATGGGTATAATAGGCTTTGACCAATTTTCTAGGTCATTAGTATCTTCATTAAATCTAATTTCTGCTCCTCTAGAAAGCATCCATAAACTTCCTTCCGGATTAAAACCAATACTTTGAACTCTTTTACTACTGGCTCTTTGATGAGCTATCCATGAATCAGTATCCTTTTCTAAAGTGGAAAAGAAATTACCTAAACTACTAACACTGACATAATCTCCTTTATTAGTCCTTCTTAAATCTCTTACACCTCCAGAACCAGATGCATCTACAACTTTTGCATTCCATGATTCACCACTATCTGATGTTTCATAAATAGCACCTGCAGTAGTAGCTAATTCTGCAACACCAGCATCGACAGTTGTTATTAGAAATGGTTGGCCTGGTAATTTGTTACCTAGAGATAAACGTGTCCAATTCTTTCCTGCATCAAGTGAATGCATAACTAATGAAGGCTGACCTATTAACCATC
>JFMF01000081.1 GCA_000635535.1 Prochlorococcus sp. scB243_496M6 | reverse complement strand
AGGCTGACCTATTAACCATCCTTCTTCACCTTTAAAATCAATGTCTAGGAGACGAAAGTTCTCCTCACTTGGTAAATCTAAATTTCTTTTTTCCCAAGTTTCTCCTCCATCATTAGATTCCATAATAAGTCTATTAGAACCTACTAAAAATCCATTTTTATCATCTATAAAATCAACATCTAAGGCGTTAGCCTGGTCCTCAAACTGAATTGTTTTCCAGGGGCTGCTATCACTCATCTTTACTCCCGTGGATGAACAACTGCTCAATACAAAACAAATAAGAACTGATAAAAGAAAATTGGGAATACTAGTAATAATTTTTTTCATTTGTATATATTAATGCAAAGAGTACAAAGAAAGGAACATAGCAGCAGCAAAAGCCAGACCTCCAAAAATTAATATGTTTTTTTGTCCAGGAGGTAAACTATTAAAACCAAAGCCATAAACTAAATTTTCTTCAAAACCACTAGGTTTAGATTTAGGACCTATATCCTTATAAAAATTTTTACCCGCTCGACAAACAGGGCATGCAAAGGAATTCCCATCTAACTCTGAAAAGGGGGTATTTTTAGCTATGTTTAATTTTTTATTTCCTTCAGAAGGATCATAAATATATCCACAACTTCTACATTCGAATCTATTTTGTTCTAGATTAATAGTGGGTTGTTCAACATTTCCCCCTAGGGTATTTTCAGAAAGTTTTTCTTTCTCAAGGTCTTCAACTATTTTGTTTTCCTCAGAGGTTGGTTGAATGTTTTCACTCACGGTTTATTATTATTCTTTAAGAACTTTAAAAGATTTTGCTTAATTAAGCGACTTTTATCCAAAATTAATTTTTTAAGATGTTTTTATTAACTGGCTATGAATACTTTTTAGGTTTCCTTCTAATTGCCGCAGCTGTTCCAGTATTAGCTCTAGTTACTAATCTCATCGTTGCCCCAAAAGGCAGAACAGGTGAAAGAAAACTTACTTATGAATCTGGAATGGAACCTATCGGAGGAGCATGGATTCAATTTAATATTCGATATTACATGTTTGCCTTGGTTTTCGTTATATTTGATGTTGAAACAGTATTCCTTTATCCTTGGGCTGTTGCCTTCAATAGATTAGGCTTATTAGCTTTTATTGAGGCTTTAATCTTCATAGCAATACTTGTTATTGCCCTGGCATACGCATGGAGAAAAGGTGCTTTAGAATGGAGTTAAAAAATTGAATCCACAATTATCCCCAAAAGCAATTAGAGAAATTCGAGAAGGGACTTGCAACCCTCTTGGGGCACCCCAAGTTACTACAGATTTAAGTGAAAACATTATATTGACAAGCTTAGACGATCTTCATAATTGGGCCAGACTAAGCAGTCTATGGCCTCTCTTATACGGGACAGCTTGTTGTTTTATAGAATTTGCTGCCTTAATCGGATCAAGATTTGATTTTGATAGATTTGGCCTAGTACCTAGAAGCTCGCCAAGGCAAGCAGATTTGCTAATAGTTGCAGGAACAGTAACTATGAAGATGG
>JFMF01000080.1 GCA_000635535.1 Prochlorococcus sp. scB243_496M6 | reverse complement strand
AACAGTAACTATGAAGATGGCCCCAGCCCTAGTGAGACTTTATGAACAAATGCCTGAACCAAAATATGTTATCGCGATGGGTGCTTGCACAATCACAGGGGGAATGTTTAGCGCAGATTCTACAACTGCTGTAAGAGGGGTTGATAAATTGATTCCAGTTGATTTATACCTTCCAGGATGCCCACCAAGACCAGAAGCAATTTTTGATGCCGTAATCAAATTAAGAAAAAAAGTTGGTAACGAATCAATCTTAGAGCGCACAAAAACTAAACAAACCCACCGATACATAACAACTGATCATGAAATGAATCTTGTTTTCTCTGAAAATACGGGTGAATATCTAAACAAAACTTCAGCTAAAGTCATTCCTTCTTCCAAAAAAGAAAAAATAACTGAACTACCTGAGACAAACGAAAAAGCTGAAATTATTGATACTTTAGAAAATTAATGGAAAAAGACGATTTAGCCAAATCCTCAGATACTTATATAGAAAGGGAAGGCTTTATAAGCCAATCTTTGTCTAAAGATGGAATTTCAAATCAATCTTTACCTGATGATCACATAGGAATTGAAAACATTTCTGTTGAACCCAACAAATTATATGAAGCAGTATCTGCCTTAAGAAATTACGGTTTCAACTATCTCCAATGTCAAGGAGGCTATGACGAGGGACCAGGCAAAAATCTTGTCAGTTTCTACCATTTTATAACTGTTGATGATTTACAAAAAATCGAAAAAATTAAAGAAGTCAGATTAAAAGTTTTCTTAAAAAGGGATTCTGATTTATCAATCCCAAGCTTATATAAAATTTTTAAAGGCAGTGATTGGCAAGAAAGAGAAACTTTTGATATGTATGGAATAAACTTTACTGATCATCCCAATCCCAAAAGATTATTAATGCCTGAAGATTGGAGAGGATGGCCATTGCGAAAAGATTATATTCAGCCAGATTTCTATGAACTTCAAGATGCTTATTAGCTTAATCTTTTTAATTTGCGGTATATAAACATTACTGCTCTTGCTAGTCTCCTTGGATCATGTCTAAGGGTTGGAGTAATTCTTTTTGAATATAATGGTGCTTGCAAAACATAATAACCCTCAGATAATAATTTTTCCTTATTACATTGGACAGGCTCTGCCCCTCTACTTTCGTAATAGTCTACTAATGGAGACTTTTCGAATTGAATCTGAGATAAGATTGAGTTAAAAATTCGAGTGTTAACCCCAAAATTTGATAATTGTTTTTCTATTGCTTTGACATGTTGATAGACATCAAGTCCATCTGTTTCTCCAGGCTGAGTCATCAAATTACTTATATAAATTTTAGGAGCATTACTTTGCAATAAGGCATCTACTATCTCTGGTACTAACAAATTAGGTAATAAAGAAGTGTATAGACTACCTGGGCCAAGAACAATTAAATCAGCTTCTTTTATAGATTCAAGAGCACTTGGAAGAGCTGAAGGATTTTCTGGTAGGTAACCAATCCTCGAAATTAATTTCTTAGATTTACTGATCTTGCTTTCACCAAAAATTTTTTCACCATCTTCTAATTCGGCCCACAACATAACATCAATATTTGTTGCAGGTAAAACTTGACCTTGTACCGCTAAAACCTTACTAGAGGCTTGAACTGCTTTTTCTAAGCTGCCTGTAATTGTTGTTAAAGCTGACAAGAATAGATTTCCAAAACTATGACCTTCCAGACCACTTCCGCCTGAAAATCTGTACTGAAATAATCTAGTTAAAATAGGTTCTTCGTTTGATAAGGCTGCCAAACAATTTCTAATATCTCCGGGAGGTTGCACACCTAATTGTTTTCTAAGAATTCCACTACTGCCACCATCATCAGATACATTTACGATTGCTGTAATATTACTACTGTAATTTTTTAAGCCTTTTAGTAAAGTAGATAAACCTGTACCGCCCCCAATCGCCACAATATTAGGGCCTCTGTTTAATTTACTTTTAACTCTTAATGCATCAACTAAAAATGTATCTTTTTCTGGAACAAGCGCTTTTTGAATAGAATTAATACTTCTATTTTGTCCAATTCCTATTAATAATATTCCAATAACAAAAATTAATGGTCCCATAAATGAAACCGGCAAAATACTAGTTAAACCTGTAATTACCGAAAAAAAGATTTCAATAAGCCAATAGAGCGGCTTTAAATTTGTCCAAATTACTACGCCTAATAATGTAGTCAAAAACCCTATCGCAGATGTTAACATCCATCTTTTTATTACCAATCCTGGCAACAGCCAACTCAAAATTCTTAATATTTTCTTCAATAAGTCAAATTTAGACTTTTTAAAATTTTTATAATACCTTCTTACCCTTTTTTTACTCTTATTCATTAAAAAACCTCTTAAATTATTTTTCTCAAATTTAAAAACTATATAGAACCATTATAAATCAAATTCATACATCCTTTTTTTATTTCAAAAAATAGGCAAAATAATATTATGTAAATGCTTTTTATATAAGTTTTGAAAAAATCAAAACATGCAGTTGAAACAAAAAACCTCTCAATAAGCTGGGGCGAAGTTAATGTGCTTAATCAAATAAATTTTGAACTTAATGATGGAGAGAAATTAGCTATTGTTGGCCCCTCAGGTTCTGGTAAATCAACCATATTAAAAATATTGGCAGGACTCATTTTACCTACCAAAGGAGAATTAAGAATATTTGGTGAGAAGCAAACATATTTGAGATTAGATCAAAATAATCCTCCTGATGTAAGACTAGTTTTTCAGAACCCGGCTTTATTAGGATCTTTAACTATTGAAGAAAATGTAGGTTTTCTCCTTAAGAGAAATAAAAACCTATCTAAAAAGTTAATTCATGAAATAGTAAGTGAATGCTTAGCTGAGGTAGGATTATTTAATGTCGAGAATAAACTTCCAAATGAATTAAGTGGAGGAATGCAAAAAAGAGTTAGTTTTGCTAGAGCATTAATTACTGATCAAACTCTCAATGCAAAGTCTAAACCTTTATTACTTTTTGATGAACCAACTGCCGGCCTTGATCCAATTGCCTCATCAAGAATTGAAGATTTAATTAATAAAACAAATGATAAAGCTAGTGGATCATCTATTGTAGTTAGCCATGTTCTTAGTACTATAGAAAGGACTTCAGATAAAGTTTTAATGCTTTATGGAGGCAAATTCAGATGGGCAGGCTCGATTGATGATTTTAAAAAGAGTAAAGATCCCTATGTATTTCAATTTAGAAATGGAAAACTGGATGGTCCAATGCAACCCAAAGACATTTAGCAATTATGCGTAGAAGCTTACGAGATTCAATAGTTGGTTTTTCCTTGTTAGGAGGAATTTTAATATTCGCATTTTTTTCTTTTTGGCTTAGAGGAGTGAGATTATCTTCAAAAAATTGGTACCTCTTCGCTGAATTCAATAACGCAAGCGGTTTATCAAAAAAATCTCCAGTTACTTACAGAGGAATCTTAGTTGGATCAATAGAGGATATCTTGTTTACAAATGAATCAATTAAAGCAAAAATAGTTTTAAATAATCCTGAAATTATTCTTCCAAGGCCAGCATTTGCAAGGGTAGTAACAAATTCTTTCCTTGGAGGTGATGTACAAGTTGCTTTAGAAACTAGTGACAAGAAAATTCCTAAAAACATTGCAAAACCTATATCCGAAGAATGCGATACCAAATTAATTATTTGTCAGGGAGACACTATCACAGGCAAGCAACTATCAAGTCTCTCAAATATAACTACTAAAATAAGTCAACTTTTAAAAGACACAAATCAAGAAAACTTAGTTGAAAACATCGTTAACTCAATTGACCAATTTGATAGAACACAAGAAAATCTTGATGAATTAATTTATTTATCGAAACAAGAACTTCAAAGAGTTGAACCTCTAATTAAAGAAATTACAATTGCAGCTAATCATTTAAATAACATTTTGTCTACTATTGATGACAAGGAAACCCTAGATGACATTAAATTGACAATTAATGCTGCTAGGTCTATCTCAACCAAAATAGATGATATGAGTGATGATTTTGAAAAATTAACACAAGATAAAGAATTAACTAAATCTATAAGAGATTTAACGATTGGACTTTCAAAATTCCTTAACGAGATTTATCCATAAGAAATATTTAGAATTCATTGATAGCATTTAAAGCCATTGCTGCGATTGCTTTATCTGTAGCTTTTGGCAATTGGACGTATTTCCCTTGAGCAGCCTCCGCTAATTCTTTACCAAATCCACTTGCTATAAATTTTCTCTCTGTATCGATTACCAAGAGTTTTATCCCAAGCATGGGATATTTTGCAGCGATATCTAAAACCTCCTGTTTTAAATTGACATTTTCATTTTCGTTATCTTTGCCCTCAACCTCATTTTGTCCTAGAGATAATCCTAATGGTACATTCCCTCGGCCATCAGTAATCCCTACAACAATAACTTGACCTATATCTCCTGTTGAAAGAGCATTTTTTGCTACTTTTGCTGATTGTGTTAGACCATGTGCCAAAGGGGATCCGCCACCACAAGGCATTGTTTCCAACCTTCTTTTTGCAGCAGTTATTGATCTCGTTGGAGGCAAAAGCACTTCGGCCTGATTACCTCTAAAAGGAATAAGAGCTACTTCATCTCTGTTCTCATACGCTTCCGTTAAAAGTCTTATTACAGCGCCTTTGGCACTTTGCATTCTATTAAGAGCCATAGAACCACTAGCATCAACAAGAAAAATGACTAATGCTCCTGCCTTTTTTTGAAGAAGCTTAGCCCTAAAGTCGTTTTCTTCTATAATTATTGATTTATTAGGATTCTTTAATCTTCGTGATTTTTGATAAGGAGCTGCAGCTCGCAAAGTCGCATCTACCGCAATTCTTTTTACTTTACCTCTTGGAATAATAGGTTTTACATATCTTCCTCTACTATCACTGAATATCACTGATCTACTTCCACTATTGCCGGCTTTTGCTTTAGCTGATGAAAAAAGCAATAAATCAGGATCAACCATACATGCCTCAGGATCTAATATGAATTCTTCAGGTATTTCGGGAGTGGATTCTTCTTCTCCATCAGAATTATCTTCTTCTTGTTCTTGGTCCTGCTCATTATCATTTTCATTAGCCTCAGGTTCAGACTCTTCATCGTTTGATTGAGGTGGAGGGGGGGGACTCTGATCCTCTGGAGGGGGGGGCTGAATATCGTCATCTTCTGGAGG
>JFMF01000079.1 GCA_000635535.1 Prochlorococcus sp. scB243_496M6 | reverse complement strand
TGAATATCGTCATCTTCTGGAGGAATTTGCATTGATCGTGGGAGAATAACTAACCTAACTGCGACTTTTAGGTCTTCAGAATTTACATTCTCATCGCCTCGAAGAGCTGCATTAGCCTTTGCTACTTTTACTGCAAATAATTCTGACCTATGCCCTTCTACTCCTCCTCTAAGAGCTTCATTCACTAAATAGGTTATTTGCTCTTTTGTTATCTTGACATCCTTTAACCATTGCCTTGCCAAAATTAATTGAGTGGATAAATTATCAGATTCTTCTGACCATTTTTCTGAAAATTTAATATTATTTTCTGCATGCGATAAAACAGATTTTGTAATCTCAACTCTTTGAGCATTGTCAATAGATTGATCTGCGGAAAGCACGATGGCAAAACGATCTAAAACATGATCTCTTAGAGCACCTTCT
>JFMF01000078.1 GCA_000635535.1 Prochlorococcus sp. scB243_496M6 | reverse complement strand
TGCATGCGATAAAACAGATTTTGTAATCTCAACTCTTTGAGCATTGTCAATAGATTGATCTGCGGAAAGCACGATGGCAAAACGATCTAAAACATGATCTCTTAGAGCACCTTCTTCAGGATTATAAGTTGCTATTAAAAGTGACTTACAAGGATGAGAAAGACTTAAACCATCTCTTTCAATATTATTTTTCTCTCTTCCTGTGGCTTCAAGAATTAAATTTACAATGCCGTCATCCAATAA
>JFMF01000077.1 GCA_000635535.1 Prochlorococcus sp. scB243_496M6 | reverse complement strand
TTGAAAAACTTGTTCCCCCGTACTCAACGATGCAGCTACGTCAATTGATCCAACAAGCCTGTCTTCAGTTATGCCAATGGGAACTTGAATAAATGGCGCCTCTCTTACTTTTTTCGGAATTTCTTCAATTTGATTCAAATAATCACCTCCAATTACCTCCTCCAACAATTTTGTAGTACTAATATCCCATTCCTCTGGTTTATCTGGATCTAGGTTCCTACCAATAGGTCTCAATGAAGTATTGCTATTTCTCATAGTTAGCTTTTCCAGTATTGATTCGTTATCTAATACCTCTATAGGAGGGAGTAAAGTATGCAAACCCCTTGCTAATACTGACTTACCAGTACCTCTTCCACCAGCAATAATTACTCCTCCTAAACTGGGATCAACTGCTGCCAAAAGCAAAGATAACTTCAATAAACTATGACCTGTAATTGCCGCCAAAGGGAAAGCTCTAAAAGAATCCCTTGAGTTCATTAAATCTTTTATTTCTCCTTTTTCTTTTAACTCGGGGTTCAAAATCACTTTAAAAATGTCTGATATAGAATTTATCCAATAACTTTGTTTTTTGTAGTGGAATTATCAAATCTTAATATCAAAAATGGACTATGTATATCCCTCGGAGCAAATATTGATAGTAAATTCGGAAGCCCTCTTGATTCACTATTAACTTGCAGACCAAAAATAGAGGAAATAATAAA
>JFMF01000076.1 GCA_000635535.1 Prochlorococcus sp. scB243_496M6 | reverse complement strand
GTGGGGAGATAGTTTCAACAAAAAAAAAGAAGAGAAAAGCAAATTTCATGCAAACTTTTTTTGGTCTTCAATTTATGAGACATTACCCCATGGTGTTGAAAATGAGCAGCCAAATTATTTAAATACTCTCTTACTTATAAAAAGTAATTCTTTTCCTAAACCTTCAAATAAAAACGCGAAATTACTTTTAAAACAGCTAAAAAAATTAGAGAGATATTTCGGACGAGAAGAGACGCCAAAGGGTAAGAAATGGCTATCAAGAT
>JFMF01000075.1 GCA_000635535.1 Prochlorococcus sp. scB243_496M6 | reverse complement strand
TATCAAGATGTCTCGATTTAGATATTCTTTGGTGGGAAGATTTTTATACGGTTGACGAGGAATTAACATTACCTCACCCTAGATTCATGAATCGGAATTTCGTTATTACACCACTATCTGAAATCTTAAGTAGAAGCCAAAAAATCACAAAGCTTGATGTCCCAAAATGGTCTATATAAATGATTTACAAAACCAAAAAATAACTGTTAGGCTATTCTTATTTAAAAATTATGGGCAACATAAACCTTATAAAAAGATCAATTTTTAAAGAAAAAATATCTGAGTTAAAGTCAAAAAAATTTAGTTTCGAAATAAATAGAATTGAGCTTCCAAATGGACATGAAGGTGAATATGGATGCATTAAGCATCCTGGGGCAGCATTAGCCGTACCTATTACAAAAGACAATAAAGTTATCATTCTTAGGCAATATAGATTTGCTATTTCAAGGTATTTATTAGAATTTCCAGCAGGTACATTAGAAATAGGTGAGACACCTATTAATTCAATTCAAAGAGAAATACAAGAAGAAACTGGATTCAGTGCAAACAAATGGGATGACATTGGAACTCTTGTCCCTGCTCCAGGTTATGCAGATGACTTAATTTATTTATTTTTAGCTCGTGATTTAAACAAACTCAATTCCGATGTTAAGGGAGATTTAGATGAAGATATAGAAGTATTAATTTTAGATCCCGACGAACTAGATAATCTTATTTCTAGTGGGGATGAAATTCTTGACGCAAAAACCGTGACAGCTTGGTTTAGAGCTAAACAATTTTTAGATAAATTATGAATAAACCAAGAATACTTTTTTGGCATAGAAAGGATTTAAGAATATTTGATAATCAAGCTTTAATCAAAGCATTTTCATTATCAAATGCTATTACTTCAACTTATATATTTGATAAAAATTACTCACACGATTTCAATGCAAGTTCAAGAGCTTGGTTTCTAGGAAATTCGCTTCAAGAATTAGGAAATAATTGGAAAAAAATGGGTAGTAGATTAGTTATAGAAGAAGGAGATCCGGTATTTATAATTCCTAAATTAGCAAAGAAAATAGATGCTGAATTTGTTTTTTGGAATAGATCAATTGAACCTTACGAGATTAATCGCGATTTACAAATAAAAAAAAATTTAAAAGAACAAAATATTCAAGTTTTTGAAACTTGGGATCACTTATTAGTAGACCCTTTAAAAATATTTTCAGGGAATAAAAATCCTTATTCGGTTTATGGACCTTTTTATAAAAACCTTAAATCAAAAATGAATTTATTAGGTTCATATGACCAAAATAAAGTTGTTTACCAGTTCAAAGATATAGATCATAAACTCAAAGAAAATAAGATAATCAATTCATCTGATTCGGTTCTAGAGAAATTTATCAAAAATATCAAATTTCCTGGTTCAAATATTTGTCCATGTAGACCTGGAGAGAATGCTGCAGAAACATTATTAGAAAACTTCATTAACGAACAAAAAATATATTCTTATAATTCTGCAAGAGATTTTCCTTCCCATAATGGGACATCATTTCTAAGTGCATCTCTCAGATTCGGAACCATCAGCATTAGAAAAGTTTGGAACGCCACCTTAAATTTAAATTCAGATTTTGTAAATCAAGAAAATTTCCTATCAATTGAAACTTGGCAAAAAGAACTTGTTTGGCGTGAATTTTATCAACATTGCTTATTCCATTTCCCAGAGCTAGAGAAAGGTCCATATAGAAAAAAATGGGATCACTTTCCATGGCAAAATAATAACGAATGGTTTATACATTGGAGCAACGGAGAGACCGGAGTACCTATAGTTGATGCTGCAATGCGACAACTAAATAGTACTGGCTGGATGCATAACAGATGTAGGATGATAGTAGCTTCATTTCTGGTAAAAGATCTTATATGCAGTTGGCAAATGGGCGAGAAAAAATTTATGGAGATGTTAGTTGATGGAGACTTAGCTGCAAATAATGGAGGATGGCAGTGGAGCGCCAGTAGCGGTATGGATCCAAAACCACTTAGAATTTTTAATCCATATACCCAAGCAAAAAAATTTGAT
Source organism: Prochlorococcus sp. scB243_496M6 (assembly GCA_000635535.1). The sequence goes on along the minus strand of JFMF01000075.1, from coordinate 667 downwards.
CCTATTTGCGAATATATAAAATATTGGATTCCTGAGTTATCTAAAGTATCTAATTCAGACCTATTAAATGGGGAGATATCTAATTTAGAGAAAAATAATTATTCAAGCCCTATTGTCAATCACAACATACAACAAAGATTATTTAAATCACTTTATGCTGAAATTTGAATTTCCTCTATACAATTCTTTAAAACTTTATTTAAATTTTCTGCTACATAAACTTGCTCTTCATAAGAAATTTCGGGAAACATTGGAAGACTAAGAACTTCTGTGCAAATTCTCTCTGTATTAATGAGTTTTGTTCTAGAAAAATTTTTATTTTTGTAAGCAATTTGTGCGTGTATTGGAATTGGATAATAAATAATTGAATTAATACCTTTTTCAAAAAGTTGTTGTTTTACCAAATTCCTCAAGGAATAGTATTTTTTGCAATCAGTATCAAATAAATTTGCAAAATCTTCATTCAAACAATATTTATCGTTTCTTAATTTGATGACAAATTGATTCCAAGAATGGAAAGCTGAATCAGACCTAATTTTTGGAAAACTAACAAATGGATTTTTTTCTAATAAATCAAGGTAATTATTAGCAATTTTTTGGCGATTATTAATCCACTTAGAAATATATTTAATTTTAATGTTTAATATGGCAGCTTGAATGGTATCAA
>JFMF01000074.1 GCA_000635535.1 Prochlorococcus sp. scB243_496M6 | reverse complement strand
TATGATGATATCTTATTGGGCTGCCATGAACAGCCAGTTCTCTAATTTTTTTTGCAATCTTTTGATCTGAAGTCGTTACTGCTCCACCATCTCCAGCAGCTCCTAAATTTTTAGTAGGAAAAAAGCTAAAACAGCCTATATCACCGATACTACCAACTTTGGAATTTTCCCACATTGTGCATGTTGCCTGAGCACAATCTTCAATTACTTTTAAGTCATATTTCTTGGCCAAAGATTTTATTAAGGTCATATTTACTGCATTACCAAATAGATGCACTGGCATAATTGCCTTGGTATTAGAATTTATTTCTTGTTCTATTAATTCAGTATTAATGAGATAAGTTTCTGGATCTATATCTACCAAAACAGGATTAGCACCAACTGCACTAATAGCCTCTGCAGTTGCAAAAAAGCTAAAAGATGAGGTAATAACTTCATCACCTATACCAATATCTAATGCGCGTAAAGCTAATACTAAAGCATCAGTTCCACTATTACATCCAATAGTATTTTCAACACCAATTAGATTTGAAAAACTCTCCTCAAATTTAGCAATTTCTTGTCCTCCAATATATTGGCCCCCTTTTAAAACTTTAAAAACCTCACTCTCAATTTCTGAGCCAATATCGTGGTACTGCCTATTTAAAGTAAATGGAGGTATCTGCATAGTAAATATATTAACCCTAAACCATATTTCTATGGGTAAAAAAATTTTTAATTCATTTAAACCAACTTGGTTCTTTACCAGGAGTCCATTTTATATTGCAACCTAAAGAAGGCATCTGATTTGAAGGATAAGAATTATCTTGATTCAAATCTTTTACGGCAGAGCGCAAATCTTTCCCAGATAGAGGGATATTATTACCTGGTTTACTATCGTCTAATTGGCCATGATAATACAATAAAAAATCACCATCTCCTACATTTGAAAAAAGATAAAAATCTGGGGTGCAAGCCGCTTTTAATTCCTTAGCAAAATTTTGATTTTCATCATATAGATAAGGAAAACTCCATCCCTGTGTTTGTGCCTGTAATCTCAAATTTTTAGGAGAATCTGAAGGATGAGTGACAATATCATTACTAGAAATTGCAACTGTTTGAACTTTATTTTCAATGTCTTTACTTAAGGTGAAAATTTAATTCTCAATATATTTAACAAATGGGCAATGGGCAAAAATAAACATTAAAAGTAAATGCCGATTATCTAGATTATGAGAATTAAAATATTCATTTTTTGAAGAATTAGCATTAATCATTTCGAAATTCGGTAATTGAAAACCTAATTCCAGAACCATAGAATTTGTTCTCACCATGATCAATTTAAAAATTCTTTGATATTTGAAAATTATTGTATATTTTGCAGTAATGCGTAAAGATAGGTACTTTTATATAGGACAATAATAGAAATAATAAACAAAATGCTTCTAAATCTAAATGGCAAAAAGATTCTTGTTACGGGAATTGCCAACAATCGTTCAATAGCATGGGGTATCGCTCAACAACTTTCAAAAGCTGGCGCAGAACTTGGAATAACATATTTGCCTGATGATAAAGGAAGATTCGAATCTAAAGTTAGAGAACTAACTGAACCTTTAAACCCATCCTTATTTTTGCCTCTTGATGTTCAAAATCCAGCTCAAATTGAAGAAATCTTTAAAAACATAAAAGACAATTGGGGGCAAATTG
>JFMF01000073.1 GCA_000635535.1 Prochlorococcus sp. scB243_496M6 | reverse complement strand
TAAAAGACAATTGGGGGCAAATTGACGGATTAGTTCACTGCCTAGCATTTGCAGGTCGCGATGAATTGATTGGAGATTATAGTGCTACCACTTCAGAGGGTTTTGATAGGGCTCTTAATATAAGTGCTTATTCTTTAGCACCTTTATGTAAAGCAGCAAAACCACTTTTTAGTGATGGGGCTGGAGTTGTCTCATTAACTTATTTAGGTTCAGAAAGGGCGATTCCTAACTATAATGTGATGGGAGTTGCTAAAGCAGCTTTGGAAGCTTCAGTAAGATATCTTTCTGCAGAACTTGGTCCGGAAAAACAAGTCAGAGTTAACGCAATAAGTGCTGGGCCTATAAGAACACTTGCGAGTTCTGCTATAGGTGGCATTTTAGATATGATTCACAATGTTGAAGAAAAGGCTCCTTTACGCAGAACAGTCACTCAAACAGAAGTAGGTAATACAGCTGCTTTTTTATTAAGTGATCTCTCTAGCGGCATTTCAGGCCAAACAATTTATGTTGATGCGGGTTACTGCATTAATGGAATGTAAACTAAGTTTTTTGCATAAAAATGTCATCTCTAAGGCAATCTGAAATAAAAAGAAAAACGAATGAAACAGATATTTCTGTATTTATAAACTTAGATGGAAATGGAATTTCTGAGATTAACACTGGGATTCCATTCTTAGATCATATGCTTAATCAAATATCCAGTCATGGTTTGTTCGATTTAAAAATAAAAGCAATTGGAGATACCTATATTGATGATCACCATACAAATGAAGATGTAGGAATCGCATTAGGCAAAGCATTTTCAAAAGCCTTGGGAGAAAGAAAAGGAATAAGTAGATTTGGACATTTCTTTGCTCCATTAGATGAAGCATTAGTTCAAGTGACTTTAGACTGTTCCGGCAGACCACATCTATCTTATGATCTTCAATTAAATGCTCCTAGAATTGG
>JFMF01000072.1 GCA_000635535.1 Prochlorococcus sp. scB243_496M6 | reverse complement strand
CTAGAATTGGCAATTATGATACTGAACTAGTAAAAGAGTTTTTTATTGCCTTTGTAAATAACAGTGGCATTACTCTGCATATTAATCAAATAAGAGGTAGCAATTCACATCATATAGTTGAGGCTTGCTTTAAAGCTTTTTCAAGAGCAATGAGAATGGCTACTGAAATAGATCTAAGAAGATCTGATTCAATTCCAAGCAGTAAAGGAATGCTAGAAAATCATTAAACAAGGAATTTTATCTAATCAGCCACAATTCAGCTGATTTTTGGCGAAAATAGATAAAGTAATTACTTTGTTGTGACTAATTTACAAGATAAAAAAACTGATAAATTTAAAAGTTTTAATAAAGAAGATTGGTCAAGTGCGTATCAAAATGTAGAAAAGGAGCTAACAAAGGAGCCTCTAAAAATTAGCAAAGGTTGTAATATTAAAAATTTAAATGGAACATTATTAAGAAATGGACCAGGGATATTAGAGAGAGGTGGACAATGGGTTCATCATCCATTTGATGGTGATGGAATGATAACATCCATAAAATTCGAAAATGGTCAGCCATTCTTAACAAATAGATTTGTTAGAACTAAAGGCTATTTGGAAGAAGAAAAAGTAGATAAATTTATTTATAGAGGTGTTTTTGGAACACAAAAAAATGGAGGAATTTTAAATAATGCATTAGATCTAAAATTTAAGAATATCGCTAATACACATGTCATTAAATTGGGAGATGAAATTCTCGCATTATGGGAAGCAGCAGGTCCACATGCAATAGATCCTGATAGCCTTGACACTATTGGTTTAACAACATTAAAAGGGGTACTCAAGTCTAACGAAGCATTCAGTGCTCATCCCAAAACAGACCTCAACTCAAATGCATCTTCAGAACTTTTAGTCACTTTTGGAGTACAAACCGGGCCAAAAAGTACTATTAGATTAATGGAATTTGATAATGCTGGTACAAATTCTGGAGAGCTCATTTTTGACAGGAAAGATACCTTTAATGGCTTTGCATTCCTTCATGATTTCGCAATCACAACTAATTGGGCAATATTTTTACAGAATGCTATTGATTTCAATCCTCTTCCATTTGTAATGGGTCAAAGAGGAGCAGCACAATGTCTAAAGTCAAACCCAAATAAAAAGGCAAAGTTTTTTATGATCCCCAGAGAAAGTGGATTATTTAGGGGACAGCCTCCTTTAACAATAGATGCTCCAGAAGGATTCGTTTTTCATCATGTAAATGCATTTGAAAAAGATTCCAAAATTATTTTAGATAGTATTTTTTATGATGATTTCCCATCAGTTGGTCCGGACGAGAATTTTAGGGATATTGACTTTGATAAATATCCAGAAGGAAAACTGAAAAGATCAATTATTGATCTAAAAACAAAAACTTGTGAACTTGAAACTTTCAGTGAACAATGTTGTGAATTTGCTGTTGTTAATCCTAAAAACTTAGGATTAAAAGCAACTTTTAGTTGGATGGCAAGCACATCTCAAAAGCTGGGGAACGCTCCACTTCAAGCAATAAAAAAAATAAATCTAACTTCTAAGGAAGAGATTTCTTGGTCAGCAGGTCCAAGTGGATTTGTTAGTGAACCAATTATGGTTCCATCAGAAAACTCTTCAAATGAAGATGAGGGATTTTTATTTATTCTTCTATGGAACGGAGAAAGAAGAGGAAGCGATTTAGTGATATTAGACGCAAAAGACTTAAAAGAATTATCTGTTTATGAATTACCCATTTCAATTCCTCATGGCCTTCATGGATCTTGGGTTAATTGAATTTAAGAAAAAATTTCTATTAAATCTGGAATAATTTTTTTTAATGCTTTACCTCTATGACTACAAGAGTCTTTAATATCATTTTTCATTTCTGCGAAAGTTAATCTGGTAGAACTCTCTTCAAAAATTGGGTCATACCCAAAACCACTTTTTCCTCTAGGGTTCAAAATGATATTGCCATGACATTTGGCCTCAGATTCAATAATCACTTCACCATTTGGGGAACAAACACAAATATTGGCAATAAAGAAAGCACTTCGATTTTGAACTCCATCAAGTTCTCTTAAAACTCGTTCAATTCTCTTCTGATCATTTTCTGCATATCTAGATGAGTAAATGCCAGGCTTACCACCTAATGCTTCAATACAAATTCCTGAATCATCTGATATTGAAAAATTATTCGTTTTTCTCGAAACTTCACTCGCCTTTTTAATTGCATTATCTCTAAATGTCAGTCCATCCTCTTCAACTTCTAATGATTCTGGCTGGAGTAACAATTTACAATTAACTCCAACAAGTAATTTCTTATATTCTTCAATTTTACCTTTATTCTTACTAGCTAAATATAAATTTTTCATCCTTACTTTCCTGCCAAATTTATAAATTCTTGACCCCACTCTAATACCTCAATTAGATAAGATTCTTTTGGTGCTTCACAATATAACCTTAAAAGAGGTTCCGTTCCTGAAAACCTAAAAAGAAGCCAAAAATTTTTATCAATTCTCAACTTTATTCCATCGATTTTTGAGATACTTTTTAACTGGTGATTATTAATATTCTCAGGAATATTATCTATGATAAATTCTTTTACGTTATTTTTTTCTGACTGATTTGGAAATTTAATATCAATTCTTTTATAAAAACTTGGCCCAAAATCTTCTTGAATTTCATCTAAGGTTTCATATAAATATTGAGATTTTTCAGCAATTCCATTTAATAAAACCATCGCTGCATATAGAGCATCTCTTTCAGGCATAAATTCACCAAAACCAACTCCCCCAGACTCCTCTCCTCCAATAAATATTTTTTCTTTGATCATTTTTTCAGCAATATATTTAAAACCAACTGGAAGTTCAAAAACATCTCTATTTTGACTCGCTGATATATTTTTAATAATATCTGAACCACTAACAGTCTTTAAAACTGGATAAGAATTTTTTTTAATTTCACCCATATAGCTAATAAAGTATGGGAGTAAATCTTGAGTACTGCAGTATCTTCCTTTTTCATCAATTGCCGCAATTCTATCTCCATCACCATCAAATATAATTCCTAAAGTTTTCACTTCATTTGTTGAATTTTTCATTAGTATTTGTTTTAGATCATCTGCATAATTGAAAAGAGGTTCGGGAGGTTTTCCTCCAAAAAAAGGATCAGCATTTTTCCTGATTTCTGAAATAACTTCTAAATCATTAGAAGCAAAAATCTCAGCCATACAATTTGCAGCTGAACCATGCATAGAATCTACAAAAATTCTCAATTTTATTTTTTTTAATCTCTTGGAAATATAGTCAATATCAAATAGGGATTTAATTCTATCTAAATGAAATTTCTTAATATCCACCAATTGATTAACACCATCTATTTTTTCAATTGAATTTCCAAGCATTAATCTTTTTTCAACTTCACTTGTAAAAGATTCGTCAACAGAACATCCATTAAAGCTCTTTATTTTCAGACCTAGCCAATTATAGGGGTTATGACTTGCTGTAATTACTAACGCTCCAAGACAACCGACTTCTTTGGCATAGAAACTACAAGAGGGTGTTGTAACAAAACTATCAGATAAGATAGGTTCGAAACCACATCCTCTTACAAAAGGCACTATTTGCTTGGCGAATTCACAAGCCATAAATCTGCGATCATATCCAATAATAATTTTCTTTGAATTAACTTCTTTATAGTATTGATAATGCAACTCCTGACATGCAGCGACAACAACTCTTGAAAGATTGGAAAGGTTAAAGTCAAAACCAATAATTCCTCTCCAACCATCAGTTCCAAATTTTATCTTGTCTAATTTATCAGCTGTCAAATTTAAAATTTCCTTGAATTCTTTTAATTATCTATACTAATTTATATGAGTAAATTTTAAAACCGCCCTTAAAAATAATTTGAATTCTCTTCATTTAAAAAGTTTTACAAGATGCAAAAGAAAAGCATGGCTCGATTTTAAGGGTAAAAAATCGTATGAAGTTTGGTCTCCCCATAAAGCTATAGACAAAATTAATCAGTTTAAAATTTTCTCTGAATTTTGTGATAGTGAAATATATACTGGATTAAAAGCCTGTGAAAATGGTTATCAAGGGGTAATTGGATTA
>JFMF01000071.1 GCA_000635535.1 Prochlorococcus sp. scB243_496M6 | reverse complement strand
GAAGGGATCAATACCAGAAATAACTCAAGATAGAAAAAAATGTACTATTTGTTCCTGGCAAAAACTTTGTGACAAAGAAGCAAAAGAAAATGGTTATCTAACAGATATAGATGGAATAGGGTCCAAAACGGCCTCATTACTCAAAGCAAAAGGAATAATTAATACTAAAATATTAGCTTCGTATAACGAAAAACAACTTGGAGAGAAATTATCTCAATTCAACGATCAAAAGAATGAAAAAGCGTCCATATTTGTAAAGCAAGCACAAGCATATATCTCTGGAGAACCATATTTCATTTCTGATAAAAATAATACTAACTATCTACTAGAAAAAACATCCTCGGGTTTTTATATATTTGATATTGAGTCAAATCCAGATGAAAAGCATGATTTTTTATATGGATTTCTAAAAGTAAATAATTTGTCTATAAAAGAAGAAGATCATATTTATGAACCAATCTTAAATCTTAAAAACAATAATGGAGAATCTTACAAGCAAATTATTGAAATACTTTTTTCACACAAGGAATGG
>JFMF01000070.1 GCA_000635535.1 Prochlorococcus sp. scB243_496M6 | reverse complement strand
TTTTTTCACACAAGGAATGGCCAGTTTTGCATTACGGAGAAACTGAAAAAATATCAATAATTAATATTGCTAAAAACCTAAACTTTAGTGATCAAGAAATTGATTCACTTGCCTCAAGATTTATTGACTTACATACCTTAATAAGAAAGTCTTGGATATTACCACTAAAAAACTATGGCCTAAAAACTGTTTCTAATTGGCTTGGGTTCGAATGGGTGCAGAAAAATGTAAGTGGCTCAAAAGCACTTTATTGGTGGATTCAATATCAAATTACAGAAAACGAAATATTTTTAAAAAAAATTATCCAGTATAACAAAGATGATTGTTTGGCTACTCTAAAAATTGCAAAATATTTAATCAAAGATCAATTAAAGAAAAATTGATCCTACAGATTTATTGATAATAATTTTTCCAAAAATTTCTGAAAAAAAATAATTTCCTTCCTCTAAATATTTTCTTTTTATCATTGCTAAACCTTTTATTTGAGAATCTGATATAAAAAAACTAGTGATTTTGCCTACAGAAATATCATTGGCAGAATTTATATATA
>JFMF01000069.1 GCA_000635535.1 Prochlorococcus sp. scB243_496M6 | reverse complement strand
TTTTGCCTACAGAAATATCCTTGGCAGAATTTATATATAAATTTTTATCTTCAACGTCTAAATTCAAATTAGATTCTAATGAATTCCAAGTTCTTATTTCCTGTTTTAAAGAAGAAACATTTTTTATTTTTGACATTGTTTCTTGCCCTAAATAACAACCTTTATCAAAATCTATAAGATCTTGTAATCCAAGCTCAAGAGGATTATTTTTTCCGTTTATTTCCATTCCTAATGAGGGTATTGCCTGATTAATCTTCCAAAGGTTTAAATCATTGGGATTTAGTAAATTGAGTTTATTTTTATATATTTCAAATTCTTTATCTTCTGTTTTGAAGAATATAGGCTGGTAAGTTCTCCATGAACTAGATTCATCAATTTCCTGAATTCTATTTATTAAAAAAG
>JFMF01000068.1 GCA_000635535.1 Prochlorococcus sp. scB243_496M6 | reverse complement strand
AAAAAAGGTTCACTTAGAAATACATCATCCACTGGAAAAATAATTTGATTAAAGTAATTAATTATTTCATTAGTGTTACCCGCCAAAATAATTACTTCTAAGTTTCTTTCTAAAAAAATAATTTCAATTAATGACTTTAGAACTCCATTTGGAGTTAACCAACAAGTTTTGATAACTTTATTTTCTGAATCAAGAATATTACCTGTTGTTATTCCATTCAAAAATTTTCTAGCATCTTTTCCAGTAATAGAAAAACAATCAAATTTTTCAAGCCAAAACTTTTTTTTTATATCTTGCATTTTGAAATAATTATAAAAAGTCTTTTATTGTAAATAGACTCTTTAATTTAACATTTTCATCTTCAAGTGCTTCTAATCCCCCTTCTTGCCTATCAACTATAGACAAAACTTCCTCAACAACATAATTATTTTCGCGTAACTTTTTTATTG
>JFMF01000067.1 GCA_000635535.1 Prochlorococcus sp. scB243_496M6 | reverse complement strand
TGCTTTTATCACTGAACCAGCAGTTGTTACGACATCCTCCAAAACAGTTACCAAAGTTCCTTCCTCTAATATAGGGCCCTCTATTCCCGCTTTGGTTCCGTATTGTTTTATTTCTTTCCGAATTATTAAACCATTAAGTCCTAAGCCTTGCGAAGCTGCTTTGACGATTAATCCGCTTACAAGAGGATCTGCACCTAAAGTCAAGCCTGGTACAGTTTTTGACCTTGAGTCCTTTAACTCTAAAAATAAATCACTTATTAAATTTAAGCCTTGGCCATTTAATGATACCGGTTTACAGTTCAAGTAATGACTGCTTTTTTTACCTGAAGATAAAGTGAAGTTTCCTTTCTTGTAAGATTTTTCAATTAACTGTGTTAACAATTTTGTCTTATTTAGATCATACTTTTCAGAAAAATTTCCCATTTGTAAAAGTTAAATTTATATTTAAAGATTAGAA
>JFMF01000066.1 GCA_000635535.1 Prochlorococcus sp. scB243_496M6 | reverse complement strand
TTATATTTAAAGATTAGAAGAAAAAAAAGAAATCTCACAAAAACTTCCTAATGAGGTGTTTTTTGAAATATTATTTTTATATTGTATATTGAAATTCAATGTAATTAAAATTACATAAATTCCCTTGGGGGTGTAGCAATCTGGTGAATGCACCAAACTCATAATTTGGCTAAGGCGAGTTCGATCCTCGCCACCCCCATTATTTATTTGTCATTGAATGAAAATAACTCTACTTTTATTTCTTTTATTTCTACCAGCTTTTTTCGCAGCGAGTGAACTTTCTTTTTTACTAATAAGGCCAAGTAAAGTTTTAAGGTTAATAGAAGAAAAAAAGAAAGGAGCATTTTCAATTTTAAAAATTCAAAAACGTTTTAGATCTTCACTAATTGCTTCTCAATTTGGAGTAACAATTTCATTAATTGCAATTGGATGGCTTAGCAATAATCTTGCTAAGGATTATTGGAAAAGCAATATTTTATCAAATAGATTCTATGATCTTCTATTGTTTTTATTTGTTGTTTTAGTTGTTACTCTCGTTTCTGGACTAATTCCTAAAGCTTTAGTAATTAACAATCCAGAATCTGCTGCATTAAGGCTTACAACAATATTTGATGCCGTGAGAAAAGCCATGAATCCTATAGTGAAAACAATAGAATTCTTTGCTAGCGCCTGTTTAGGCTTGTTCAATTTAAATAACAAATGGGATTCTTTAAACTCGGGTTTATCAGCTGGAGAATTAGAAACTCTTATAGAAACAGATAACGTAACAGGTTTAAAACCAGATGAGAAGAATATTCTTGAAGGAGTTTTTGCTTTAAAAGATACACAGGTTAAAGAAGTGATGATTCCAAGATCTGAAATGGTAACTTTGCCAAAAAATATAACCTTTTCAGAACTAATGAAACAAGTAGATAAAACTCGACATGCTCGCTTCTTTGTGATTGGTGAGTCTTTAGATGATGTATTAGGTGT
>JFMF01000065.1 GCA_000635535.1 Prochlorococcus sp. scB243_496M6 | reverse complement strand
GGATGATGTATTAGGTGTATTAGATTTACGTTATTTAGCTAAGCCAATATCAAAAGGTGAAATGGAAGCCGATACATTATTAGAGCCATTCCTTTTACCAGTAACAAAAATAATAGAAACATGTTCTCTAGCAGAAATATTTCCTATAGTAAGAGACTACAATCCCTTCTTACTAGTAGTTGATGAACACGGTGGAACAGAAGGACTTATAACTGCAGCTGATCTAAATGGCGAAATAGTTGGAGAGGAAATGCTCAATAATAAAATCTATTCAGATATGAGAATGTTAGATAATTTCTCTAAAAAATGGTCAATAGCTGGAAAATCAGAAATTGTTGAAATCAATAAAAAGATAGGATGTTCAATTCCAGAAGGGAATGATTATCATACTCTTGCTGGATTTATGTTAGAAAAATTTCAAATGGTTCCAAAAATTGGCGACGTTTTAGATTTTAATAATATTAAATTTGAAGTTATTTCAATGTCAGGTCCCAAAATTGATCGTGTTAAAATAATTCTTCCGAAAAGCCAAATGTGACTCCCCATAGAGGATAATGATAATTAATATATGGATTTGAAATTATGCAACCAACCTCATCACCAGTAAAGGTTGGAGTCATAGGTATAGGAAATATGGGCTGGCATCATGCTCGAGTACTCAGTTTACTCAAAGATGCAAATCTCATTGGAGTAGCAGATCCAAATGAGGAGAGAGGTAAATTAGCTATTGAACAATTTCAATGTGAATGGTTCAAAGATTATAAGGACCTAATTCCAAAAGTTGATGCTATCTGTATCGCTGTCCCTACACTACTTCATCATAAAGTAGGATTAGATTGTCTCAAGGGAGGTGCTAATGTTCTCATTGAAAAACCAATTGCAGCTAACGAGTTGGAAGCAAAATCTTTAATAGAGGCTGCTAATGCAAGTAACTGTCTATTACAAGTTGGGCATATTGAAAGATTTAATCCTGCTTTTAGAGAATTAAATAAAATAGTAAATAATGAAGAAATTGTTGTTTTAGAAGCACGGAGGCATAGTCCTCATGCAGACAGAGCAAATGATGTATCCGTAGTAATGGATTTAATGATTCATGACATTGATCTTATTTTGGAGCTTGTAAACTCAAAAATACAAAAATTAGCAGCAGTTGGAGGAAAGAATAGCGAAGGATTAATAGATTATGTCAATGCTACTTTAGTTTTTAAAAATAATGTTATTGCAAGCCTAACTGCCAGCAAAATGAGTCACAAAAAAATTAGATGTTTAAGTGCTCACTGCCAAAATGGCCAAGTAGAAACTGATTTCTTAAATCACTCTTTACAAATCCATCGAAAGTCTCATGAATCATACACAGCAGAGCATGGAGAATTAGTTTATAGAAATGATGGATATGTCGAAGAAGTTAGCACAACCTCCATTGAACCCCTTTATGCAGAACTGGAGCATTTTCTTAAGTGCGTTCAGGGCAAAGAAATACCTGAGGTAGATG
>JFMF01000064.1 GCA_000635535.1 Prochlorococcus sp. scB243_496M6 | reverse complement strand
AGAACTGGAACATTTTCTTAAGTGCGTTCAGGACAAAGAAATACCTGAGGTAGATGGTGAGCAAGCCTCAAGAGCATTAAAAATTGCTGATTTTATAGAGAGTGCTGTAGAAAATTCTGGAGATGCGATTTTACTTGAAAATCCCGTCTAATAGTAACAATCTAAACTAAAAGAATTTTATTTAAATCCAACTGCAGCTTGCCAAACAAACACTAATAAAAAGAAAAATAAAGGAATCAGTGGAAGAACATCAACAGTTGGAGCAAAGGCCTTATAAGCCTCGGGCAATTCAGCGAATGTATTAAATAGAATTAGCACCTTTTTGAAAATTTAATTATGATAAGACGTTACCACGTATGGTGAGCAATAGAGGATGTTTTCCAAGGAGCGAAATCATTTGTAAAACAATTATCTCTAATTGCAGTAGAAATTGCATTGGTAAATCTTATTAAGTGAGCAATATTATGCAAACTTATGAGAGTTAGGCCTAATATTTCGTCATTTCTAATTAAATGATGCAAATATGCTCGAGAATAGGATTTACAGGTTTCGCATTTACAAGTTTTGTCAATCGGAGAAAAGTCATTTTTAAATCGTGCATTTCGTAAATTCAATCTTTCGTCATTAAAAAATGCAGTCCCATGTCTTCCTAGTCTTGTTGGCAAAACACAGTCAAATATATCGAATCCATTAGAAACAGCTAGAGAAATTTCTTTTAAAGAGCCAATTCCCATTAAATATCTTGGTTTATTTATTGGTAAGAATTTTGGGACGTAATTAATTACACTATGTATTTCTTCGACTGCCTCGCCAACACTTACACCTCCCACTGCTATTCCAGGCAGATCAAAAGAACTTATATATTTTGCGCTATATTCTCTCAATCTCGGATACTTTCCACCTTGAACTATACCGAATAATGCTTGATTAGATTTCTGATGAGTCTCAACACATTTTTGCAACCATGAATGAGTTCTTTGTAAAGATTCCTCAATATCATTTTCGTTAGCTGTATGCGGAGGACAATGATCAAAAGCCATCGCAACATCCGATCCAAGATCCATTTGAATCTGTATTACTTTTTCTGGTGATAAAAACACATGACTACCATCTCTTGGATTTTTGAATTCCACTCCTTTATCAGAAATATTATTTAATTTGGCCAAGCTAAAAACTTGATATCCGCCTGAATCAGTAAGAATAGGCTTAGGCCAATTCATGAACTTATGTATTCCGCCAAATTCTTTAACTAATTTTTCTCCAGGTTGTAAATGAAGATGAAAGGTGTTTGAGAGAATCATTTCTGATCCTGTAGAGGTTAACTGCTTAGATGAAATTCTTTTAACCGTTGCAAAAGTACCCACAGGCATAAATTTTGGTGTATTTACTTCACCATTTGGTGTATGAAATATACCAGTTCTTGCCTTTGTATTACTGCAATTCGATGTAATTTCAAATTCAAACACGATAATTTATAAAATTTTTTGATCCTTCTTCATTAATCTAACCTATTATTTAATATTGAATCTATTTTTATCTCATCAAAAAATATTTAATAAAAAATTTGGCAGGCTCTTGGATTTTCTATACGACATTTCCAAAGATACCTTTAATTAATCCCGAATTTAAAAATATTGCACAATTTGCGCCGCCTATAGGATTTTTTATTGGGACAATACAAAGTTATGTTTTTCTTTGTTTAAGAACAAACTCTTGGTCAATTTATGCATCTGCATTAATTTGTTTGGCTTCTGGTTATTTAATTACTGGTGGTCTACACCTCGATGGTTTAATGGATACTTTCGACGGTATTTTTGCAGGTAAAAAGAAACGTTTAAAAGCCATGAAAGACAGTAAAGTTGGTTCTTTTGGCGTTCAAGCTTTAGTTTTTATAACTTTAATTCAAATTGCTTGCA
>JFMF01000063.1 GCA_000635535.1 Prochlorococcus sp. scB243_496M6 | reverse complement strand
AGTTTTTATAACTTTAATTCAAATTGCTTGCATACTTAAAATTCAAAACCTAATAATTTTTGTTTTACCTATATGCTTATTTTGGGGAAGATTTTCAAATTTATTTTTTATAGAAAAGTTTAAATATAGAAGTTATAAAAAAAAATCTATTAGTCACAAAAAGTTTTGGAATGGATTTAAAAAAGAATCTTTGATTTCCATTATTTTTCTCTTAATTTTCATTGCATACCAATTTGTTTCAATTACATCCCAAGCAATATTAATTAAATTTTTAATTCTTATTTTGATTGGTATTTTGCTAAGCTATTTAATCCCAAACATACTTGGTAAAAAAATTGGAGGCTTCAATGGAGATGCCTGCGGTGCGAGTATTGTACTAGTTGAAACTACAATGTTGTTTATGCATGCAATTCTTTTATAGGTAGTTCTAAATAGAAAATATTTTTCTTCTTAAGATTTTTTAATTTCTCAGTATTATCAATCGAGTTATTTTCCAGCAATATCAAATCTCCCCCAATTTGTTTTGCTAATTTTCTTGCTAAAAAAAGTCCCACACCAGTGCCGTCCTTCTTTTTAGCGGCAGATCCTCTAAAACCTTTTTCAAAAATTTTCTCGTTTTCATTTTTAGTTATTTTTTTACCATCATCAAATATACAAATTCCATTACTCGTAATTATGAGTCCAATTTCAGCATCTTTTTGGGCATATTTAAAAGCATTTTCTAATAAATTAGCCACAATTTCAGCAATTACAGCATCTTAAAGTGTAG
>JFMF01000062.1 GCA_000635535.1 Prochlorococcus sp. scB243_496M6 | reverse complement strand
TTTACCCCTTTCTAATATTGGCCTCAATAAACTTTGAACAGTTATTAACTTTTTATTATCTAGATTTGGTGGTAATAATAATCTCTCCTCTCCAATTTCCAGAGGAAGTTGAATAGGTGAATTTAATTGCGCAAAAGAATTCATATATTGATTAATTTGTTTTTGCTCTATTATCATGCGTTCCACTATTTCAATAGAATCATCAT
>JFMF01000061.1 GCA_000635535.1 Prochlorococcus sp. scB243_496M6 | reverse complement strand
AACTTAGATCTAAGTTTTGCATGGAAAATTTGTAAACACGTGAAATCTAATGCCATTGTTATTGCAAAAGACCAAAAAACTATTGGCATTGGAGCTGGACAAATGAATAGAGTTGGAGCAGCAAAAATTGCATTAAAAGCAGCTGGAAAATTATGTTCTGATGCTGTCTTGGCCAGCGATGGGTTTTTCCCATTTGCAGATACTGTAGAACTAGCAAATGAATATGGAATAAAAGCTATTATTCAACCTGGAGGAAGTCTAAGAGACCAAG
>JFMF01000060.1 GCA_000635535.1 Prochlorococcus sp. scB243_496M6 | reverse complement strand
CATTTGAATTAAAAGCAACTATTCCTCCAAATGCACTTACAGAGTCGCATTCCAAGGTATTCAAAAATGATTTGGAAGCTGAATTACTTATAGATGCACCACAAGGATTATTGTGTTTTAAAATAACAGAGGCAAACATGTCGGTTGTAAGTTCATCTTTTTCTGCATAGCCAAATTCTAATACTGTTGAAAGTGCCGACTCTAGATCTAATAGATTGTTATAACTTAAGTCTTTTCCTTGTAATTGTTCTGCTGAGTTCCATCCAATGTTACTTAAACCAAACCAGAAAGCTTTTTGATGTGGAGGAAGTCTAAGAGACCAAGAAAGTATTGATATGTGTAATTCAAAAGGAATCTCAATGGTATTTACGCAAAAAAG
>JFMF01000059.1 GCA_000635535.1 Prochlorococcus sp. scB243_496M6 | reverse complement strand
GCACTTTTTGCATTAAATTATGTTGATTTTGGATAATATGTAATTTTGTTAGTTTTTCTGAATAAAGAGAGCCTACCTGGACCTGCACATAGAAAGTAGAGAGAAATTGCCCCATATATAAAAGACAATTCGAAAGCATAATTATGACCTTCAACTACTGCGAGAGGAAAACCTTCTAGTCCAGTATCAAGGATATGAAAATAAACTGCAAATGCCATGGTGGAGAATAGACCCAGAGAAGAAAGCCTCGCAAAAACCCCTAAAGCCAATCCTACAGGGCATACCAGTTGAGTAATTGCTGCTCCAAAAGTCCAAACAACAGGATCACCAGGCAAAAACGGGAAATACTTACCTACTACAAACTCGGCAAAACCCTGGGGATCTTGAAGTTTTTCAAGGCCATGATGAATCAT
>JFMF01000058.1 GCA_000635535.1 Prochlorococcus sp. scB243_496M6 | reverse complement strand
TCTTAAAACAAAAATCGATAGTTCACCAAGGATATTAACCTCTGACCCTGAAGATGAATTGGCAACTACAACTTCAACTTTTTGGGGAGCTTTAGTTCTATTCATACTCGCAGTTTGAACCTGATTAGTTTGTGCTTTGTCTTCCATACTTCATAAATTTTTCATTATTCTAGTTAATAAAGTAGATCTTTTGGAATTATCTGACTAATAAATTAAGAAAACTAAGCAAATTTAAAAATGAATAAAAAATTTAGGAAGCGATATCAATTAACTTTTCAATAACATCTGCAACAACCTTATCAGGAGTGGATGCACCTGAGGTGATTCCAACATTAATTTTTCCACTAGGTAGAAAATTATTCTTAAGTTCTAATTCTGATCCCAGTGGTTTATGAAATATTGAGTTTTCTTTAACTGATATCCTTTCTGGGGTATCAATGTGAAAAGAAGAAATATTTTTAGTAATAGCTATTTCTTGTAGGTGAGTAGTATTAGAGGAATTGAAGCCCCCAATAACTACTAAAATATCAAGGTCTTCATCAACCAAAGAGAACATTGCATCTTGTCTTTCTTCAGTTGCATCACAAA
>JFMF01000057.1 GCA_000635535.1 Prochlorococcus sp. scB243_496M6 | reverse complement strand
AGTATGCCAAACCTTAGAAACCCATGGACAAGTTGTATCAATGATATGACAACCTTTCTCATGCAAGAGTTTCATTTCTTGAACAGTCGCTCCGAAAGCAGGGAGTATAACAACATCCCCATTAGCAACTAAAGAAAAATCTTTGATTCCATTTTTCGCTGAAATGAATTTAACATTCATTTTTCTTAAATGATCATTAACCGAGGGATTATGAATTATTTCGTTTGTTATCCAAATATTCTCATTAGGGTAATGTCTTCTAGTTTCATAAGCCATTGCTACAGCTCTTTCAACTCCCCAACAAAAACCGAATGCTTGGGCGAGCTTAATATTTAGTCTCCCTTTAGTATAAGTAAAACCATTATCTCTAATAGAACTTATCAAATCACTTTGGTAAGCTTCTTCTAACGCTTGAGCTCTTTTTGTTGGAGAATCGAAACCCCTTCTATTGTATCTATCAGAATGATGAAGGGATCTTCTAAAAGCTTGAGTATCCATCTATATATACTACAACGTTTTAAATAATTTTTTGTAAAAAAAAAGAAACCTGACATAAGTCAGGTTTCTTACAT
>JFMF01000056.1 GCA_000635535.1 Prochlorococcus sp. scB243_496M6 | reverse complement strand
TACATAAATTTTTAGTTAGATTATTTAGCAGATGCAAAGTCTGGATATGCTTCCATTCCATGCTCTCCTATATCTAAGCCTTGAGTCTCTTCCTCTTCAGATACTCGGATTCCACCGAATAATCCTCCAATTACAGACCAGGCAATCCAGCAAGTAACTAGTGTCCAAATAGCATAAGCTGCGGCACCAAGAGCTTGAACTAGAAGAAGGGTAATACCTCCGCCATTGAACAATCCCATACCTGCTCCATCACCTTGTACAGCTGTACCCCAAAGACCGATAACAACAGTACCCCATACACCACAAACTCCGTGAACAGAGAATGCGCCTACAGGATCATCGATCTCAGCGGCATCAAGTGCTGCAACAGAAAATACAACGATGATTCCGCCCACTAGTCCTGCAAACCAGGCTCCAGCAAGAGTCATATCACCACAACCGGCAGTGATACTAACCAAACCAGCAAGGATTCCGTTAATTATCATTGTAAGATCAGGCTTACCAGAAGTTAATGTTGAA
>JFMF01000055.1 GCA_000635535.1 Prochlorococcus sp. scB243_496M6 | reverse complement strand
GATCCATAGCAAGTTGAGAACCGGGGTTAAAACCATACCAACCTATCCATAGAACTAATGCACCTAGAGTAGCTATAGCCATATTGTGTCCTGGCATAGCCTGTGGTTTCCCATCAGAGTATTTGCCAATTCTTGGTCCAAGAAGCATAGCTCCTACAAGACCCGCCCATGCTCCAACTGAGTGAACAATTGAAGAACCAGCAAAGTCTACAAAACCTAAAGA
>JFMF01000054.1 GCA_000635535.1 Prochlorococcus sp. scB243_496M6 | reverse complement strand
CCTAAAGAATCAAGCCATCCACCATTCCATTTCCAGCTACCAGCAATTGGATATATAAATGCAGTTAATACGACAGCAAAAACAACAAATTCTCCAAATTTAACTCTTTCAGCAACAAGACCGGATACGATAGTTGCCGCAGTTCCTGCGAATGCAGACTGGAACAAGAAATCAACAGTTGGGACTAATCCAGCATCAGTTACCATATCTGCAGTAACTGTTGGATCAAAAAATAAGCCTCCAAAATAAAGCCATCCGTCAGCAACACTACCTCCGTACATTAATGAATAACCGATAAACCAATAAGAGGTTACAGCTAGAGCAAATACGAATAGGTTTTTAGCAAGGATGTTTACTGCGTTCTTAGAAC
>JFMF01000053.1 GCA_000635535.1 Prochlorococcus sp. scB243_496M6 | reverse complement strand
ATGGTTATCATTCCTGCACTTAAAGATTCTCTAAAAAGATTGCCGTATAAGGGATCTGCATCATCTCCAGGGGCAAAAAAACAAGCGTCTTTTCTTGTAATACAAAGCACTAAAACGCTTTTACTTTCAGGAATTAATTCCTTTAATTCCATAAGATGTTTTTGACCTCTTTTCGTGACTGTATCTGGGAATAGAGCTACATTTTCTTTAACCCAAGTCGTACTTTTAACCTCCATGTACATGTTACGT
>JFMF01000052.1 GCA_000635535.1 Prochlorococcus sp. scB243_496M6 | reverse complement strand
TCAGGTTTAATTGTCTCTATTTCACCTATTGTTTCTTTTAGCAGATTTTTCTCAATAACCATTTTGATTAACTTGTTTGCGAATAGAGTATTAATACCTACCCAAACCTCCTTATTTATTGCATTTGAAACACATATCTGTTCCCAAGTAAAAGGTAATTTCCTTTTTGGAGAAGGGGATACACTTATTCTTACTTTTGCCCCCTCACTCAAAAGTCCCTTCATTGGGCCAGTATTAGCACAATGAGCAGTTACTACCTCTC
>JFMF01000051.1 GCA_000635535.1 Prochlorococcus sp. scB243_496M6 | reverse complement strand
GCAGTCGTTGCAGTTTTAACTCCGCTTAACAAAAAAAATGGAGGAATTGTTTTAACTCAAGTAAGCATAAAACTTTCAATATTATTATTAATTTTAGCCATATTGATTTACTCGAATTCCAGTTTATTAATTGATTTATTGGCCCCGAATTTAAGTTATGAAGCTAAATCTATTGCCACTTACCAATTACGAGATCGGAAG
>JFMF01000050.1 GCA_000635535.1 Prochlorococcus sp. scB243_496M6 | reverse complement strand
TTAAGCTTTGGCGCCTTAAATTCCCAAAGTAGATTCTTTTTATCAAGTATAAGTCCAGCAATAACAAGCGTAACTATTATTTTTTTTATTGTATTTAGTTGGATTTTCGACCAAGAAAATACCTCTTCTAATTTCCTTACTTTCACGGGATTACTGGCATTTGCAACTTTGACAGGAACTTTAATTCAGTTTGTTGTTCAAATTTGGGGAATAAATAAAATTGGTCTCTTGAGATTAGAGTCAACCTTCAATTTATTTAAAGATGAAGAGAGGAGGATTTTCAAACTAATTATTCCAGCATCTATCTCATCTGGTCTAAGTCAAATCAATGTTTTTATCGATATGTTTTTCACTTT
>JFMF01000049.1 GCA_000635535.1 Prochlorococcus sp. scB243_496M6 | reverse complement strand
TTTCGCTTCAAGTTTTCAAGGCGCAGCATCTGGACTAGCTTACGGAAACTTTCTTATACAAGCCCCCTTAGGCATTTTATCTAACTCCTTGATTCTGCCATTACTTCCAAAATTCTCTAAATTGAGAAGTGAAAAAGATGAAAGAGGTCTTCAACAAAAATTGATATCTGGGATAGAATACTGTTTCTTGACAGCTATTTTTTTAACCGGATTTTTCATAACATTCAATAATCAAATCGTACAATTAGTTTTTCAAAGAGGATCTTTTG
>JFMF01000048.1 GCA_000635535.1 Prochlorococcus sp. scB243_496M6 | reverse complement strand
GATATTACATAATTATGCGCCTGTAGCTCAGTGGATTAGAGCACCTGACTACGGATCAGGGTGTCGGGAGTTCGAATCTCTCCAGGCGCGTTTAAAATTCTGAAATATTCTTTTTATATTTTTCTAAAAAATATCGTCTATATTATGGTTATTACTTACCAAATTCAATGAATATCCTTCAAAATCTTAAAGAAATCGACCCAGTAATATCAAATTTTATCAACTCTGAAAAAAATAGACAGGAAACTCATCTTGAGTTAATAGCAAGCGAAAATTTCGCATCAATTGCAGTTATGCAGGCTCAAGGTTCTGTCCTTACAAATAAATACGCCGAGGGATTACCTCAAAAAAGATA
>JFMF01000047.1 GCA_000635535.1 Prochlorococcus sp. scB243_496M6 | reverse complement strand
CCAGGCGATTCACTGATTGAAAGTCAATGTAAAGAAAGAGTATTAACCTTATGTAATCGTTTTCCTCTTTATGCAGGCAAACTTGAAGCATCAATTAAATGAGTCCTAACTCTAAGGGAGTTGAAATTCTTTCTATTGGAACAGAGCTACTCTTAGGAAATATTATAAATACAAATGCTCAATGGATTTCTGAACAGTTATCTCAATTAGGCTTAAATCACTTTAGGCAATCAACTGTAGGTGATAATTGTGATCGAATCATAAAAGTAATTCAAGAAATATCGAAAAGAAGTAATCTTCTAATTACAACAGGTGGCCTGGGGCCCACCCCAGATGACTTAACTAATGAAGCAATAGCTAAATCTTTTAATGCAACTCTTTTTGAAAGACCGCACTTGTGGGACGAAATTAAGCAAAAACTGTCAAACTCAAAACTCCAGGACGATTCATCAAGCTTAAGGAAACAATGTTTCTTCCCAAAAAATGCTCAACTAATTAATAACCCAAGGGGCACTGCCCCAGGAATGATATGGGAACCAATAAAAGGATTTACTATTCTTACTTTCCCTGGGGTACCAAGTGAAATGAAAACTATGTGGGAAGAGACGGCATGTGATCTCATTAAAACTAA
>JFMF01000046.1 GCA_000635535.1 Prochlorococcus sp. scB243_496M6 | reverse complement strand
TGAATCCTGCACCGGAGGCCTTCTATCTTCATCACTAACATCAATATCCGGCTCATCTAAAGTTTTTAAAGGTAGTATCGTTTCCTACAGTAATGAGCTAAAAAATTCATTATTAAATATTTCTGAAGAGAAGCTTAAAAAATATGGAGCTGTTTCTGAAGAAGTTTGTGAGTCCATGGCAATTAACGTAAAAGAGCAATTAGGAGCAGATTGGGCAATAGCAATTAGTGGAATAGCTGGTCCTAAGGGAGGCAGTCAAGATAAACCGGTTGGACTTGTCTACATATCAATTTCTGGGCCGAATAATCATATAACTAATATAAGAAAACTATTTAACTCAACTCGAAATAGAGTAGAAATTCAAACACTAAGTGTAAATGTGTGTTTGAACAGCCTCAGATTAATCCTATTATCGAATAGTAAGTAACTATTTTTACAAATTGAGTCAAGATACCTTATTTGATAAAGTTTGGGATTTACACAAAGTTTCAAGACTTCCAGGTGGATCTGATCAAATATTTATTGGTCTGCACCTTATCCATGAAGTTACAAGTCCTCAAGCATTTGGGGCTTTAAAAGACAAAAACTTAAAAGTTAAATTCCCTGATAGAACTGTTGCTACAGTTGATCATATTGTGCCAACAGACAATCAGAGCAGGCCTTTCAAAGATAATCTCGCTGAACAGATGATTGAAACACTTGAGAAGAATTGCTTAGAGCATAAAATAAGATTTTTTAATATTGGTAGTGGTAATCAAGGCATAGT
>JFMF01000045.1 GCA_000635535.1 Prochlorococcus sp. scB243_496M6 | reverse complement strand
ACTTCAACTCATGGAGCTTTCGGTTCAATTGCTTTTGGGATAGGTACAAGTCAAGTAAGAGACGTTCTTGCTACCCAAACCATAGCCATGAACAAATTGAAAGTAAGGCAGATTTGGTGTGATAATAAATTATCTAAGGGTGTTTATGCTAAGGATTTAGTACTTCATATCATTAATGAACTTGGTGTAAAAGCAGGAGTAGGTTTCGCATATGAATTCGCAGGGCCTGCGATAGATGAATTATCAATGGAAGAAAGGATGACGATATGCAATATGTCTATTGAAGGAGGAGCAAGATGCGGTTACATTAATCCTGATGAAAGGACCTTTAGCTACATTAAAAATAAATTATGTGCTCCTAAAAATGACCATTGGAATAAAGCACTAGCGTGGTGGAAATCATTAAAAAGCGATGAAAATTCAATTTATGATGATGTAATTAAATTAGATGCTTCCAAAGTGGAGCCAACGGTAACCTGGGGGATTACTCCTGGCCAAAGTATAAGCATTAATCAACAAATTCCTCTTTTGAATGACTTGTCCTCAAATGATAAATTAGTTGCGAAAGAGGCTTATGAATATATGAGTTTCAAGCCAGGGCAATATATCAAAGATACTCCTGTTGATGTCTGTTTCATAGGTAGCTGCACAAATGGAAGAATCAGTGACCTAAGAGTTGCAGCTAAAGTATTAAAAAACAAAAAAGTATCCAAGAATGTTAAAGCATTTGTAGTACCAGGTTCAGAAAAAGTAGCCGCTGAAGCAAAACAAGAAGGTCTTGATCAGATATTTAAGGATTCTGGATTTCAATGGAGAGAGCCTGGCTGCTCAATGTGTTTAGCAATGAATTCAGA
>JFMF01000044.1 GCA_000635535.1 Prochlorococcus sp. scB243_496M6 | reverse complement strand
AGATAAGCTAATTGGAAATCAAGTTAGTGCTAGTTCTAGTAATAGAAATTTCAAGGGGAGGCAAGGATCTCCCAGTGGGAGAACACTGCTCATGAGTCCAGCAATGGTTGCTGCTGCTGCAATTAATGGCAAAGTCAGTGACGTTAGAGAATTTATCAACTGATGAAATCAAAGTTTACCCCGCCAATTGGCAAAATTTCAAATATTAAAGGGAAATGTATGCCATTGATTGGTAATGACATTGATACAGATCGAATAATTCCAGCGCGTTTTTTAAAATGTGTTAACTTTGATTCATTAGGTGAATCTGTTTTCGCAGATGATAGAAAAAATTTAAAGGGAATACATCCTTTTGATCTAGAGGAAAACAAAAATGCCTCAATACTAGTTGTTAATAGTAATTTCGGATGTGGCTCCAGTAGAGAGCATGCCCCCCAAGCACTTTTAAGATGGGGCATAAAAGCAATTATAGGCGAGAGTTTTGCTGATATTTTTTATAGTAATTGTATAGCAATTGGAATTCCATGTTTTACGCTTACGAAAGAGTTAATACAAAAAATTCAAAAAGATAAAGATGGTAATTTTTTATTTTTAGAAATTGATCTGAAAAAATCCTTAGCAACATCAAAAGATTTAAATTTCAATCTTGAGATTAAGGAAAGCTCAAGAAAAATGTTTTTGTCAGGGGAATGGGATGCAACTTCAACACTACTTGGGAATGAAAATTTAATAGAAAATAAATTTATCCAATTACCTTATATAAAATTCAATACTGATTATTTATAGCTATTTAAATCCAAATAAACTAAAAGAAATACCTCCCGCTTGATTATGAGGTTGATAAAAAATACCAACTTCATAGGATCTTTTTTTCCAATTTAAAGAAATTTTAGAGTCTATAAATTCACCATAATCATTTGAATCGTTTTTTAAGTTCAAAATCCCAAAACTTTTGAGAATAATTGGTCCATATAATTGCTGATCATAAGAAATATTTAAGGTGAAGTCTTCATAATTCTGATCAAACTTAAAAACACTTTTGCCACTATCAAATTTATAGAAAGGTAAAAGACTTATACGAGTATAGTCAAGAGTTTTATTTTTAAAATTACCAAATATTAATTCTGGGCCTATACCTAGCCCTAAATATTCTTGATGATCTCCATTCTCATAGAAAGAATATGATGCTTCTAATCTAGTATTAAGACTTAAGCCTTTTGTGATTGGTTCAGGAATGTACCTATATGAAATATCAATAGATTTCTTTTTAGGATTTACAATACTAATTGGAAATTTCTGATCAAGAGAATAAAACAAATTACCTTTCAGGTTAGTTAAAAGATTTTTAGTATTTAAAGCCTCAGCTGTTATGTGGGCCAAACCTAAAGATAAAAATTCTGACTTTTTGATGCCATCAGTAATCCAAGTATTTTCTTTTTGCAATTTTGAACCATAACCAGAGTAAATTTCTGCTTCACCTAATGAACCATTCCAAACCCTCTCTCTATAAATTGCATAAAAACTTTTTTCCCATTCTGAATCGAATAAATCAATTTCTTTTCTTAATTCAGTTTTAAATCTAAATGCATTTGCAAATTTATTAAAATCAAAAGAATTTAAATTCTTATCTATTTCTAAATCCCAATTTTTTATGGTGCCTTTTATCTGGGATTTTAGAGCGAAATAATCTTCAAAACTTGAATTTCTCTTAACCCTATCTGAAGTTATTGATTCCCCTTTATTTACAAAACTTTTTGAATAGCCTTTAAGTGAGCGTTGAATCAAGAATTGAGGTTCTAAATCAAGAACAAAACTTTCATTTATGTCTA
>JFMF01000043.1 GCA_000635535.1 Prochlorococcus sp. scB243_496M6 | reverse complement strand
TATCTAGAGAATTATTACGAGTATTTAGTGGATTTTCTAAACTAAATGCTGTTGATAAAGTTATTTTAATATTTTGATTATTAATATTTGATAGTTCAGCTGATTTTGAGGGCTGAATGAAATTAATAAAAAGAAAAGAGAAAAATATTACTTTTTTTGATATACCCAAAATCAATTTAAGAGTTTAATTAAAATATTAATCTTGAGGACTTTCAAGGTCTTTTCTGTTTGGAGTTCTTGTTGGGTCACTTGCTAAAAATCCGAAAAGAAATATTCCAACAAAGAAAAAGACGATAGTGTAAACAGAAATTTTTAAGGCGAGCATGGAATTACTAGTGCTGACAGATTTATATCCTATTAAATTTATAATTAAACTATGGTTAATTGTTTACTTTTTGTATTTTTGGTAAATTTTGAAATACTTTAAGGAATAATTAATCATCATGGTCATCCCATGGATCAGTAAGCTTTGCTGCTTTAGGTCCAAAGGCAGTCCAAAGACCAAATCCCGTCAAAGCTAAAAGTAAAGCTAGGATTGTTACAGCTATAGAAACTGCAGGATCTGGAGCAGATGATAAAGTTTGCATCAATTTTGCTAAGTTTGTAAACAATTTATGTATTAGTTCTTATACAATAGCGAAATAATATTCGATTTTGTGATTTTAACATGGGTCAAAAAACAGCATTAGGAAGTCTTTTAAAAGCAATTGGCAATTCAGGTCAAGGCAAAGTTGTACCTGGTTGGGGAGCAGTTCCTGTTATGACAGTAATTGGTCTACTACTTTTGGTCTTCTTAGTTATTCTTCTACAAATTTATAACCAATCCCTACTATTACAAGGTTTCTCAGTAGATTGGAACGGAAACTAAATTAAGAAATTTTCTCAAAAAGTTATTTGGTTAATGTGAAAATTACCAAATAACTTTTTTCAAATTTTTGTTTTTATTAATTAGCTATATTTTATATATATTCATATTTCTCAATGATAAAGAGATTTATAAATAAACCATGAAAGAAATATATTTAATTGGACTTGGAAATCCTGGTAAAAGATATTCGAACAGTAGGCATAACATCGGGTTCTTGCTTCTTGAAAATTTCTCGAAAAAATATAATTCAAATTTTTTATTAAAAGAAAAGCTAAAAAGTTTCTGCTCGGAATTTCAAATCAATGATTCTAATTTCAGGTTATTTTTACCAAATACGTTTATGAATAACAGTGGTGATGCTGTCCGAGCAATAGTTGATTGGTACAAAATAAATTTAGATCAGATTTTCATAATAGTCGATGATAAAGATCTTCCCCTTGGAAAAATAAGGTTTAGAAGACAAGGAAGCTCAGGTGGACAGAACGGGCTGAAAAGCATCATTGAACAATTACAGACACAAAACTTTAGGAGAATAAGAATTGGTATTGGGTCACCTCCTCTCATAAAAGGAAAAAATAATTTCAATACTGTTTCACATGTATTAGGAAATATTTCTCTAGAAGAAAAGTCAATATTGGATAAAGTGTATAAGAGAGTAATAGAATCCCTCGAACAAATAAATACTAAAAAAGAAGAATTTATAATTAATGAATTAAATTCTTTTGACAAAGACCATCCTTAAGAAATGCGTTCAAAACCTGAAACGATTGCCAATGTAAGTGTTAAGAAATATTGCTTTTCAAAAAAGCAAATTCAGGGGGTTGTGGAAGCCAGTCAATTTAAATGGACTTTTACATGGTCCTTTAATAATGGTCTATTAAAAGTTAACCCCCCTCTGGGAAGAGCATTAATTGAGGATGCCTTATTGAGATTCTTATTGAAAAAAGATTATGAACTAGAAACAGGACATGAATATAAGTTCACTATTTCAGCCAAGTTTTAATATCTATATTTTGATTCAAAGTAAACTTTGTTTGGCAATAATCTTCTAAAATTATCAACGCTGATATCGCATCAAGGTTTTTGTTAAGGATAAAAACCTCTCTAGGCATTAAAAACTTCAGTCCTCTAATTGGAAAAAGTTCAAAATATCTTGCTTTAGCCCTGTAGGTGGTATTTTTTTCCTCAAAAGTTATTATTTCTTTTTTAAAAAAATATAGTTTTTCTCTAATTTCTCTACTTGTAGTACCGTTGCCAATAATAATTTGTGATATGTCCTCAGCGGAAATTAAATTTCTGACATAATTATGAAGTAATTCACTTTTAAGAATAATCGCTTTATAAACTTTTTTTTCAGTTTTTTCGGCTAATACTAAGCCGCATTTAATTTTCCCGGGATCAATAGTTATAACTCTAGACATTTAAGATGCAATCTTTAAAATATTGATTTCAACGACTATGGGTTCTACAGTTTTACTATCTCTCAAAGATACTACTTCTAACTTAAATTTGGTATTTTTATTTTCTTGAAGAAAGTCTCTAATTTTTTTTACAAAATTTCCATTTGTTTTAATTTCACTAACCTCTGATCCTTTTGACTTAATTTTATCCCTTGTTTCTCTAAGCAATGATTTAATTTTTAAATTTATTGATTTAAGATTTAAATCACTTTCTCCCAGAATTGAACTTGTAATAACATCCCCTTTTTTGACTATAAATTTATTCTCTAATAAATCAGGAGATACAAAAACATAATTATCACCTTTTAAAACATTTGTTGCTGATTTGATTAGTAAAATCCAGTTACCGCCCCTAGCAGCTATTGACTGAATTTTTGTAATATCACTAGGTCTCCACAAAAGAATATTTTTTGCTTCTTTATTATTTGGAATAACAATTTTCCTCACAAATTTATCAGCTTCATTGTAGATTTTTGCAAAGTCTAGTTTTACGTTTGAGCTAGATTTGATTTCAGCTATAAATAAAGTTTGTCCTCTTTTAATAACAATATTTCCTCTCCTAAATTCTTTAATATTATTTTTTAATTGATTTAACTCTTTTTCTTTTTGAATAATTTTACCTTCAAGTTCCTTTTGTTCTTTCTGTAAAGGTATTAAAGCCTTTTTACTTTCATCTAATGTTTTTTGCAAAAAAGGAATATCAATAAAAAGCCTCTGTCTGAATTCTTCACTAACTAAAATCAGTAACCCTATTGATATTGAACTAATAAACCCACCAGTAATAATAGTTATTATAGTTGCTGTTTTTTTCGGTCTCAATTTTAAGATACTAAATCTTGCTTTGCCTATCTTTGTTCCAAGAATGTCCCCAAATGGTGCAATTAATCCCCCTAGTAATATTAAAAAAACAATTAAAATCCAAGCCACACTTTTGCTTATACTCAGTTCATCATAATTTATGATGAATCAATTAAATCTTTTTGCAAGAGCAATTGGATCGAACACTGTGATCTTTTTTCTTTCAATATTAAGAAGCCCTGAATCCTTTAAATCTCCCAATAATCTTGTAATGGTTACTCTTGTAGAACCAATAGCTTCAGCAATAGCCTGATGTGAAAGCCTTAAATCTATCGTAATACCTTTTTCACCTGCAACTCCAAAGTCTCTACAAAGGACCATTAAAAAACTTACTAAACGAGAAGACATATCTCTATGTGTCAGAGTTTCTATCATTGTTTCAGTTTGCAGGATCCTACTTGAAAGCCCCTGCAAAAGTAACAGTCCTACTGACGCATCTTCCTCAATAGCTCTTAAAACAGAATTTGCAGGTGCTGTTATCATTTCAACTCTTGTGAATGCTATGGCATGGTAAAAACGATCAGATCTATGGCCTGTTAGAAGAGATAAAACACCAAAGAGACTATTTTCTCTTAAAAGAGCAACAGTTATTTCTTCGCCTGACTCATAAACCCTTGAAAGTCTTACTGCTCCTCTTCTTATAAGATAAACCCTTTCAGCAGGGTCTCCAGGAAAGAATATTGTTTTAGACCTTTCAACCATTTCTGTACTTGCACCATCCAGACCTTTAATAACTTCCATTAAAGTTCTATTGATCGGAAAACGTTCTCCAACGGAGTTAATTTTACTTTGTCCGGAATGTTGCGAACTAAAGCTGTTGAATCCTCGTGAAGCAGGTATCATAAATATCTTTACTATTAAAAAATTTAAGGAGACACCCTAAAATATCTTGTATCAACTGTAACAATTTTCAATTCTTATCAGTTTATCAACAAGCTATTTTCAGTGTTTTTCAAATTACTTAACCCTTTCTTAAGTAAAATTACACTATATGCAGCGTCATTAGATTCTAATTATACTGCATGTAGAAAGTATCTAAATAATGGTAATTAGTTCATCTCATATTTATTCCGAAGGTAATCTTGATGTTGTAAAAACAAATACTGATAACAAAATTAACGTAAAAAAATTTTTACAAAACGGACAAATTCAAATCTATCAATCTTCATACAGAGGTAGCTACACATCTATTATTAAAGACTCTCTAAGAAATGCTGCTCTCGGCCGGAAAGTGTTACTAATACAATTTATGAAAGGAGGGGTCAAGCAAGGAGTTGATAATGCAGTAAACCTATGCGGTAATTTAACCTGGGTAAGATCATCACATTCCTTTGATCAATATAATT
>JFMF01000042.1 GCA_000635535.1 Prochlorococcus sp. scB243_496M6 | reverse complement strand
TTCCTTTGATCAATATAATTCTGACGCAATTGAAAATGATAAAAATTTAAAAAAATCTATTCATGAATCCACTATTGAATTATGGAATTTTTGTAAAAAAGAACTACAGTCTGGAGAGAATGATCAAATAATACTTGATGAAATCTTTTTAGCTATTGACATGAAAATTATAGATAAAGATGATTTGATTTCAACACTTGAAAACCGATTTATATCAGGAGATGTAATCCTTACTGGTACAGATATACCTAAAGATTTATTATTAATGGCCAACCAAATTACCGAACTTCGCTCATAAAACAATGCTAAAAAATGATATCTGGATAAATCAAAAAGCTTCGGAAGGAATGATAAAACCCTTTCAATCAAATTTAGTGAGACATCTTGAGCCTGACAATAAACAAAAGCCAGTTTTGAGTTACGGATGTTCATCTTATGGCTATGATTTAAGACTTTCATCAAAAGAATTTCTAATTTTCAGACATGTTCCTGGGACTGTGATGAACCCCAAAAAGTTTAATCCCAATAATCTAGAGAAAACTGTTCTTCACCATGATAATGATGGAGACTTTTTTATTCTTCCTGCTCACTCCTATGGTTTAGGAGTTGCTTTAGAAAAGATGAAAGTACCAGAAAATATAACTGTAATTTGCATAGGAAAAAGTACTTACGCACGGCTTGGAATTATTGTTAATACGACGCCCGCAGAGGCAGGGTGGGAAGGTCATCTAACTTTAGAATTTAGTAATAGTTCAGGTGCAGATTGCAGAATATATGCTGAAGAGGGTATTTGCCAACTACTCTTTTTTGAGGGTGATCCGTGCTCCACAACCTATGAAGATAGAAGAGGTAAATATCAAAACCAACCAGAAAAAGTAACTCTTGCAAAGATTTAAAATGAGTAAGGTTGAACTAATTTCGCTAACTCCTGATGCAGAAAAAACAATGGCTTACATTGCAAGAGTTAGTAATCCAAAAAATCAAGAAAATGAAGACTATACTAAATTATTGAGTTATTGCATTAAAAATGAACATTGGAGTGTTTTTGAACAGTCATTTATGACCTTGCAAATAGAAACTAACAGGGGAATCGCCGCCCAAATTTTAAGACATAGATCATTTACTTTCCAGGAATTTTCGCAGAGATATGCAGATAGTTCTCAATTGGGTAATATTCCCTTGCCAGAGTTAAGGCGTCAAGATTTTAAAAACAGGCAAAATTCAATTCCTGATCTCCCTGATGAGTTAAAAGAAAGATTCAAGGAAAAAATTGGTTTACATTTTCAGGCTGCTTCAGAATTATATGAAGATTTACTTGCTGAAGGCGTAGCCAAAGAATGTGCGAGATTTGTACTACCCTTAGCAACTCCAACAAGAATTTACATGTCTGGATCATGCAGATCGTGGATCCATTATATTCATTTAAGATCAGCTCACGGCACCCAAAAAGAACACAAGTCTATCGCCGAAAATTGCAAGTCTATTTTTAAAAAAAGTTTTCCGATTGTATCAAAATCTTTAGAGTGGTAAAAATTATCCATGACTACGAGGACTAACCTCATTATTTTTATTTTCTTGAATTGTTGAAAATTCAGCATTAACAATTGTCTCATAAGGTTTATCTTCTTTTTTAATGCTGTTAATAGATTTTCTTATTTTTATTTCATCTTGTTTACCAATAAAAGTAGATATTAGATTACCCTTTTTATCAAAAAGATTAACTTGAGGAATCCCATTAACAGCAAACTTCTGAATGTAATTACCCCATTTTTGATTATCAACATTTAAAAAAACAAAATTGATATCTTTTTCGTATTCATCTTTAAAAGCAGAAACTTGTGGAGCCATCTCTTTACATACTTCACACCACTCAGCATAAAATTCCAAAAATGTAGGCTTATTATTTGTAAAAGCTATTTCAGGATCAACAGATAATTCTCCAAAACTCTTTAGAAGGTAAGTTGATTTAAAATAGAAATTTCTAAACAAAAACAGGGAAATGATAAAAATAGATATAATTAAAATAACTATTGTTTTTAAATTTGTCTTTAAAATTTGCTCTCGACTCTCAGATTGCACCATTAAGAAATTACTAACTTAAAACATCTTAAATAAGTTAAACAAATAAAGAGAATTAAAAACTATAAGCTTTTAATCAACTGATAAAATAATAACTAAATAATTATCAAAATTTATTTGATTCCTGAAATCTAATTATGCAATCAATCTTTGGAACTGATGGAATAAGAGGAAGATTTAATGAAGAGA
>JFMF01000041.1 GCA_000635535.1 Prochlorococcus sp. scB243_496M6 | reverse complement strand
AGGAAGATTTAATGAAGAGATAACCTATTCACTGGCCTACAAAGTAGGATATGCTCTTGGTTCGAGCTTAGAGAATGAAAGCCCAATAATAATTGGAAGGGATACAAGAATTAGTGGAGATATTCTTCTTCAAGCAATAACTCAGGGTATAAACGATAGTGGTAAAAAATTTATAAATCTTGGAATATGCCCTACCCCAGCTATACCTTTTTTAATCAAAAAAGAGAAGCTGAGTAGTGGGATCATGATATCTGCCAGTCATAATCCGCCAGAATATAATGGCATAAAAATTTTTGATCATAATGGTCAAAAAATTACCAAAAATTTTGAAAATAAAATTCAAAAATTAATTGAAGAGTCAAATTACAATATCTCAGTTCCTAGAAAACTGATCCCCAAAAATACAAATAAAGATCTTATCGATATTTATATCAAAAGCCTAATCCAAACATTGGATGGAGAAAATCTAAGCGGGTTGAAAATAATATTAGACACATGCTATGGATCAGCGGCAACATGTGCAAAAAACATTTTTCAGTCTCTTGGTGCTGATGTAAGAGTTATCAATAACTCTCAAAATGGGTTGAAAATTAATATGAATTGTGGTTCTACTAACCTCGGGCCATTAAAAAAGGCATTGAGAGAGAATCCTGCAGATATGGGTTTTAGCTTCGATGGGGATGCCGATAGAGTAATTGGAATAGATTCAAAAGGCAATGTTTTGGATGGAGATCACATTCTTTTTCTTTGGGGAAGAGAACTTATGGAACAAAAAATTCTCACAAATAATTTATTAATTTCAACGCAAATGGCAAACTTAGGTTTTGAAAAGGCCTGGAAGAAAATTGGAGGAATTTTACATAGAACTGATGTAGGAGATAAACATGTACATGATGCAATTAAAGAAAAAGGAGCAGTTTTAGGTGGTGAGCAGTCAGGTCATATACTTTCAAAAATTAACAACTTTTCTGGAGATGGGATATTGACTGCACTTCAAATTTCTAAATTTTGTAAAAAGAAAAATATTAGTTTAAATGATTGGCTAAAGAGTAGTTTCGAACCATATCCTCAAAAATTAAGTAATATCAAACTAGATTTTAATATTAATAAATTAAATCCTGAAACCAAAATCTTGATTACTCAAACTATAGCCTTTTTTCAGAAAATATATTCGGATAATTGTAGAGTTTATATAAGGCCTAGCGGCACAGAACCCGTTATGAGAGTACTAGTTGAGGCCAAAAATCATGAGAAAGTTCATGCTTTATCAAGCGAAATAACAAACAAACTCTTTTTAGAAATTGATAAAATAACAAATTAATGATTAATCAAATTTTTATATAAATCCTTTCAAAAATATCAAGTTGGTTAAAAATCACATATTTTTCCCTATTAGTTTTAACTTTATATGGATTAAAACTTTCGGAATAATTAAAATCTTTTTTATCTATTGTTTTAAAATAAAAATTACTTGATATGGTGTAATCCATATAATCGAATAAATCCTTTACATCAGTTTTTATAAAAATTAAGGTCCCTTTTTGCAATGAGTTTGAGAGAATGTTAATAAATTCTGGCTGAATTACACGCCTTTTATAATGTCTTTTTTTAAACCATGGATCAGGAAAATTAAAAGAAATACTTTTTAGATTTTTGACAATAAATTTACTTTGAACATCATTCAAAATATTATTTGCATTGCCAAATATAAAATATAGATTTTTGATTTCTCTTTCAATCACTTTTAATTTAGCATTTTTGACTAATTTCTCACGGATTTCAATTCCTATATAATTCCAACTGGTATTAACTAAAGCTAAATCAAATAGAAACTCACCAGCAGCACACCCTATATCCAAATGAAGATTCGATTTAGAATCACTAAACATTTCGCTTAAAGAAGGTATTTTATCAATTTGATTGAAATTTCTGCTTAGGGGATTAACATGCTGTCTCATACAATTATCAATATTCCTATGCAATAATATAAGGATGCATAATATTCATAACTATGACAATAGTAAGTTCAAAAGTAACAGTTTGATGTTTAATTATTATGTGTAAATAAAGAAAAAGTTTTGAACGTTTTTAATCAACTTTCTATTTGGCTATCCTTTCAACTTTCAATAATTTTCCTTATTGGGATTCCTGTTACTCTATCCTTCTGGTCAATTAAAAAAAGAAATAAAGCAGTTATTAAACTTTTATCAATTTATTGGAAAGTATCCCTTTTATTTTTTATAAGCCTTCTACTTTTAATAGGAAGGTATAATTATGCTCTTTTGATAACAAATATTTCAACATTATTAATGACAGTTTCAGTTTGGTTTTGGAACGATATTAATGATGAATTAAGAGAATATGATTTTTCTTACTCCCTTACCACAACGACAAAAATATGGAGATGGGCGATAACTTTTATATCTCTCAATTTCTTTATTCAGAGTTTACAAAACTTCAACTGCTTTTCTTTTATTAATTCAGATGAGTGTGCATTATGGCTTCAGCCTTCTTCAAATTTATATACTATTATAAAAAATTTATTTAATTTTTTCTTTGGAGCTAACTTTACCCAGCCGATATCAAAATTCTTGGGATTATTTGCATTATTAATCTATGTTTTAGGCCTTACTCAATGGTCAATAATCAGATTACCTAAAAATGGAAGAAACTCCTGCTTCTCAGAAAATGGAAAAAATTGATCTAATAAATAACCTTGAAAAAATAAGTTCCGAGATACCTGATAGGATACTTAAACTAGAAGGATACATTCTAAAAGACAATCAAAAAGAAAAATTAGAAATACTTATTTTCAGAGGTTACAGTAGCTCAACAACTCATCCAATTGAAATGGATTCAGAAAAAAAAGTAATATCACTTACTTATATAATTACAAACTTTAAACTTTATAAAGCACCGTTAACAGAAACAGAAGAAAATTTTATAAAAGAAAATCAAAACTCAGTTTTCTTTTTGAATCAAAAAAACTGGATTTAAATCAATTCAAAATTAATAATATTAGAACATCTTTTACATAATTTTGTATTTTGGATTCCATTAAAAGTTTCTTTTTGATAATGCCAACATCTATCACATTTTTGACCTTGAGCTTTATTGATTTGAATTTTCCCAAGTGCATTTTTGTCAATAATCAGAGCATTCTCAACCAAATCCGATACCACTTGGAAGTTTGATACTATAAGCCAATCCCTAAATAAATCTACATCTTGATTGCCAAATTCTTTTAGCCAAGTAAGTGAATCTTTTAAAGCTTTATCTTCAGGTAAATAATTAACTTCAGTTTCTAAAGCTGCTCCAATTATTTGTTTGTTCCTACATCCTTCAATAGCCTTGTTAATTTCAACTCTCAAATTTCTTAAATTTGCAATGTGCTCATTCAGTATTTGATTTTTCCATGACTGCGAAAATATTGGCCATCCTCTTTGAAAGACTGATTTTTCTTTAGTTGAATATGGAATATTTTGCCAAATATCTTCAGCCATATGACAAAGCACTGGAGAAATAAGTACTGCTAAATTTTCAACAACTTTTGACATGACGAATTGACAAGATCTTCTCCTAAATTGTGATTTAGAACTTACATATAACCTGTCCTTCGCAATATCCAAATAAAAATTTGATAGATCTACGACGCAAAAACTTTGCAAGATTTGAAAAAATTTTGAAAATTCATAATTTTCATAAGCGTTTGATATTTGATCTGTAACTTCAACTAATCTGCCTAACATCCATTGATCTATGAGAGGCAATTGATCAATTTCAAAACTATCAATTTTAGGATCATAATCATGAATATTACCTAGAAGATATCTTGCAGTATTACGAACTTTTCTATAAACGTCTGAAAGTTGCTTAAGTATATTTGAACCAATTGGAACATCTACTGAATAATCTACAGAACTTACCCATAACCTTAAAACATCAGCACCATAAGCTGGGTCAGTTTTTTTATTATTACCTCCATTAATAATTATATTTGGATCAACAACATTTCCTAAAGATTTGCTCATTTTTCTTCCGTTTTCATCAAGTGCAAAACCATGGGTTAAAACTTTCTTATACGGAGGTTTATTATTGACTGCAACAGATGTTAGCAAAGAAGACTGGAACCATCCTCGATGTTGATCTGATCCCTCTAAATAAAGATCTGCTGGATACTTTAATTCACTTCTTAGTTCACATACTGCGGCCCAGCTAGATCCTGAATCGAACCAAACATCCATAGTATCTGTTCCTTTTTTCCATAGATCCGATTCTTTTGCATAATTTTCTGGCAAAAGATTCTTAACATCCCAATCCCACCAAATATCTGCTCCATGTTCACTAAAAAGTTCTTGAATATGATTAATTATCTCTTTATTAAGGAGAATGTCGTTACCATTTTTTTTATAAAAAACTGGAATAGGTACTCCCCATGACCTTTGTCTAGAAATACACCAATCTCCTCTACCAACAACCATAGAATAAATTCTTTTCTTTCCAGTCTCTGGCATCCATTTAACCTCTTCGATTGCCTTTAATGCAGATGATCTAAAGCCATTTACAGATGCAAACCACTGTTCTGTTGCCCTAAAAATAGTTGGTTTTTTCGTTCTCCAATCATACGGATATCTATGCTTATAATTTTCTTGTAATAGAAGCAAATTATTAGCTTTTAAATGTTCAATAATTAAATCGTTTGCATCTTTCAGGACATTTGATCCTTTAAATTGACCAGAATATTCATTTAAGTTACCTTTTTCATCAACGACACATGTTATTGGTAAATCATATTTTTGACCCACATTAAAATCATCTATCCCATGACCAGGCGCAGTATGAACAATGCCAGTCCCTGATTCTGTAGTGATGTAATCCCCTCCAATTACAATTTTGCAATTTTTATTCTTAGAGGGATGTTGATATTCGATATTTTCCAATTTGGAACCTTTAACCTCTAAAAGCACCTTAAAATCTTTATCAAATTTCTTACTTATTTCAGAAGATAAATCCTTAGCAAAAAGGTAAATTCGTTTCTCTTCATCGATAGCAAAAACGTACTTTATTTTTGGATTTACTGCAACTGCTTCATTTGCAGGTATAGTCCAGGGAGTAGTGGTCCAAATAGTTATGAAAGAATTATTTTTAAAAAAATCTTTTTTGAAATTAAGATTTTCTTGGATGAAATTTAATAGAATTTCCTCAGTTATTTTAGTGATTTTTAATGAAACGTAAATACTCTTTGAATAATGTTCATCAGGATATTCTAATTCTGCTTCTGCAAGTGCAGTCCTTGAACTTGGACTCCAATGTACAGGTTTAAGACCTCTATATATGTAGCCATTTAAAAACATTTTCCCAAATACTCCAATCTGAGCAGATTCATAACTTTTCTTAAGAGTTAAGTAAGGATTATTCCAATCTCCCCATATGCCCCACCTTTTGAAACCCTCCTTTTGATTATTAATTTGGATATGAGCATACTCTGTAGCTTTTTTTCTTAAATTTAGAGTGTCAAGATTCTTTCTTTCATCAGATTTTAAATTCTGAAGAACTTTTAATTCAATAGGTAATCCATGACAGTCCCAGCCAGGTACGAAATGAACCCTGAATCCTCTTAAGGTTTTGTACTTATTGATTATGTCTTTTAAAACTTTATTTAGGGCATGACCCATATGAAGAGCTCCATTTGCATAAGGAGGGCCATCATGTAATGTAAATATTTCACCTGTATTACTTGAACCTAATTGAAAATCAATATCATTGTTAGCCCAAAAATTTTGAATCTCAGGTTCTCTTACAACTGAGTTAGCACGCATTGAGAAGTCAGTTTTTAGTAAATTTAAAGTTTCTTTATAAGAAAAGTCTGATTTTTGTTCTTTGTTATTTTGAGATTTCATACGACGATATAAGAAATATTGGTGATCAAAAGAATTATTTAAATAAATCTATTTCATTATATTCTTTCTTAATTGACCTGGAGTTTTTTGGGGATGTTTCGAATAACCAATTTAATTGATTTCAGACTTTTATATTATCATTTTTATCATTTCTTACCCACTTTTTTTGGTTTGTATTTTTATTATTAATATCAAAATTAAAAAAATTTGAAGGTTTCGTGAAATTACCAAATACCAAATTAATAGATTCTAATATTTTCGAAAAGTTATTTTTAAACTCCGAAAAGGTAGTTAATTTTTTCTTTTCGTTATCTGTCAATTGGTACCATCTAGATAAAAAAAGCTCTACTAGATAAAAATTAACTAGTACTGTTAAAAAAAATAAAATTACAAAAAATGATTCATCTATTGTTTTATTTTTAATTATGAATATAAAACCTATTAATAAATTTAAAAAAGCTCTTATCAAGTCTTTTGGTTTGCCGAGCTCAAGATAAATTATAGGTACAGTTAGAAAAATAGTCCCAACTAAAATATAAAAAGTTCCCAAATAAAATATCAAACTATTCATTAATTTAAAAACTTAATTTAAGTATAAGAGTTGATAAAGATAAACAAACTATCTATCAGAATTTCATTAAGTGCGGTCGGGGAGACTTGAACTCCCACACCCGAAGATACGAGTACCTAAAACTCGCGCGTCTACCAATTCCGCCACGACCGCTTAAATAAAATAATAATTGAAAGAGGTTTATTTTAAAAATTTTTTTTCTTAAGATGATTAATTTGACACATTAAAATTAAATTAAAAATCTCTTAAAAGAAATTTTTTATGTTTGATCATGCAATCATCTTTAAATATTAGTTATATTGTTTAAAGAATAATAGAAACGATTTCAAACTTAACAAGTAAAAATACAACGAAAAATTCTAATTCTTCAAAAACATTCAATTGGCAAAAAGAGATTAAAAATTACGTAGATCCGCCAAGTTTTTGGAATCCAACATTAGGTTTGTTTTTTGGCGGTTATTTTCTTGCTTTTCTTAGTATATGGCAATGGTATAGAGGTGTTTGGCCTTTACCTTTACTTGTAGCCACTGCGTTTTTAGCTTTACATATTGAAGGTACTGTTATTCATGATGCCTGTCATAAAGCTGCTCATCCAGTTCCTTGGATAAATCAAGCAATGGGCCATGGCTCAGCTATTCTATTAGGTTTTAGCTTCCCAGTTTTTACGAGAGTTCATTTACAACATCATATTCACGTAAATCACCCCAAAAATGATCCAGATCATATTGTCAGTACTTTTGGTCCAATTTGGCTAATTGCTCCAAGATTTTTTTATCATGAAGTATTTTTCTTTCAAAGAAAACTTTGGCGAAGATATGAATTACTACAATGGGGAATTGAAAGATCTATATTCATATCAATTATCTTGGCAGGTTTGAAATTTGACTTTATGAATTTAATTTATAATTTATGGTTCGGTCCAGCATTAATGGTTGGAGTCACTTTAGGAATATTTTTTGATTATTTACCCCATAGACCATTTCGATCAAGAAATAAATGGATAAATTCTCGAGTTTATCCAAGCAAATTTATGAATTTATTAATAATGGGACAAAATTATCATCTCATTCATCATCTTTGGCCTTCCATTCCTTGGTTTGAATACAAAATTGCTTATGAAAAAACTAAGCCATTATTAGATAAAAAAGGCTCCCCTCAAAGGGTTGGGATATTTGAAAGTAAAGAAGACATTTTTAACTTTATTTATGATTTATTAATAGGTGTGAGGAGTCATAGCAAAAGGAGGGGGAAAATAAGAAAAATCATAAATTTATATCCTGGCTTTAAAATAAAAAAATTTTTATTAAAGATAGTCAATAAAACATTTATTGGAAGCAACTAAATAACTTATTCATTAATAATTTTTGGTACTTTAAAATATTTATCTTCTCTCGATGGACCCAATTCTAAAAGCTCTTCATTACAATCAGAATTTTTCTTTTCGTCTTTTCTAAATACATTTACAACCTCTATAGCTCTCGTTGTACAGGGGACATCATCTGTATCAATTTTTTCAAGTTGTCTTATATAATCCAATATCTTTTCTAATTGTTCTGCATGATTATTAATTTCATTCTCGTTAAGTTCTAATCTCGCTAAATGAGCAACTTTTTTTACTTCCTCTTTAGTTATTTTTGTCATACATTGAATATCTTTCTTATTAAATAATAGTTTATTAAGAATAACTTCTTAACATATCCTTTGAATTTCAAATATTTTAAAAAAATAATCACAACTTTTTGAAAATCAATAATAATTAATAGCCTTAATTATTTTTCTCAGCTAAATATGTTATTAGATAGATATTGAAAAATAGAAGAAGAATTATTTCCAAAAAATTTTTTTTTTCGGCACTCTAAACTTGTTGCTCCTGATTTAATAGGCTGCTACCTCATAAAAAAAAATAATGAGATAGATCAAGTTAAAGGGGTAATTGTTGAAACTGAAGCTTATTCACAGGAGGAAGAGGCCTGTCATGGCTACCGCAAAATGACTGAATCAAACAAATCATTATTTGGCAAACCTGGCACATTTTATATTTATAAATCATATGGCATTCATCATTGTTTAAACATAGTTACTGATAAAGAAAATTTTGCGAGTGGTGTCTTAATAAGATCAGTTTTTATATCTAATAAAAATGAAAGATTAGCTTCTGGACCTGGCCTGGTAACTAAAACATTCAGTGTAGACATTTCATTTAACTCACTTGAAGTTCTTAATAACAAATCTTTATGGATTTCTCCACGAGAATCCATTCTAGAAGAAAAAGATCTTATTCAAACTACGAGAATTGGCATATCAAAGGCAAAAAATATAAAATGGCGTTGGTATCTCAAAAATAGTAGGAGTGTAAGTAAAAGATTAAAAGGTGACAAAACACCTAAATTTCAATAATCATTTATCTTTTTAAGCGTAATGCAAACTTGGCCTCATAAACATATCCACACACTAGCTAATTTTTCAATAAAAGATTATGAGTCAGTATTTGAATTAGCTAATAGATTTGATTCACTAAAGAATGCAGGCACAAAAAAGATACCGGCCTTGCAAGGGACTTTGATAACGTCTTTATTTTTTGAAGCTAGTACAAGAACAAAAAATAGTTTTGAGCTTGCAGCAAAAAGACTTTCTGCTGATGTCCAAACCTTTGCACCATCCTCCAGCTCTTTAACAAAAGGCGAAACAATAATTGATACAGCCATAACTTATTCTGCTATGGGTGCGGATACATTAGTTATCAGACATTCATCAAGTTACATAACCTTTGAAATCGCAAAAAAACTTGATGCAATAAATTCCAAAACTTCGGTTCTTAATGCAGGCGATGGATTACATAGTCACCCTAGCCAAGGATTGCTTGACATCTATACATTGATAAAATTCTTTTCCCAAAAAACACTGAATCCAGAGGTTTTAAATTCCAAAAAAATTTTAATAATTGGAGACGTTAATCATTCAAGGGTTGCCAGGTCCAATCTTTGGGCTTTAAGCGCATTCGGCGCCGATATAATCTTATGTGGTCCTAAAACATTAATACCTGACGAATTTATTAATTTTTTAAAAACCCCTGCGCCAAATCAAACAGAAGATCCTATTAAATCAAGAGGTACCATAACAATTTCTAGATCATTGGAAGAATCAATAAAAATTGCAGATGCGATTATTGTTTTAAGACTCCAGAAAGAGAGAATGATGGAAAATTTACTAAGTAGCATTGATTCATATAGTTTGGATTATGGCTTAACCCCAGAGAAATTATCTTTGAATAACAAAGAAATTCCAATCCTACATCCTGGTCCCATTAATAGAGATATTGAAATAAGTAGTAAAATAGTAGATCGATATCCTAATTGCTTAATAAATAATCAAGTTGCGAATGGTATCCCTATAAGAATGGCTTTGCTTTATCTATTACAAAAACACAACAAGTAAATTTATAGCAACTTCAGACTTTCAGTAAAGAAACCATAAAATAATCCCAATCTTAAAGAATCTAATAAAAGTACTAAAAATTTCTT
The DNA here is from genome assembly GCA_000635535.1 of Prochlorococcus sp. scB243_496M6. The sequence goes on along the minus strand of JFMF01000041.1, from coordinate 14,533 downwards.
TTTCCTTTCGAATCTAAAATTTCTTCTTAGAACTATTAACAACTCAATAAAAACTACTGATAAGAAAGCAGCTACTGGATCCATGAGTTCCACAACGGCACTTACCATACCAAGAGAACTTCCAAAAAAGTAGCCGATTAAAATTGTAATCAATGATATTGAATATCTTCGCCATGGATTATTAGCCCAAATACTTAATGTCTGAATATTTTCCACAATTTTTAGCTGAAATTTTGTCTTTTGAGGTTCAACAACCATTTTGCATTAAACTAAGCAGCTTCAGAGTTTGATTGAATTTTAGTATTTCCTTCTATTAATTCAAGTAATGCTTCCAACTGAGCCATTAATCCTTTTAATTCGCCTGGTTCAGGGAAAAGGTCATCTTCTTTTATTCCTAAATAGATTTCTCTGAGCTCTTGCCTTAAATAGCGAATGTGACTAATGACTTGCTCTCTTTTGGTTTGCGACATGATATAGATTATTCACGTTATTTTAAGAAAGAATATTTATGAAAAGTAGAGTTTGCATATTTATGACTGAGAATGAAGATAAATTACTTAACAACAATTTAAAATGATTATGTAAATTGAAAATTATCATATCGTTGAAAATATGTACTTAATTCTTATATCAATTTTAAATAATTACTTGAGGCTTTATTATTAGAATATATTGACTTTACTCAATATGAAATTCATTTCTGAAAATAAAATAAGCGAGGAACTAGTAAATTCTTTTGATGAAGAAAAGACCCTTGAGCTCGCTAAAAGGCTAGAGGAAGATAACTATAATACTCCATTTGATGGATTAAAAGACTGGCACTTACTAAGGGCTCTTGCCATCAATAGACCTGAATTAACAACTAATTATACCCATCTCCTTGATCAGGAACCTTTCGATGAAAACTAAAAGTAAGGACACCAAAATAAAGGTTCTTTTATTAATAACTGGAAGTATTGCAGCTGTAAGAATTCCATTATTAGTTAGCCAATTAGCGAAAGAAAATTATGAAATAAGATGCGTTTTATCAAAAAATGCAGAAAAATTAATAAAGCCGCTTTCTCTCTCTATTCTAAGCAGAAATCCGTGCGTTTTAGAAAATGATCAATGGTCAAATAGTCAATCAAAACCTCTCCATATAGAACTAAGTAATTGGGCTGATATTTTAATCATTGCGCCTTTAACTGCGACAACATTAGCAAAATGGGTAACTGGAAATGCAGAGGGATTGATCCCAAGCATCTTGATAGCAAATATAAAGCCAATTATTGTTGCACCAGCAATGAACACACAAATGTGGCTTAATAAAGCTGTCAAAAAAAATTATGAGAATTTACAAAACTACGAAAATGTTTTGTCTTTGCAACCAAGTGAAGGCCTCTTGGCATGTGATGCTATTGGCATCGGTAAGATACCTCCAAATGACCTAATTCAATTAGCTCTTGAATTTTTAGCTACACACAATCAAAATGAATATCGAAAAGATTTACTTAATAAAGAAATTTTGATAACTGGAGGGTGCACCTCAGAGCAAATTGACGCGGCAAGACATATTACTAACAAAAGTTCTGGAGCTATGGGCCTACTTCTTTCTCAAGTAGCGAGGTTCAGAGGAGCACAAGTAAAATATATCCATGGGCCTCTGAAAATCGATAAGAATCTTACAGATGGAATAAAAAGATATGAAATTGAAACTAGCGTTGATTTAATTAAGGCACTTAATAATGAAATATCAAATTGTGATTATTTTTTCATGAATGCAGCAGTATCTGATTTCAAGATAACCTCAGATACTTCAGCTAAAATTCCAAAAAATAAAATTAATGAACATTTGAATAAAAACTTTGAACTAGTCCCAGATATTTTAAAAACAATTAGTCAATCAAAAAAAGATAACCAAGTTTTTGTAGGCTTTTGTGCTTTTACAGGATCTATCGAAGAAGCAAGAATAACAATAAAGCAAAAGATTATTCAAAAGGGTTGTGATTATCTTTTCGCAAATCCAATTGATCTTGAAGGCCAAGGATTTGGCTTTTTAGCACAAAATGAGGGTTGGCTGTTTGATACAAACAATATGGAACATTATATTAAAAAAACATCAAAAATTGATTTAGCAAATAAATTAATAACCCAAATTATTTCATTAAAAAAATAAAAAAAAAATTTCTTATTTTGTATTTTTTTGTAATCTTAATCATTAAAAATAATGTGATAGCTTACAATAATTCCAGTTTTTTATAATCTAAAAAGCTACGGGTTGTTTCGAGGATTTAAAAGTCCTATCTTTTATGGTCCTTTCCCTTGTAATATCCGTACTGAACTATTTAGATGACCTTTAATCTATCGTCACAGAACTTTACTGCAACTTTAATTATGAGAATTCGTTCTTTCTTAGCTTTTGTTATTTCAATTTGTATAACTTTTGCTTTCATACCTGTTAAAACATTTGCTTTTTCTGAAAGAGGAAATGCACAATTCACAGATGTTGTAAACACAGGAAAAGCTAATGATTGCCCTACATTAGACTCATCTCTTGTCGGATCAATATCTCTAGGAAATGGAGATACCCTAAAAGGAATATGCATGCATCCAACAGAAGTTTATGTAAAAGTGCCCGGGACAAAACGAAAAGCTGCAGAATTTGTTTCTACAAAAATTATTAGCCCAAGAAATAACACCACAGTGACAGAAGTTTATGGAGATATAGATTCAGGAACTTTCACAGAAAAAGGTGGTATTGATTTTCAACTTATTACTGTATTAACTCCTGGTGGTTTAGAGGTTCCATTTGCATTCTCAGCAAAAGATCTTACAGCTAATTTACCTTCATCTATAGAGCCAGGCACTGAGGTTAGTGGTTCAACATTTACACCTAATTACAGAACTGGTGATTTTCTAGATCCTAAGGCAAGAGCTAAAAATACTGGTGTTGAATATGCTCAAGGTTTAGTTGCATTAGGAGGAGATGATGAAGAACTTGCAAAAGAAAATATTAAAGTTGATGTAAACGGTACAGGCGTTATCACACTTTTAATCAACAATGTAGATTCTGACACAGATGAGTTTGCTGGTACTTTTGAAGCTATCCAACCTTCAGATACTGATATGGGTTCAAAAGATCCACTTGATGTAAAAATAATTGGGGAGCTTTACGGAAGAAAGGCATAAATCCTATTTAAGAAAAAAAGGGGGTTAAACCCCTCTTTTTTTTTCAAAATTTTTCTTTATAAATTTAAAAAATGGAACTACAACAAAAAACTAAAACAGATACAAATGGACTAATACCGCCTTATGGAGGGGAACTAAAAAATTTATTTATTAAAGATACAAACCTTAAAAATGATTTGATCTCTAAAGCTACTTATGAGTTTGAATGCAGCGAAAGAAATGCATGTGATGTAGAACTTTTGATGGTTGGAGCTTTTTCTCCACTGGAAGGTTTTATGGATGAAAATAACTACAATTCGGTCATTAAAAATAATAGAAATACAAATGGGTTGCTTTTTGGCTTGCCCATTGTGTTTGATTCAAATAATGAAAAAGTAAAAGCTGGAGAGACAATATTACTTACTTATAAAAAACAAAAAATAGCAGTTTTAGAAGTTAGCTCTAAGTGGGAGCCTGACAAATCCTTAGAAGCTGAACTTTGTTATGGTACTAATTCTTTAGATCATCCTGCTGTTAAGATGATTTTTAACGAGAGAGGGAGATTTTATATAGGAGGAAGAGTTTATGGTTTTGAACTACCAATTAGAGAATTCCCCTGCAAAACCCCAGAAGAAGTTAGATCTACACTGCCCTCAAATCATGATGTAGTTGCATTTCAATGCAGAAATCCTATTCATAGAGCACATTATGAATTATTTACTAATGCCTTACTTTCAGATAATGTCTCTTCTAACTCAGTTGTTTTAGTTCATCCAACTTGCGGGCCAACTCAACAAGATGATATCCCTGGAAAAGTTAGATATTTGACCTACAAAGAATTAGAAGAGGAAATATCTGATGAAAGAATAAAATGGGCTTTTTTGCCTTATTCAATGCATATGGCAGGGCCAAGAGAAGCTCTTCAACATATGATAATCAGAAGAAATTATGGCTGCACCCACTTTATTATTGGTAGAGATATGGCTGGTTGTAAGTCGTCATCAACTGGCGAAGATTTTTATGGTCCATATGACGCCCAGAATTTTGCTAATAAGTGTGCAGATGAATTGATGATGCAAACTGTTCCTTCAAAAAATTTAGTTTATACCAAGGAAAAAGGATATATAACAGCTGAAGAAGCCAAAGAATTAAATTATGAAATTATGAAACTTAGTGGTACTGAATTTAGAAAGAAATTAAGGAATGGAGAACCAATTCCTGAATGGTTTGCATTCAAAAGTGTAGTAGATGTTCTAAGACGCTCTTAATAATGTTTTATTATTAGTATTATAGATTTATTAAAGATTTTTTATCGTGAACAAACGTTGGAGAAACGTAGGACTTTATGTCCTAGCTGTTATTACTGTAATTTTCATTGGTACCTCAGTTTTTGATAAACCTAGTACTGAAAGTTCTACAAAGACCTTGAGATATAGTGATTTTATAGAGGCAGTACAAGATAAAGAAATCAGTAGAGTCCTAATATCTCCAGATAATGCCACAGCTCAAGTTGTTGAAAATGATGGGAGCAGGTCTGAGGTCAATTTAGCCCCTGACAAAGATTTACTAAAAATACTGACTGAGAATAATGTAGATATAGCTGTAACTCCTACAAAATTAGCCAATCCATGGCAACAAGCTGTAAGTAGCTTAATTTTTCCAGTACTTTTGATCGGAGGCCTATTCTTTCTTTTCAGAAGATCCCAAAGTGGTAATGCTGGAGGTGGTAACCCTGCAATGAGTTTTGGCAAAAGCAAAGCTAGATTACAAATGGAACCATCTACACAAGTAACCTTTTCAGATGTTGCTGGTGTTGAAGGGGCAAAATTAGAACTTACAGAAGTTGTAGATTTTCTAAAAAGCCCAGATAGATTTACTGCAGTAGGAGCAAAAATTCCAAAAGGAGTTCTTCTTGTTGGCCCTCCTGGTACAGGAAAAACATTGTTAGCAAAAGCAGTAGCTGGAGAAGCAGGTGTACCTTTTTTCTCAATATCTGGTTCAGAATTTGTAGAGATGTTTGTAGGAGTTGGAGCTAGCAGAGTTAGAGATCTTTTTGAACAAGCTAAAAAGAATGCTCCTTGTATTGTTTTTATTGACGAAATAGATGCAGTTGGAAGACAAAGGGGTGCTGGTATGGGCGGAGGAAATGATGAAAGAGAACAAACATTAAATCAACTCCTAACTGAAATGGATGGTTTCGAAGGTAATTCAGGAATAATAATAGTTGCTGCCACCAACAGACCAGATGTCTTAGATTCAGCTTTAATGCGTCCTGGAAGATTCGATAGACAGGTAACAGTAGACAGACCAGATTATGCTGGAAGATTGCAGATATTAAATGTTCATGCGAAAGATAAAACTCTTTCAAAAGACGTAGATTTAGATAAAGTTGCTAGAAGAACACCAGGATTTACTGGTGCAGATTTAGCTAATCTTTTAAATGAAGCAGCAATACTCGCAGCTAGAAAAGATTTAGATAAAGTAAGTAACGATGAAGTCGGTGATGCCATTGAAAGAGTTATGGCTGGCCCAGAAAAGAAAGATAGAGTAATCAGTGATAAGAAAAAAGAATTAGTTGCTTATCACGAAGCTGGTCATGCACTCGTTGGAGCATTAATGCCTGATTATGATCCAGTAGCAAAAGTTTCAATTATTCCAAGAGGTCAAGCTGGAGGTCTAACCTTCTTTACTCCAAGTGAAGAAAGAATGGAATCTGGTCTTTACTCTCGTTCTTACCTTCAAAATCAAATGGCTGTAGCACTTGGTGGAAGAGTTGCTGAAGAAATTGTTTATGGAGAAGAAGAGGTAACAACTGGAGCTTCAAATGATTTACAACAAGTTGCTAATGTAGCAAGACAAATGATCACTAAATTTGGCATGAGTGACAAAATAGGTCCTGTCGCTTTAGGTCAATCTCAAGGTGGAATGTTTCTCGGAAGAGATATGAGCTCTACAAGAGACTTCTCTGAAGACACGGCCGCAACAATTGATGTAGAGGTCTCAGAACTTGTTGATATTGCCTATAAGAGAGCTACAAAAGTTTTATCAGATAACAGAACTGTTCTAGACGAAATGGCTCAAATGTTAATTGAAAGAGAAACTATAGATACTGAAGATATCCAAGATTTGCTTAACCGCTCAGAAGTAAAAGTCGCAAACTATATTTAATCGCGAAAGTTTAAATTTTTAATGAATAATAAAGAAGATTCTTTTTCGGAGTTCCTGAAAACTGAGTCTTTTTTTTTACTTATAAAACCTGAAGATAATATTTACTCAAATACCTCTATAAGAAATTCATTTTTTGAAGAATTAGAATACTTAGTAAAATTAGGATTAAAGAATATTGAAATAAGTTGGTCTAACAACGAAAATTGGTTCGATTTTGTATCCGATATCAAAATTAAATATCCAAGAATTAATTTAGGCTCCGCCTCCATAGTTAATAAGCAATCAATAGAAGATTCTTTAAAAATTGGATTAAATTTTTCGATGATGAAATTTTGGGATAAAGATCTTTTCAATTATGCGCAGTCAAAAAGTTATCTATTAATTCCTGGAATTAATAATTTAAAAGATCTTAAGGAAGCGATAGATTTAAATTGCAAAATTATCAAAATTTACCCAATAAACAGTAAAGATAGTTCGATAGATATACTCAACTATACAAATATTGATTTCATTGCTGCTGGAGGACTATCAATCAATGATGTAAAAACTTATAAATCTTTAGGTTATAAAGCAGTCGTAATTGGAGATAAAGCTATCAAAAATAAAAAATTTGATCCAAAAATATTGGAATGGCTCAAAAATAATTAAATCAAAGATAAATATAATTTATTCAACAAAAATACTACTTATTTATTAAGTCACATTGAGCATGATTTAGAAGCAAATGATCAGCGAGTACTAGAGCTACCATAGCATCAACCATGGGAACTGCTCTTGGTAGAACGCATGGATCGTGCCTCCCTTTTGCTTTCATAAGTACTTCTTTACCTTCAGCATTTACTGTTTTCTGTTCTTTCCCGATGGTTGCTGTAGGTTTAAAAGCTATCTTCATCTCGATATTTTCACCATTACTTATTCCGCCCTGTATACCTCCTGAATTGTTTGATGTTGTTCTTAACTTACTAATATCATCAGACTTGATGAATGCATCATTATGTTCGCTTCCTTTTAAATAAGTTCCAGAGAAACCTGAACCTATTTCAAAGCCTTTCGTGGCAGGCAAAGACATCAAAGCCTTTGCTAAATCAGCTTCTAATTTATCAAAAACTGGCATTCCAAGACCAGAGGGAACATTCCTAACTAGACATTCAATAACACCCCCGCAAGAGTCTCCTTGACGCTTTAATTCCTTAATTCTCTCGATCATTTCTGTTGATACCTTTTCATCTGGACATCTAACAATATTAGAATCTATTTTTTTGAGAGAAATCTTCTCTTTATTTATATCAGAATCAATATCATGTATACGCTTTACCCAAGATAGTATTTCAGTGTTACAGAAGGTTTTTAATAATTGTTTTGCTACAGAACCAGCAGCTACTCTCCCAATTGTTTCTCTAGCAGAGGCTCTTCCACCGCCAGAACTTGCCTGAATTCCATATTTCAGATGATATGTACCATCTGCATGAGAAGGTCTAAATACTTGTTCCAAATTATCATAGTCTCCTGGTCTTTGATCCTTGTTTCTTACCAACATCGCTATTGGAGTTCCAAGTGTGAACCCTTCCTTTATCCCACTTAATATTTCAATTTTATCTTCTTCATTTCTGGGCGTTGTAATGTCACTTTGGCCAGGCCTTCGCCTATCTAATTCATTTTGTATTAAATTTATATCTACTTTTAACTTAGGGGGACATCCATCAAGGATAACTCCTACTGCACCACCATGTGATTCTCCAAAAGTACTAACACGAAAAATTTTTCCAAAACTACTACTCATAGAAATATCAAATGTTTTATCTATATATAAACATTATATGAAACCAATTGAAAATTAAACAAAAAAAAGCCCCCAAAAAGGGGGCTTGTGAATTTAAGAACTTTAAGCTTAACCGATAGCTGGAGCTGAAAGAGCTACTGTTGTAGACTCAGCTGCTGCTAGATCAAGTGGGAAGTTGTGAGCGTTACGCTCGTGCATTACTTCCATACCTAGGTTAGCTCTGTTAAGAACGTCACCCCATGTAGGAACAATCTTACCGTTTGCATCAACAACTGACTGGTTGAAGTTGAAACCGTTAAGGTTGAATGCCATTGTGCAGATACCCATTGAAGTTAACCATACACAAACAACTGGGAATACAGCTAGGAAGAAGTGAAGACTTCTGCTGTTGTTGAATGAAGCATATTGGAAGATCAAACGACCGAAGTAGCCATGAGCTGCAACGATGTTGTATGTTTCTTCTTCTTGTCCGAACTTGTAACCATAGTTCTGAGACTCTGTCTCAGTTGTTTCTCTGATTAGAGATGAAGTAACAAGTGAACCGTGCATAGCTGAGAATAAAGATCCTCCGAACATACCAGCAACACCAGCCATGTGGAATGGGTGCATAAGAATGTTGTGCTCTGCCTGGAAAACAAACATGAAGTTGAATGTTCCAGAGATACCTAGAGGCATTCCGTCAGAGAATGAACCTTGACCGAATGGGTATACAAGGAATACTGCGAAAGCTGCTGAAACTGGTGCAGAGTATGCAACACAGATCCAAGGACGCATACCTAAACGGTATGAAAGCTCCCACTGTCTTCCCATGTATGCTGAGATACCAATTAGGAAGTGGAAAATTACAAGCTGGTAAGGACCACCGTTGTATAACCACTCATCTACAGTAGCTGCTTCCCAAATTGGGTAGAAGTGTAGACCAATAGCGTTAGATGAAGGAACAACTGCACCTGAGATGATGTTGTTTCCATATAGGAATGAACCAGCAACTGGCTCTCTAATTCCGTCGATGTCTACTGGTGGTGCTGCGATGAATGCAACGATGAAGCAAGCCGCTGCTGTAAGAAGGCATGGAATCATTAAGACGCCGAACCAACCAACATAAATTCTGTTGTTAGTTGATGTTACCCACTCACAAAACTGTGGCCAACCTTTTAACAGCGAAGAACGCTGCTGCTGAATAGTTGTCATGAGTTCGTAAAGTATGTCTCTAAAGTGAGACGTGTAAATAAAAACGGAAAATTAATTCCGCTTCGGTGATTTTAGACCAAAATCGCTAAAAATGTGTAATTTTTTTTTCTTTAAGTAAACTTATTTTTTGCTAAATCAAAAAAAAGAACCTCCATATCTTAATATTTTCTTTGTTATTGAAGATTTAACTTGGTAATAATCGAATGGCTTCTTAACGGAAAAAGATCGAAAGAGGTGGTTTCCTTAAGAGAGGCTAAACATAGAAGACTGCAATTAGAGGCTTTTGGAGCTGTTATTTACTGGAGCGAAAGAATTTAAGATTTTAAGGATGAAGACTTCACAAAAAAAATAAGAGCATCAAATATTAAATAAACTTATATTTTAAATAAAAAATCCTTATTGGTTTTCATCAATATACTGTCCTTATTTCTTAATTTAAAGGCTTTCAAACTCATAAACCCATTGATTGTTAGAACTAATAACTTCTTTCTTCGTGTAGCTCATGGCAATGTTTTTTTCCTTATAGGCAACTTCGCCAATAAAAACAGGCCTAATCAATTCTTCTCCATAATATTTATGTATTATTCCTTGGCTATCAAGAAATAATGGATCTCCTTTTTTAATCATTTTCCAATCTTGGTTTATTCTTTCAGGATGTATTAGGCCATCAATATATCCTTTTTCATCTCTTGGATAATCTACACTCCCTTGATGAACATGAACAACCAATTCCTTTGGAAGTTCTATAAGGTTGTTTTTTAATTTATCTATCTCTTCTCTTAAAGATCTAATGATTATTAAGAATCTATCTATGATTTTTGGATCATAAAAATTTTGTGCGACAGCTCCTATTTCAATAACTAAACCACATGGCCAAGCTTCTACAAGAAAGCCTGTTTGGGCTTTGTCTTTTTCGTGCAAATAAATAGGCAAACCAAATTTGTTCTGAAGTAATGCAGCTAAACAAAAATCTTTGAATCTCCTCCCATACAAAACAATGCTTGTTCCCATATTTGCAGTAGTAGTATGCAAATCAATTGCAATTTGACAGGGCTTAGATCCATTGATTCCAAATTGATCGACTAAAAAATTAGCTCTATTAATTTCATAAACACTATTGTTGTATTGATCATAATTTTTAATTTCTTTAAAAGATCTATTTAAATCTACATCTATATATCTGTAACCTTTTTCATAGGCAACAGGATTCCCTATGATGTACTCATACTCGATACCATGATTTAAAATATTTTCCTCTCTATTAAATTTCTTAACCGCCCAAACAGGATTAATTTCATTCCCATGAGTTCCTGAAACGATAAGTATTCTTTGAACAGTCATTTTTTCATTAAAAATTAAATTTTATGCAAAATAAATACCTTATAAAAGCAACCAGAAAATTCTGGTTTTGGTTTTGGACCCAACTAATGAATGGCTTCGCACCATCAGATTTACATGGTAACTATAAAAGGCCTAAAGGTATAACAATTGATAGTGAATACGATATTAATAATGAGAGTGGACAAATTTATTTATTGGTAGGGAATTCTTGTCCATGGTGTCAAAGAACTTTACTCGTCCACGCAATAAAACATTTATCTAAAAAAGTAAAAGTTATTTTTTTAAAAGCAGATCTTGAGCATGGCGAATGGATTTTCAATAGAAAGTTTAAGGGATGCATGAGACTTTCAGACTTTTACAAAAAAGCTAATAAAAAGATTATTTTTAGAGCGACTTTACCTCTTTTAATTAGCTTTGTAAAAGATGAAGTAGATATTTTATCTAATGAAAGTTCACAAATTATAAGATTACTCAATTCAATAAAAATTCAATCAGAAATACAGATATTAACTATTAAGGACTGTAATCAAAAATTTTTAGATTTAATTAATAACCGCATTAATGATGGAGTATATAAATGTGGTTTTGCCAGAAACCAGTTAGCTTACGAAAATGCAAGTCAAAATCTTTTCGCAGCTATAAATGAAGTTGAAAATTTTCTACAGAAAAACAAAGGTGACTGGATATTTGGAGAAGAGTTAACCTACGCGGATATTTACCTTTTTCCAACGCTTATAAGATGGGAATTGATATATAGCAAACTTTTCAAATGTACTGAACAAGAACTATCAAATTTCAAGAAAATTATTGAATGGAGACTAAATTTTTTTAAATTATCTAATGTTAATAGGACATGCTTCGACAATGAGTGGAAAAAAGATTACTACAAAGCTTTATTCCCTTTAAACCCAAATCAACTAATCCCAGTTTTACCATCGCTAGAGAAAATAATGAGATTAGAGTCCGAAAAAACATAAAAATCAATTTCCAAAAAAAATGATGTTGTAATGAACACTTATTTAGTTCATAGATAATGCAATTTCATTAGAAATTAACTATGTTATGTATGTCTACTAAAGTACGAAAAGCTTAAAATGAAATCCATTGACGAACACATCCAAAAAGATCAATCGGAAATCGAATCTGCAAAAGCAGAGGGCAATCTTCCAAAGGTCAGACATTTAACTGAAGAGCTAAAAGAACTCGAAGAATATAAGGATCATCATCCAGAAGATAAACATGATCCTAATGCTTTGGAATTATTTTGCGACGCAAACCCAGATGAACCAGAATGTCTTGTTTATGATGATTAAGTTTATTTAATTATTAGATAATGCAAAAAAAAAGGGCTCTAAAAGCCCTTTTTTTAATTCTTGAATTCTTTTAGTAATCCATATTGAAATCTGATGGGCTACCTGTCAGAGAACATACCACAGACTCTTCATTTTTCATTTCCTTAACTTCTACAATCGGTCTTCCCATTTTCTTAAGAACCTCAATATCTTGTATGGTTTGACATCTAGCTATTATATTTCCTTGTTTATCAAAACAACTGTAGAAATTCATATTAGGTTTAAAGAATTATCTTATTTATGGCTAATTTTCATTATTAAATCAAGTATATTTATTTACAAAAAAATTTTTAATTTAAGTTAGATCCTTTTCCACACTTCAGAAAGCAGTGAGGATAAACCTTTTTTTAAAGATGAAGAAATAACTAAAACTTTCTTTTTTGATAAATCTTCTAACTTTTTTGTAATTATTTTCAAATAATCATCATCTACCAGCTCCATTTTATTTAACACTATTATCCTCTCTTTATCTAAAAGACCTTTCCCATATTTTTTTAATTCCTGCTCAATAACCTCAAAATCATGTAAAGGATTTTCTGCAATTGCATCAATTAAGTGAACAAGTATCTTCGTTCTTTGGATGTGCCTTAAAAAATCATGGCCTAAACCTACGCCATCAGCTGCACCTGATATTAATCCAGGAATATCCGCAAAAAGGCAACCATTCCCATCAATTTTTCTTACTACACCTAAGTTAGGTATTAGAGTCGTAAAAGGATAATTTGCGATTTTTGGACGGGCAGATGATACAACTGAAATCAAAGTACTTTTTCCAGCATTTGGAAGGCCTATAATCCCAACCTCTGCAAGAAGTTTTAGTTCTAATTGAACCTCCCATATCTCACCATCTTTTCCTTCAGTGAATGATTCAGGGGCTCTATTTTGATTACTTAAATAGTAAGCATTACCATGTCCACCTCTTCCTCCAATGGCAATAGTTAAACTTTGTTTATCTTTAGTTAAGTCTCCTAAAATGATGCCGGATTTAATATCCCTTATTTCTGTACCGCAGGGGACTTTAAGGATTCTATCCTCACCTGAAGCACCTGATCTCTTATTCGGACCTCCTTTGCATCCATCTTCAGCAATTATTTCACGTTTGAATTTGAAATCTAATAATGTTTGAAGGTTATTATCAGCCATCAAAATAACTGAACCCCCTCTTCCACCATTTCCCCCCGAAGGTCCTCCAGCAGGAACGAATTTTTCTCTTCTAAATGAAACTATTCCATTTCCACCTTTTCCAGCTTTAAGAATAATGTTGGCTTGATCAATAAATTGCACTTAATACGCTTATTAAATTGTTTTCTAGGTATTTTAAATTTTATTTTATCCACGCAATACTGCAACCAGGGCCACCTTCGTTGTTGGCTGCATCTTCAATCTTATCAACATAATTTAAACCTGATAACCAATTTCTTAGTCCTTTTTTTAATTTTCCTGTGCCAATTCCATGAACAATCCATAGCGGTCCATGAAATTTTCTAATTTTCTCTTCAATAATTATTTCGGCTTCATGAACTCTTAACCCTCTTACGTCAATTGTATTTTTACTCGTTCTAATTTTAGAAAAAGAAAAATCTTCTTTTATAGACTTGATCTCAATTTTTGACCTTTTGAAATTCGGCTTTTCTCCATTAATACCTTCAAAGTCATTTACAGATAATGTGCTTCTAAATGAACCACATTTAATTTTATAAAAACCACCTTTTTTATCTAAATCTACAATTTGTCCCGTACTATTTAGACTTTTAATCTTTACAAAATCACCTACCTGAGGGTTCCATGATATTGACTTTTCAGGTTTTTTTTGGGTTAAATGTTCCGTCTCAATTTCCTTTAATCTTTTTCCAATAATTCTCGTATCCTCTCCATTTACATTTTTATCTCTTAATTTTTTTATCAAATCTATCACCTCTTTTTTAGCAGATATAATATGTTTTGATAATTTAGACCTTTCAATTTCCTGGATTTTTTCAGCATTTATTTTTTGATATTCATAATTTCTCTTCAGTTCATCATGTAATATTTCAGTCCTTGCAATCAATTCTGCAGCAGCTTCTGCAGAATTTTGTTGTTTAATCTTCTCTTCCTCAAGTCCTTTAATAATACTGTTAATATTGTCAACTTCTTTTGGCTTTAGATAATTTGCAGCTTCATTGAGTATGCTTTCATCGAGACCAATTCTCTTTGAAATTGACAAAGCATTGCTTCTCCCAGGAATACCCCAGTTGAGTATATATTTTGGCTTCAAAGAATCCTCATCAAAGGCAACTGATACGTTTTCAAATCTTGAGTCGTTATATTTTAAAGCCTTAATATCTCCATAATGTGTAGTTGCAAAAGTGATATCAGATTTATTTGCAAATTCTTTTAATAAAGCCATCGCAAGAGCGCTTCCTTCAAGAGGATCTGTGCCAGATCCAATCTCATCTAGCAAAACAACTGATAAACCTTTCTTATGATCAAGTGAATCTAATATCTCTTTTATGCGGGATATATGCCCACTGAAGGTAGATAAATTTTCTTCTAATGATTGATTATCACCTATATC
>JFMF01000040.1 GCA_000635535.1 Prochlorococcus sp. scB243_496M6 | reverse complement strand
GATTGATTATCACCTATATCCACATATATATTTGGACAAAAAGGGATAATAGGATTATTAGTTGAAGGTATCAATAATCCTGCTCTAGCCATAAGTAAAGACAAGCCCAAACCTTTTAAAGCTGCTGTTTTACCTCCGGTATTTGGACCTGTAATAGCTACAACCTTAATATTTCTATTTATATAAAAATCGACAGCTACTGGTGGAGGAGCTCCTTTTTTCTTGTGTTCCCAAATCAATAACGGATGAGAAAACCCTATTAAAGAAATAATAGGACTTTTCTCAAACGTAGGAGTTTTGCCTCCAATCCATTCCGAATATCTTGAACGAGTTAGGGCATTTTCTAGTCTCAATAAAATGGATGCCATTTCAATAAGATTTTCTGAATTATCACTAACAACCAGGGACCATTTTTTTAGTAATTTAAATTCTTCTGCTGTGATCCTAGCCTCTAAAGAAGCAATCTTATTACCTTTAGTTACTACACTTTCAGGCTCAAAATATACTGTATTTCCTGAAGATGAAGAGTCATGAATTATGCCTTTAAATTTATCTATATAATTAACTTTCACTGCTAAAACAGGCCTTCCATATCGATCTCCAATAGTAGTATCTTGCAAATAAGCTAAATTCTTTTGAATAAATTTCTCAACTAATATTTTTCTTTCAAGTTTCTTAGATAAAAATTCTTTTCTAAGAATAGATAGTTCATTACTAGCATTGTCTGAAATCCTTCCATTCGATTCAATACCTTTTTTAAAAATCGTTTCAATATTCTGATGGTCAATCAAATTTTTTGTAAATGATGAAATATAAGGCCTTTGTTCAAAATCTAATGAGATTTTTTTTAAATTTCTTGCTGCAGCAATTGTTTTCGCAATTTCTAACAATTCAGAAGATGAAATTACACCTCCCTTGGAACAAATTTCAATATTTCTACTAATATCAAAAACATCGGAAAAACTAATTGATTTATCTAAATTTTTTTCTAGCTCATTAATTTCAACAGTTTCATTCAAAAGTCTTTTAGATGACTCATATTCTGAAGGTATAACAAAACTTAAAATTGATCGTTTACCCATTTCCGTTGAGGCGAAGGAAGATAAATGGGTTTTTAGTGAATCCCACTCTAAAAGGTTTATGGATTCTTCTTCTAAGGTGTTATCTGAATATGATTTTTTAGAATAACTTTTCTCTTGCATACAAAAAAAGAATCAAGTATTCGATTGAATACCCTCAGGAGGAACATAAAGCATCTCAAGCCAGTTTCCTTCAGTATCCTTCATATAAAAAGATGCTGTTCCATCTCTATGCTCATGTAAAGGACCAACTTTTACACCAGAATTTTTTAAATCATTTTGAATATTTTCCACTTCTTTTTTATTTTCAAAATGAAAAGCAAAGTGAGGTCCCGCAGCTTTGTAGCTAGGGCCTAACAAGGCAAGTCCATCTTTCCCTTTACCTGCCTCTAAATAAGACCAATCTTTATCATCCCAAACCAATTTCATACCCAGCTTAATATAAAAAGATTTCGCCCTTTCGAGATCCTCTACTCTAAGTGCAATGTGACCAATCCTATTTACTCCTTGTGAAAACTTCAAAACAAAGCAATTAATTTATTATTTATCTAAGAATAAACCAAATTTTTGTTAATAATGAGTTTTTAAGTATCCTGCAACCATTGAGATGCATCACAAGCATGATAAGTGAGTATTAAGTTTGCTCCTGCTCTTTTAAAACTAAGCAATGTCTCTAAAACAATATCTTTTTCGTTAATCCAGTTCTTCATAGCAGCAGACTTTACCATGGAATACTCCCCACTAACGTTGTATGCAGCTATGGGCTTATTTGAAAATGTGCTTAGTCTATAAACAATATCCAAATATGAAATTCCTGGTTTTACCATCAAAATATCAGCTCCTTCATACTGATCCAATGCAGATTCAATTAAAGCCTCTTTTGAATTGGCAGGGTCCATTTGATATGTAGACTTATTGTCTGGAATTACTTTCTTACTATTTTCTCTAGGAGCCGAATCTAAAGCAGTTCTAAATGGACCATAATACGCAGAAGAATATTTTGCTGTGTAACTAATAATGCCAACATCACTAAATCCTTGACTATCAAGAGCAGTTCTAATTGCTCCAACTCTCCCATCCATCATGTCACTAGGGCCAATAAAATCTGCTCCAGCTCTTGCTTGTGTTAAAGCTTGTTTTTTTAAAATTTCGATTGTTTCGTCGTTCAATATTTTTCCAGTTTCATCAACTAATCCATCGTGACCATCACAAGAGTATGGGTCCAAGGCAACATCTGTCATTATTGCCATTTCTGGAATCTCTTTTTTTAATATTCGTATAGCTTTAGGTATTAAACCGTCTTCATTAAAACATTCTGCACCATCTTCAGTCTTTAAGCTATCGTTAATTTTCGGGAAAAGAACCACACACCTTATTCCCAATTCCCATGCCCTAGTAACCTCCTTTATTAAGCCATTAATATCCCATCTATAAGTTCCTGGCATTGCTGAAATTTCCTCTTTAAAATCTTTTTCATGAATAAATAATGGATAAATAAAGTCCGATGCA
Organism: Prochlorococcus sp. scB243_496M6; assembly: GCA_000635535.1. The sequence continues at coordinate 436 of JFMF01000040.1, read as the reverse complement.
GTTAGATGGTTTTCCCTAACCATTTCTCTAATTGCCTCAGTTCTTCTTAATCTTCTAGGACGAATAATCGAATTCATTTGAATATTATTTAAATTGAAAAATATTTATCTAATACATTAATCGCTTGGATAGCAAATAAATCAATCAGAGACTAATTTTGTTCAGGAAAATTAACTAAAATTTATTTAATACGAGTAAAAAAAGTTACAAAAGTATTTTGCACATTCTTCATTTTTCACAAATTTACGTCATTAAGAGATAATATCTTCTAGTTAAGTATTTATTTTAAGGAGAGTATCTTTGAAAATAATTAATGGATTTCATCTAAAGAATGTAAGAGGCGATATTCTAGGAGGGATTACAGCCGCAGTGGTTGCTTTGCCTCTCGCTCTTGCTTTTGGTAATGCTGCGTTAGGACCTGGCGGAGCAATTTATG
>JFMF01000039.1 GCA_000635535.1 Prochlorococcus sp. scB243_496M6 | reverse complement strand
TTTATGGACTATATGGAGCAGTAGTAGTTGGTTTTTTAGCAGCATTATTTGGCGGAACACCTGCTCAAGTTAGTGGACCTACCGGTCCAATGAGTGTAACTGTCGCAGGGGTAGTAGCAGGCTTAGCAGCAGTAGGGGTTCCAAGAGATCTTTCTGCAGGACAAATTTTACCTTTAGTTATGGCAGCGGTAGTCATTGGCGGCTTACTACAAATATTATTCGGGATTTTAAAATTAGGTAAATACATTACTTTAGTTCCGTATTCTGTTGTTTCAGGATTTATGTCTGGTATTGGAGTAATAATCATTGCGCTTCAGATTGGTCCATTACTTGGAATTAGCACTCGAGGTGGAGTAGTCGAATCTTTAACTACAGTATTTTCAAATTTCCAGCCCAATGGTGGTGCTATTGGAGTAGCAATAATGACACTAGGTATAGTATTTCTTACTCCAAGAAAAATAAGTCAGTGGGTTCCTTCTCCTCTCTTGGCCTTATTGATAGTTACCCCAATATCAATATTAATTTTTGGAGATGGAGCTATTGATAGAATCGGAGAAATCCCAAGGGGAGTTCCATCTTTAAATTTCCCAAGTTTTAATCAATATTTCCCAATTATTTTCAAAGCAGGCTTAGTCCTAGCAGTACTTGGTGCAATTGACTCATTATTGACATCTCTAGTAGCAGACAATATCTCTCAAACAAAACATAATTCTGATAGAGAACTTATTGGTCAAGGAATAGGAAATGCTGTTGCAGGTCTGTTTTCAGGTTTGCCTGGAGCAGGAGCAACTATGAGAACAGTTATAAATGTCAAATCTGGAGGATCAACTCCCATTTCTGGAATGGTTCACTCGGTTGTATTGTTGATAGTTTTAGTTGGTGCAGGACCTTTAGCTGAGCAAATACCAACTGCATTGCTAGCAGGAATTCTTATAAAAGTTGGTTTAGATATTATTGATTGGGGATTCTTGAGGAGAGCTCACAAATTATCTTTAAAAACATCAGTAGTGATGTACGGCGTACTCCTAATGACTGTTTTTTGGGATTTAATTTGGGCAGTTTTAGTCGGTGTATTCATTGCAAATATGCTCACTATTGATTCAATAACCGAAACTCAACTAGAGGGTATGGATAAGGATAATCCTTTATCAAATGATGATCAAGCTAAAAATGCATTACCTGCTGATGAAAAAGCACTGCTAGATAGATGTTCTGGAGAAGTAATGTTATTTAGACTTAAAGGACCACTTAGTTTTGGAGCAGCCAAAGGCATATCTGAAAGAATGATGCTAGTGAGAAACTATAAGGTTTTAATCCTAGACATAACTGACGTGCCAAGACTTGGAGTGACTGCAACTCTCGCAATAGAGGACATGATGCAGGAAGCAAAAAATAATTCCAGAAAAGCATTTGTTGCTGGGGCAAATGAAAAAGTAAAGGACAGATTAGCTAAGTTTGGGGTTGAAGGCATTATTGAAACAAGAAAAGAAGCTTTAGAAACCGCTCTAAATGAAATAGCTTAATAATTTATGGAAATAAATCCAATTCTGCAAAATGTATTAGCCCCACCAGTTCTTTTCTTTTTGATTGGAGCAATATCAGTACTCTTTAAATCTGATTTAGAAATACCAGCTCCATTACCAAAACTCTTCTCCTTATATCTATTACTAGCTATTGGTTTTAAAGGAGGTATAGAGATACAGAAAAGTGGTTTTACAGATCAAGTATTGCCTACTTTAAGTGCTGCAATACTTATGTCATTAGTAATCCCACTGATTGGATTTTTAATTTTAAGATTTAAGTTTGATGTCTTTAATTCAGCAGCAATAGCAGCAGCATACGGTTCAATTAGTGCTGTTACATTTATTTCCGCAGAAAGTTTTTTAGAAAGTCAAAAAATAGCTTTTGATGGGTTTATGGTTGGCGCCTTAGCTTTAATGGAATCTCCTGCAATAATTGTTGGATTATTACTTGTGAAATTTGCAGCTCCTAAAAATAGACCAAAATCAAGAAAGATGCATCTAAGCGCAATATTACACGAATCACTTTTGAATGGATCAGTTTATTTATTGCTCTCAAGCTTAATTGTAGGATTTCTCACTGCATCCAGTAATCCCTCAGGGATCGCAAAAATGGAACCTTTTACTGGACAATTATTCTACGGAGCCGAATGCTTCTTCTTATTAGATATGGGAATAGTCGCTGCTCAAAGATTACCGAGGCTGAAGAATGCGGGTTCTTTCTTGATTGGCTTTGCCATTTTTATGCCTTTATTTAACGCATTTATTGGTGTTTTCGTTGCAAGATTTTTATCATTAGGACCTGGCAACGCACTGTTATTTGTGGTTTTATGTGCTAGCGCCTCATATCTAGCAGTTCCTGCAGCGATGAGGATGACAGTTCCAGAAGCTAAATCTAGTTATTATATTTCAACTACACTAGGTCTAACTTTCCCATTCAATATAGTTCTTGGCATTCCCATATATATGAGCTTAGTAAATACCATTATCCCATTGTCCCCATTATAAAAATGAAAAGATTAGACTTGATATTTAGTGAAAGAGAACTAGATGCAATCATTAAAACATTAGAAAAAGCCAATGTACCTGGATATACGGTTATGAAACACGCCACAGGTAGAGGGCCTGAAAGAGTGGTTACCGAAGATATGGAATTTACAGGATTAGGAGCAAATGCTCATGTAATTGTTTTTTGTGAGCAAGAATTAATAGATAAAATGAGAGATAACATCAGAGACGACTTAAGCTACTACGGTGGAGTAGCCTATATTTCTGAAGCAACACCCCTCTAATTCAAAGAAATAATATTAAACCCTTTAAGAGTGTATCCAATCAACTCTTATATTTTTTCTACTATTTAAATATCTATCAATTGACATTGCTGCAATACATCCATCAGAAGCTGCAACAACGGCTTGCTTAAATGGGGTATTCCTGATATCTCCAATTGCCCAAACTCCATCAGAGTTTGTAGACATAAAGTCATCCACAATAACTCCTCCGTCCTCTTTTAAAGCAATTTGATCCCCTAAAAAATCAGTAATTGGCTTTGAACCACTCATGTAGACAAAGACTCCATCTAAATTTAAATTAATAGGATTTTCTTCTTGCTTATTTTTTACAACAACTCCATTCACACCCATATCATCACCCAAAATTTCCAATAATCTTGTTCTACTCCAATGTTTTATATTTGAATTTCCCATCAATTCCATAGCCTCTTCATTATCTGATTTAGGATCACTTGATGTAATCCAATGTACAGTAGAAGCAAATTTAGTAAGAACAGTTGCCTCTTCAATTGCCTCCTTGTTCACTCCAACTACGGCAACTTCTCTATTTTTGTAAAAAGCTCCATCACAAGTAGCACAATAACTTACTCCTTTTCCAAGAAAATCGGCTTCCCCCTTAAATGAGGCAGGCCTACCCATAGCTCCACTTGCAAGAACAAGTGCTTTAGCCTTGAAGGTGCCTTCTGGTGTATAAACCATTTTCCATTCTCCACTAGCATCTATCCCAAACACTTGTGCTCTTCTATAGTCTGTGCCATATTGCACGGCCTGTTCTCTCATTAGAGTAAGTAATTTCTCCCCACTTATATCAACCGGAACACCTGGATAATTAGCTATTTGATGAGTTATTGCTAAGGCGCCAACAGATGGATTTTTATCTAAAATTACTGTCTTTAAATTTGAACGAGATGTATACAGTGCGCAGGTACATCCTGCCGGACCTCCTCCGATAATAACTACATCTGACTCAATGATTTCCAATTTAATAAAACTCCTTTTTAGTAGTTAATTAGATGAGCTCTTGGTTAGAAGATATCTTTAATGTAAATACCTAACCTTGTATATAGATATAAGTTAAAAGAAAAAAAAGAAAAAAGCATAATATAGAAACAAACTTACATAGGAAAAAAATAAAAAATTAATTATCAAAATGATAGGTTACGTGAAATGTTCTGTATTGATCTATTATTAGTTCATATCGAAAAATTATTTGCCGTAGAAACATTATATTTTTCATGACCAACTCTGACTACCTTTTAAAAGCTGCCATTAAGAAAGTAACCGAAAAATTAAACGAGATTTTGGTTGAAAAAATTGAAGAAGCAACAAATATTGCTCAGGATGCTCCTGAAATTCTCAAAAAAGAATTTGATAGTTTGAAAGAATCCATAATCGAAGAAGCATCAAGGATGGAAAAAACCGAAAATATTCAAGAAAATGAGTCCAAAAATACTTATCAAGATTCCAATATAAAAAAAGCTTTAAATGAAATTGAAGGCATCAATAAGCAAATTGATTTTTTTAATAAATCTATAAATAATCAATTTAAATGAGTTATCACATTCTTTATTATCATTTTAAAAAATTGAAGAGGGCCTTTCTTATTTGGATAACTCTGATTTCGCTTCTAATAAAATTGTGGCTAGATAACATTAGATTTACAATTTTCCAAACTAAGAATAATGAAAAAAGTAGGGTCCAAATTAAAAGAGCTAGGTGGTTTACTAATCAATTGATAAAGCTTGGATCAGCATTTATTAAAATTGGACAATTATTATCAGCGAGACCTGACTTAATTCCTAATACCTGGATACAGGAATTGTCTAAATTACAAGATCAAGTTCCTAATTTTTCATTTGCGCAAGTTGAAGAAACTATAAGAAAAGAACTAAGGTATAAATTTAATGAAATAGATCAAATTATAGTCGATCCGGTTGGATCAGCATCACTAGCTCAGGTACATAAGGCTACTTTAAAAGATGGTAAGAAAGTAGTATTTAAAGTTCAAAGACCCAATTTAAAAGAATTATTTATTATTGATTTAGGTATAATGCAGCAAATAGCCGGTTTGTTGCAGAAAAATAAGAACTGGAGTCGAGGTAGAAACTGGGTTGAGATTGCTAAAGAGTGTAGGAAAGTTCTCATGAAGGAGCTTGATTTTAATTGTGAAGCACAATATGCAGCAAGATTTAGACAGCAATTTCTTGATGATGAAAATGTTGAAGTTCCTGAAGTAATTTGGGATATGAGCAGTGAAAAAGTCCTTTGTTTAGGTTATCTAGAAGGAATAAAAATAAGCGATTTAGAAAAATTACAATCACAAGAAATTGATTTACCTAAAATCGCAGAAATAGGCGCCATCAGTTATCTAAAACAACTAGTCAATTACGGTTTTTTTCATGCAGACCCTCATCCAGGGAATCTAGCAGTTTCAAATGAAGGTAAATTGATTTTTTATGATTTTGGGATGATGGGCAATATCTCAAATAATCTTCAAACAAGATTAGGGGGGATGGTTAAGGCCGCTGCTTTAAGAGACGCCTCATCACTTGTCACTCAATTACAACAAGCTGGGCTAATTTCAAAAGATGTTGATGTAGGACCAGTAAGAAGATTAGTCAGATTGATGCTTAAAGAAGCCTTAACGCCACCATTTAGTCCAAATATTATTGAAAAATTATCTGGAGACTTATACGAACTTGTTTATGAAACACCATTTCAACTACCAGTAGATTTAATCTTTGTGATGAGAGCTTTATCAACTTTTGAGGGAGTTGGTAGAATGCTTGACCCAGGGTTTAATCTTGTATCAGTTACCAAGCCTTATTTAATAGAAATTATGACTTCAAATAATCAAACTCCCAACGATTTAATAAACCAATTTGGAAGGCAAGTAGGTGAACTAGGATCGAAAGCTGTTGGAATTCCCAAAAGAATAGATGAAAGTTTAGAAAGATTAGAGCAGGGCGATTTACAATTGCAAATAAGAATGGGAGAGTCAGATAGACAATTTAAAAAAATGTTTACTGCTCAAAAAACTCTTGGCCATTCAATTCTTATAGGAAGCTTATCAATTGCATCTGCTTTACTTGTAACCAATAAACAAAATAATTTTGCATTATTGCCACTTTTTTTTGCACTACCTATAAGTATTGATTGGATTAAATGCCAATTAATTATGAGAAAAGGCTCACGTTTAGAAAAACTTAAGCGCTAAAAAATTATATGTTTTTGGGACCTAAACCTAAAGCCCCAGCAAATCTAGCTTGATTTCCTAATTCCTCTTCAATTTTTAAAAGCCTATTGTATTTTGCAATCCTTTCACTTCTACTCAAAGAGCCAGTCTTGATCTGACCCGATCTTGTGGCGACAGATAAATCAGCAATTGTTGTATCTTCAGTCTCACCACTTCTATGACTAATAACACTAGTGAATCCCGACATTTTAGCTAACTCAATAGCTTCCAATGTTTCAGTTAATGTTCCGATTTGATTTACCTTTATTAGGATTGAATTTGCAGATTTTTCCATAATCCCTTTCCTTAACCTTTTTGTATTAGTAACGAATAAATCATCACCTACAAGCTGAACTTTGTTTCCTAATTCTTTGTTTAATTCTGACCAACCCTCCCAATCATCCTCCGCTAAACCGTCTTCTATTGAAACTATTGGATAATTAGAAACTAATCTTGCAAGATATGAAATCATTTCAGAACTATTTAAACTTTTCCCTTCATATTTGTAAATACCATCACTATAAAATTCAGTGCTAGCAGCATCTAAAGCTAAAGATACCTGCTCACCAGGCTTAAATCCGGCTTTTTGAATTGCTTCTAATAATAAGTCCCCTGCCTCTTCACTTGATGACAAATTAGGTGCAAATCCACCCTCATCGCCTACAGCAGTAGATAAACCTTTTTGATCAAGTAATGATTTTAATGAGTGAAAAATCTCAGTACCCATTCTTAATGATTCACTGAAATTATTAACTCCATGTGGGACAAGCATAAATTCCTGAAAATCAAGACTATTTGGCGCATGAGCACCACCATTTATTACATTCATCAATGGGACTGGAAGGAGATTGGATAATGGATCTCCAAGATATCTATATAGGGGGATTTCTAAAGCATTTGCTGATGCTCTGGCAGTTGCAAGGCTTACTGCAAGGATTGAATTTGCTCCAAGATTAGACTTATTAGGAGTACCATCAATTTCAATCATTAATTTATCTACTTCAGTTTGATCTAAAGCTGATAAACCACATAAAGCCGGGGATATTGTTTCGTGAATTTTATTAACAGCATTTAAAACACCTTTTCCCATATATTTTGAACCACCATCTCTTAATTCATGTGCCTCATGAGCACCAGTGCTAGCTCCGCTGGGAACAATTGCTCTACCACTAGCACCACATTCCAAAAATACTTCTGCCTCTACAGTTGGATTGCCTCTTGAATCAAGTACTTGCCTTGCTTCAATAGTATCAATAAGAAAATCAATAGTTTCTTTCACAATTTAATTATTACTATTTAAATCCTATTAATAGCTGAACTATTTGGCTAATATCTGAAATATATATGTTAACCAATTATAATTTTTAATTTAAGAACAACTTTGAAATTAGTTAACGCTTTTATTAATTCCAAAGTCTCCGAAACCCCAATCCAAAACATTTTTTTCAAATTCATCTTACAATTTGAAAATGGTTGGATGATTATTAATGCAGTTCCTATTTAGAATAATAATTAATTATCAACTATAGTTTTTATAGTTTATGAGAGAAACACTTACATCCAGTCCTGAACTTTTTAGCGATATCAGTTGGAATCTTCTTTTACTAGGAGAGGAAACAGCAAAAAAATGGGATCATAGCGAATTTAATATTGAACACATAATTTATACATTGTTCTCATCAAGTGAATTCTTTGCTTTTATCGAAAAATTATCAATCGACCAAGATACAGTTTTAGATATAACTGAAGATTTTTTAGAAGAGACACCAACAAATGATTCAGATCTTTTTACCATCGGAGAAGATTTAGAAATTTTGTTAGATAATGCGAATCAGATTAAAATCCAATGGGGATCTAAATTCATAGAAATCCCTCATTTACTAATTGCTCTTGGAAGGGATTTGAGAATTGGAAATTATGTTTTTGAAGAAGGCAACCTTTCAATTGAAAAATTAGAGGAAGAATTAAAGTTTTTCCCAACTATAAACAAATCAAAAGATTCTTTGAATTACAAGAACGTAATTGAGATAAACAATCAATCCAACTTTGAATCAAACAATGAGACTTTAGTCAAAGAAGAAAAATTTAAAAAAGGTATTGTTCCATTACCCAAAAGTGAACTTCAAATTGAAACCAAAAAACAAGTTGGGAAAGATGAGAATGCCCTTTCAATTTATGGAAAAGATTTAACAGAATCAGCTAAAAAAGGTTTACTGGATCCCGTTTTAGGAAGAGAAAATGAGATCAATAATTTAATGAGGGTACTATGCAGAAGAAACAAAAATAATCCTATACTTATCGGCAATCCTGGAGTTGGTAAAACTTCAATTGCAAAATTACTTGCGCAGCTAATTGTAGACGAAAAAGTTCCTGATTCTTTAAAAGACTTAAAAATTATTTCACTTGACTTAGGTGCTTTAGTTTCTGGTACAAAATTTAGAGGTCAATTAGAAGAACGACTAAGCTTAATAATGCAGGAACTAAACAATCCAAGCCAAGGAATAATTCTATTTATTGATGAAATTCACTCAATATTAAGTTCTGACAGATCTTCTACCGACATCAGTAATATCTTAAAACCTTTACTCGCTGAAGGAGAACTTAGATGTATCGGTACAACAACACCTGAGAAATTTCGTGAAACTATTGAAAAAGATCAGGCATTGAATAATTGCTTTCAAAAGATAGCTGTTAATGAACCTTCAGTAGAATTAAGCGCAAAAATACTGCAAGGTATAAAAAAGAAATATGAATCACACCATGGGATAAAAATTTCTGAAGAGGCTGTAAACTTTTCTGCAAAATTAGCTGACAGATATATCAGCGATAAATGTCTTCCTGATAAAGCAATAGATTTAATTGATGAAGCAGCTGCACAATTAAAAATCGAGTCTAATAATAAACCTCAAATTATTCTCCAACAAGAGAACAAACTTCATACTATTGATGAAAAACTGAATAATTTGCAAGGAGAAAGTATCGAAGCTCAAGAAAAATTATTGAATATGAAACAACAATCAGAGGTACAATTGAAAGCCCTTTTGGACAATTGGAACGATTTACAAGAAGAAATGGAGCAATTATCTATTTTGATGAAAGAAGAAGATAAACTAACCAAACAAATTAAAGATAAATCAAATCGCGAAATTGAAAATGATCTAGATTATTTAGAAAAGCTTGAAGAAGAGTTAACTGAAATAAAATTTGAAATACAAAAAGTTGAAGAGAACTTTAATAAAATAAGAAAAAATAGAAATTTCCCTTTTAAATATCAAGTTGAAGCTGATGATATTGCAGATGTTATCTCAAAGATCACAGGTATTCCAATTTCTAAAGTAGTTTCAAATGAACGTAAGAAATTAGTCAATCTAGAAAACGAACTAAGTGAAAAAGTTATTGGACAAGAAAAAGCTATAGAAGCTGTTTCTGCTGCAATTAGAAGAGCTCGAGTTGGAATGAAAAGTCCTAAAAGACCTATTGGATCTTTTTTATTTATGGGTCCTACTGGTGTTGGTAAAACAGAATTAGCAAAATCTCTTGCAACAGCGTTATTTGATGAAGAAGATGCACTTTTAAGATTAGATATGAGTGAATATATGGAGAAAAATGCCGTTGCAAGACTTTTAGGAGCTCCTCCAGGTTATGTTGGTTATGAAGAGGGAGGTCAATTAACTGAAGCTGTAAGACGTAAACCCTATTCAGTAATACTTCTTGATGAAATAGAAAAAGCACATGCAGAAGTATTTAATATCCTTTTACAAGTCTTAGATGAAGGAAGATTAACGGACTCTCAAGGAAGAACCGTAGATTTCAAAAATACCGTAATCATTATGACAAGTAACCTAGCTGGTAAAGCTATATTGGAGTATTCACAAAAGATTTCTAAAAGTGAGGGAAAATTAGAAAAAGATCAACAAACTCTAGATGATTCAATTAGTAACGCATTGTCTGCAATTTTTAGACCTGAATTCTTAAATAGAATTGACGAAGTGGTAAAGTTTGATCCATTATCTATTGATGAACTTCAAAAAATAATCATTCTACAAACAGAAGATTTAAAGAACCTGTTACTTGAGCAGAATATAAATATCGTTATAGACAAAAAAGTTATCATCAAAATTGCAAACGATTCTTACGAACCTGAATATGGTGCTAGGCCACTGAGCAGGGAACTCAGAAGACAAATAGAAAATCCCTTGGCTGCAAAACTTTTAGAGGATAACTTCAAAAATAAAAAAAATATAACAATTAAACTTAACCCTGCTAAAAAAGATGAGATCGTTTTCAAACCTAGCTGAGGAGTAAATCAATAAGCTAAAATAAAAACTAAAGCATAAAGCTTAATTTCAAAAAAATTTTGTGACAAGTCCTACTACTAATAAAGAACCTCTTAAAAAGGATTCTCCTGAAGTTGAAGAGCCTAAAAAAAAGAATAATTTTTTTAGATCTACCTACGATGAGCTTAAACTTGTCGTGTGGCCTAACAAACAACAACTTTTTAGCGAATCAGTAGCAGTTATAATTATGGTATCTTTTTCTGCTGCAGCTATTGCTTCTGTTAGCAGATTCTATGGGTGGGCAGCCTCGCAAATTTTTGGTTGAATTATCTCCCGAACATCCATTAATAAAAATCTTAATTAAGCTTCCAGAAAAATGAGTAATGAATTAACTTCAAACCTTGCTTCTTCAAAAGCAAATACAAGCATCGCAAGATGGTATGCAGTTCAAGTAGCATCAAGCTGTGAAAAAAAAGTAAAAGCGACTCTTGAGCAGAGATCAGTAACTTTAGGTGTTAATAATAGAATCATTGAAATTGAAATTCCCCAAACTCCAGGAATTAAATTAAAAAAAGATGGAAGCAGACAAACTACTGAAGAAAAAGTTTTCCCAGGTTATGTCCTCGTAAGAATGATTTTGGATGAAGATACAATGATGGCTGTTAAAAGTACTCCAAATGTAATTAACTTTGTCGGTGCTGAAGACGGTAGAGGCAGCGGAAGATCCCGAGGTCATATCAAACCTCGACCATTATCAAGACAAGAAGTTAATAGAATCTTTAAGCGAGCATCAGAGAAAAAAGCTGTAATCAAGTTAGATATTGAAGAAAAAGATAGAATTATTGTAACTAGCGGTCCATTCAAGGATTTCCAGGGTGAAGTTATAGAAGTTTCCGGAGAAAGAAATAAATTAAAAGCATTACTTTCAATATTTGGGCGCGAGACTCCTGTAGAATTAGAATTCTCCCAAATCAATAAACAAAATTAATTTCTAATTGTTCTTGTTTATCGAGTAAAATTATGATTTTCTACTCCAGCTTAAATTATCTAATCTAATGGCAAAAAAAATTGTTGCAGTTATCAAGCTTGCTCTACAAGCAGGCAAAGCAAATCCTGCTCCTCCTGTAGGGCCAGCTTTAGGACAACATGGTGTCAATATCATGTCATTTTGCAAAGAATACAACGCAAGGACACAAGATAAAGCAGGTTTTGTAATTCCAGTCGAGATTTCTGTTTTTGAAGATAGAAGCTTTACTTTTATCACAAAAACACCTCCTGCTTCCGTCTTAATAACAAAAGCAGCTGGTATAGAGAAAGGTTCAGGTGAATCCGCAAAAGGCTCTGTTGGGAATATAAGTAAAGCTCAATTAGAAGAAATAGCCAAAACTAAGCTTCCTGATCTAAACTGTTCTAGTGTTGAATCAGCAATGAAAGTAATTGAGGGTACTGCTCGTAATATGGGCGTCTCTATCACTGATTAAGTTCAATACACAATTTCTCACTATTTAGGGGAGGTTAGTTAATAACCGTTTGCACCCAATATTATTATGAAAAAACTATCTAAAAGAATGGCGGCTCTATCAACAAAGATAGATGATCGCATTTACGCACCACTTGAAGCTCTTAGTATTATCAAGGAAAATGCTAATGCAAAATTTGATGAAACTATTGAAGCACATATACGTCTAGGTATTGATCCAAAATATACTGATCAACAATTAAGGACCACTGTCGCATTACCACATGGTACTGGCCAAAGTATCAAAATTGCCGTAATTACAAGCGGTGAAAATGTATCGAAAGCTAAGGCTGCTGGTGCAGATTTATTTGGTGAAGAAGATCTTGTAGAAAGCATCAACAAAGGAAATATGGAGTTTGATCTACTTATTGCAACTCCAGATATGATGCCAAAGGTTGCAAAATTAGGAAGAGTTTTAGGACCTAGAGGTTTAATGCCTAATCCTAAAGCTGGAACAGTAACTAATGACATTGCTAATGCAATAAAAGAATTCAAAGCTGGTAAGCTCGAATTTAGAGCAGATAAGGCTGGAATCGTTCATGTCCGCTTTGGAAAAGCAAGTTTCACGAAAGAGGCTCTATTTGACAACTTAAAAACCTTACAAGAATCAATTGATAAAAATAAACCAAGTGGAGCTAAGGGAAAGTATTGGAAAACTTTTTATGTAACTTCAACAATGGGACCTTCAGTTCAAGTAGATATAAATGCTGTACAAGATTACCTACCTGAAAGTTAACGCTTTGTAGTATAATTTAAAAGCAATAATACGGCCAAAGAAAGTAGGTTAATTTAGTTATTCTAAATTTTTAAATCCTACCGAGGACTCGTCTTAAATTATTTCTTTTTGGATCTAATAAAAGCGGCCTCTTTAAAAGGACTTTGCCGCATTTCCTGCTCTCCCTAAATTACGATCCAAAAAACATCAATGGGCCGAACACTAGAGAATAAGCAAAAAATCGTTACTGAGATTAAATCTCTTTTAGACGACTCGGAAATGGCTGTAGTTCTTGACTATAAAGGTTTAACTATCAAAGAGATGTCAGATTTGCGATCTAGATTGCAAACAACTAACGGCATCTGTAAAGTTACTAAAAATTCATTAATGCGCAAAGCTATTGATGGGGATAGTAACTGGAACGATCTTGAATCTTTACTGACCGGAACAAATGCTTTTGTCTTAATTAAAGAAGATGTTGGTGGTGCTGTTAAAGCAATCCAATCTTTTCAAAAAGACACCAAAAAATCCGAGACCAAAGGAGCTTTATTTGAAGGCAGACTTCTTAGCGATTCTGAAATAAAAGAAATTGCAAGTCTTCCATCTAAAGAAGTATTGATGGCAAAAATTGCTGGCGCTCTAAATGGCGTAGCAACAAAAATTGCGATCTCTATCAATGAAGTGCCTTCTGGACTTGCTAGATCACTTAAACAATATTCTGAAAAATCAGAATCTTAAATCAAAACCCTAATTAACTTTTAAGAAAATGTCCGCAAAAACTGAAGAAATTCTTGAATCATTAAAATCTTTATCACTTTTAGAAGCATCTGAGCTTGTAAAGCAAATTGAAGAGGCTTTTGGTGTATCTGCTGCAGCTTCAGCAGGTGTAGTAATGGCAGCTCCAGGAGCAGCTGGCGGTGACGCAGATGGTGGCGCTGCTGAAGAAAAAACTGAATTTGATGTAGTTCTCGAAAGCTTTGATGCAGCTGCAAAAATCAAGGTACTTAAGGTTGTAAGAAATGCAACTGGTCTAGGTCTTGGCGATGCAAAAGCACTTGTTGAATCTGCACCAAAAACAGTAAAAGAAGGAATTGCCAAAGCAGATGCTGAATCTTTAAAGAAAGAGATTGAAGAAGCTGGCGGTAAAGTTACACTTAAATAAGAGTACATTTTTTCAAGCCGATAAACTTAATATCGGCTTCAAAAATTATGAATAGTCATTGTATTGCGATTGAAGCCGCAACGGATGGAGCCTGCAGTGGTAATCCAGGTCCAGGTGGTTGGGGCGGTTTAATAATTTTTGAAGATAACAGCGAATTAGAAATAGGTGGTTCTGAGCAAAATACTACTAATAATAGAATGGAACTCACTGCGGCTATAAAAACTCTTGAGAAATTAAAAACCTACAAATTAAAAGAGAACTTTAAACTAAGAACTGATAGTAAATATGTCATAGAGGGTTATACAAAATGGATTATTAATTGGAAGAAAAATGGATGGAAAACAAGTTCAGGAAAACCAGTTCAAAATCTTGATCTATGGCAAAAAATTGATCAATTAAGAATTAATGGCCTAATAATGGAATATGTTAAAGGTCATAGCGGGGATAAACAAAATGATAGGGTTGATAAAATTGCAACTAATTATAGCAAAGGTATATCTATTGAAAGTAACTTAAAAAAAGTAGAATCCTCAGTTGATTTTTTTGAAAAAAATGCACCTGCAGAAATTCAGGAATTATTTTCCCGCAATGAATTAATTCAAAAATTTGCAGCAAAAAAGTACTTGTTAAGTTCACCTGAACTAGACACTTTATTAGGTGATGAAAACCACTTAAAGATAAAACAATATTCACTTTTTGAATGGCGTAATTGGAGATTGATTCCTAAAGATAAAAAATATTGGATAATAGAAAAAAAAGAAGCGTAATTTTTTATGAATGATAAGAAGGGGGGATTTAAAAATCTTTATAAAAACTTGATTACCCCTGTATTAAAAAAAGACTCTGGAATTGATGCAGAATACTTAACAAATTTATCTCTTAGTCTCCTATCATTCAGTTCAAGAAAATATAATTGGCCTATAGTATCTTCTATCTTAAAAAATCTAAATGAAGAATTTTCTGTAGTTGATAAAAGGTTAACTCAGAACATATGTGGAATAAATTTTTGTAATCCAATTGGTTTAGCTGCGGGTTTTGACAAAAATGGAAATGCTGCAAATATATGGAAAGATTTTGGTTTTGGATTTGCTGAGCTTGGTACAGTAACTAAATTTGCTCAGAATGGAAATCCCAAACCAAGGTTATTTAGATTGGCAGAAGAAGAAGCAGCATTAAATAGAATGGGTTTCAATAATAATGGTGCTGAAAATCTAGTTAAAAACTTTGTCGAACAAGGTATTGAGTTTAAAAAAAACAGGGAGAATATTTGTTTAGGGATAAATTTCGGGAAGTCAAAAATTACAGGTTTATCTCAAGCAAAGGATGATTATTTAACTTCTCTAAAATTATTAATTCCATATTGTGATTACGCAGCAATAAATGTTAGTTCTCCAAATACTGAAGGACTAAGAAAATTACAAGATCCAATTCTTCTAAAAGAACTTCTTAGAGAAATTAAAAACTTACCTAATTGTCCACCATTATTTGTAAAAATTGCGCCAGATTTAGGCCTTAAAGATATTGAAGATATTTGCAAATTAATAATCGAGGAAAAAATCGATGGAATAATTGCTACAAACACCAGCATTGATAGATTAGGTCTTGAAAATAGAAAGATCAGCCAAACTGGATTATTACTCTCTCAAGAAAATGGAGGATTAAGTGGAAGGCCTCTCCAAAAAAAAGCAAATCAAATAATAAAACATATACATAATATTGATAAAAAGATTATTTTAATTGGGGTTGGTGGAATAAATAGTCCTGAGTCAGCTTGGGAAAGAATTTGTTCTGGAGCATCATTAATTCAACTTTATACAGGATGGATATATAAGGGTCCACAATTAGTACCAGATATACTTGAGGGAATTATAAAGCAACTCAATAACCATCAATTATCTAGTATAAAAGATGCAATTGGATCAGATTTAAAATGGGTTGAATAAAATTAGAGAATGAATAATGAACCTCATGATTACTCAACGTTAGCCATGCAAGGGTCAAACTTGAAGCACGGTGGAAATGTATATGCAATTGCGAAAAAATTAAATTTATTACCATCCGAAATCATTGATGCAAGTGCATCATTAGTACCCTTTGATCCCCCTCAAATACTAATAGATTCAATAAATGCGGAAATTAAGAATCTTGGCTTTAGATATTACCCAGAAAGAAACTTGAGTGATCTGAAAGAAATAATCGGCAAATTTCATGGGATAAATCCAGACAATATATTGCCTGGAAATGGAGCTTCTGAATTAATAACCTGGGCAGGTTATGAAGCATCCAAATTCGGAATAAGTTGTATTCCTTCTCCATCATTTGTTGATTATGAAAGATCTTTAAATTGTTGGAATAGCAATTTTATAAATTGCGAATTACCAAAAAACTGGAATGATATTTTTCCTCAATCATTTCCGCTTCATCCAAAAGGTGATGTTATTTGGATAACAAATCCACATAACCCTACTGGCCAATTATGGGAAAAGAATTCATTGGAGGAAGTTGTGAAAAAATATAAATTAGTTATCTGCGATGAAGCTTTTTTATCGATAACACCTAATGGAGACAAAGAATCTTTAATACCATTAACCAAAAGATTTGATAATTTATTAGTCTTGAGAAGCTTGACGAAAATCTTCAATATTCCTGGTCTTAGATTAGGTTACGTTATTGGCTCATCGAAAAAACTTAAACAATGGGAAATAAATAGAGATCCTTGGCCTTTAAATTCATTTTCTATTAAAGCCGGAATTGATCTACTAAGTAATAAGAAATTCTATGAACAGTGGACAAAACAGATTCACAGCTGGATAAATATTGAAAAAAAGAGAGTATTTGAAAAATTATTAAAAATAGAGAACCTTAAAATTCATAACTCTTCAACCAACTTTTTTTTAATTGAAAGTGAAAAATCCTTGTCGCCAAATATAAAATACTTAGAAAATAAGGGAATATTGCTTAGAGAATGCACTTCATTTAGATTTCTTGACGAAAAGTGGGCAAGAATAAGTCTACAGAATAGAAAAAATAACACTCTTTTATGTGAAGAAATTCAGAATTCCTTTAAAAAATAATCAATATACTTTTTAATCTCATTTTTAGATTTAATTTTATTATTATTTTCCATATTCTTCTTCATTAGATCTAATATTTCATAATGTTTTTTTCCCTTTTTTGATTTTAGTTTAAAAATTCTTTCTAGAGTTTCTTCAAAAACCTCTTTAGACATTTTATTCTGATTGATTAAAACTGAGCCTCCACTTGCAGCAAGAATCATGGCATTTTTCTCCTGATGATTATTTTTAGAATCTGGATATGGTATTAAAATTGAAGGTTTTTCAGCCTCCATTAATTCATTGATTGTTCCTGCACCAGATCTCGATATTACAAGATCACAGTTTTGAATTAAAGCTGCTATCTCATTAGTAAATTTCTTTTGAATATAATTTTTGGAGTTTTTTACATGAAAAGGTTTTAGATTAGATTCGCCAACAATATGAACTATCCGAAATTGTTTTTTTATTAAAAATTCTAGAGATTCATAAAGAATTTGATTGATAGCTTTTGCTCCTTGACTACCTCCCATAACAATCAAAAGAGGTCCATTACCTTTTGGAACCCATTTTGGCAAAAAATTAAATTTATAGAATTGCTCTCTTAAAGGTGTTCCAGTGAAAATAGTATTACAATTTTTTAAATAAGAATTTGTTTCTTTAAATCCTAAAAGAACATAGTTACATAAAAAACCAAAATATTTCGTGACCATTCCTGGAACTACATTTGATTCATGAATAATGATAGGGATCCTTAGAAGTTTTGAAGCAACAATAGTAGGTGCTGATATGTAACCGCCAGTCGCAAAAACTAAGTTAATTTTTTTTTCTTTTAGGATCTTAATTATTTGAAAAGTTGACATTAAAATTTCTATATATTGATAAAACAAAAATATATTTTTTCTTGGTGTCTTTATATTCAAAGTCCTCAAACTATATTTTTCGGGAATAAAATTTGCATCAAGTCTTTGACTAACACCCAACCAGTGAATATTCCATTCATCTTCCACCTCTTTAGAAACTGCTAAGGCTGGGAAAATATGCCCCCCTGTCCCACTTGCTGCAACTAATAAATTATTTTTTTTAGACATAAAAACCTAAAATAGTAGAATAAAATAACCAATGATTAATATGTTTAATTTAAACTTATTCAAAAATATAGGATTTCTTCTCTACTTATTTGTTTATCTTATTTATCCCTATTCAGCAATAACGCAAACTTTGAAAGTTGATTTTATAAGAAATCTAGAAAACTCCTTAAATGCAAAAGATTTAGAATTCATTAGAAAAAATTTTAGAAATGAAGAAAGCCAAAATATACCAAAACAATTTTCAAAGATTATTGATGATTTCCCTAACAGCAAATGGAAGATCAAAAGATTAAAATCTAATATTCCAGATGAAGGTATTTTGCGAATAAAAGTTTTTGGGGAAAAAATAGTTAATGAAGAAATATATATACTCGAATCCAAATTTGATTATTTATTTTCAATCGTAAATGGGAAAATAGATGAAGGGATTATCAAAAATTTATTCACCACAATAAGAAACGATAATAAAAAAATAGATATTAGTTTTAAAATTCCTGATAGAGTTCTTACTGGTTCAAAATACGATATCGATATAATTCTAAATAAGCCTCTTGAAGAAGTTATTATTGCTGGAGCTATAAAACCTCATCAAGTTAATTCATTGTTTGAACAAGAAATATTATTGGAGCCTTTGGCGTCTGGAGGGATTTTTAAAATAACAAGAGCCCCTTCAAAACCAGGGATACAAATTTGGTCAGGAATTATAGCTCATCCTGAAGGAATGATTACTTTCACAAAGAGCATTGATATTGTTGATAAGATATAGCCTAAGCGTCGTTTAACGCAGCCACACCTGGTAAAGTTTTACCTTCTAAAAGTTCCAAACTAGCCCCACCTCCAGTAGATATATGAGACATTTTCTCAGCTAATCCTGCTTTTTCAACTGCTGCAACTGAATCTCCACCACCAATTATTGTACAAACTTCAGAAAAAGCACTTAAGTCCGCAAGAGTCGTAGCTATTGCATTTGTACCGTCTGCAAATTTATCAAATTCAAAAACTCCCATTGGACCATTCCAAATAATTGTCTTACATTCTGCGAGTGCATTCTGAAAAACTTTAATGGAATCTGGACCAATGTCTAAACCCATCCAATTACCACTAATTGCATCAATTTGAGATATTTTACTATTGGCGTCAGGAGAAAATTGATCAGCCAAAACCACATCAGTGGGTAATAGCAATTCTACTCCTTTTAATTTTGCTTTTGCTTCTAAGTCTTTAGCAAGCTCGAGTTTATCTTCTTCTACAAGGCTCTTTCCGACATCTAAACCTCTAGCTTTATAAAAAGTAAAAATCATACCTCCACCAATCATGATTTTGTCACACTTATCTAGTAAAGAATCAAGTACTCCTATTTTGCTACTAACCTTTGATCCTCCAACTATTGCTGCCAATGGACGATTTGGGGAATCTACAGCTCCTTGTAGGTATTTCAATTCTTTTTCTAAAAGGAATCCAGCTACTGAGGGACTTAAATAATTTGTAACACCCTGAGTTGAAGCATGCGCTCTATGAGCAGCACCGAAAGCATCATTTACGTACATATCTGCATGTGATGCTAATTTTTTAGCAAACTCTAGGTCGTTCTTTTCCTCTTCACCAAAAAAACGAACATTTTCAAGTAAAAGAACATCTCCATTAGATAAGCTATTTGATTGTGCAACTGCTTCATCACCAATACAACTGTTAGTAAGAGCAACATTTTGCCCCAACAATTCACTTAATCTTGCTGCTACTGGAGTTAATCTCATTTTTTCATTTACCTGACCCTTTGGTCTACCAAAATGAGCAGCTAAAATAACTTTTGCGGAATGATTAATAAGATATTCAATAGTTGGGATCGCTGCACGAATACGCGTATCATCGGTTATTTGACCGTCTTCATTTAATGGAACATTAAAATCTACTCTTACAAGAACTTTTTTTCCTTCTAAATGTGTCTTATCAAGATTGGAAAGAGATAATTTTGACATTAAACAAACTATATTTATAATCCCAAGACCCTAACGTTAATTTGGGCTTATTGGGTTAAAAAGTAGTAACTGTTACCTATGCCTTAATAAATTTTAAAAATTAACGATTATAAAAATTTTTTAGTCATTAAATTTATACTAGACTTTAGAAGTAAATACTTTTGAAACTTATAAAAACTAAAAGGAATACAAAATTTTATTTGATTTATTGAAGTGGACATACCTAAAATCCAATGGTACCCCGGCCATATCGCAAAAGCAGAAAAGAAATTATCTGAAGTTATCAATAAAGTAGATTTAGTCATTGAAGTTAGAGATGCACGAATTCCTTTGTCAACAGGACATCCACACTTAAATAAATGGATAAATAATAAAAAACATATTCTTGTTATTAACAGATCAGACATGATCTCCCCTCATACAATCAATAGCTGGAACAAATGGTTTAATGATAAAGATCAATATCCTCTTTGGTGTGATGCTAAAAGAGGAATAGGGATTAAAGAAATTTGTAAGTCAGCTAAAGATTCTAGGTCGTCAATCGACGATAGAAGACTCTCTAGAGGAATGCGAATTAGGCCAATTAGAGCCCTTACACTTGGTTTTCCAAACGTAGGGAAGTCAGCATTAATTAATAGAATTGCAAAAAAAAGAGTTGTAGATAGCGCTAGGAAAGCAGGCGTGACTCGTAATTTAAGATGGATAAAATTAGAAAGTGGTATAGATCTGCTAGATGCACCTGGTGTTATACCTCCAAATTTAGAAGATCAAAAATCAGCACTTAATCTTGCACTGTGTGACGATATTGGTGAAGCTGCTTATGAAATAGAGAGTGTCGCAATTGGGTTTATCAAAATTATATCCACTCTCAACAAAGATAAGAATGCGAATATCTCAGTTAAACAAATATCTAACAGATATGGAGTTGATATTACAAAAGGCTTTAAGAATCCTTCTGCTTGGATCAACGAAGCAGCTTCAAAACATACCTCAGGTGATAAAAGGAGAATGTCTCATAAGTTATTGGAAGATTATAGAAATCAAATGCTGGGTAAAATTGCTTTAGAAGTCCCACTATGGAATTAAATAATCAAAATTCTTTCGGCATTGGAGAAGGTGAGCTTATAGAAATTATTTATGAGCAACCTCTGCCTATGAGGCTAGACAGATGGTTGGTAAGTAAAAGGCCAGAACAAAGTAGAGCAAGAATTCAACATTTTATAAATTCAGGTTTAGTGCTAGTAAACTATAAGACCGCAAAAGCAAAGACCCCATTAAAAAATGGCGACAATATTCAAATATGGATGCCTCCTCCAGAACCTCTTATTTATTTGAAACCTGAAAAAATGGATTTAAATATCCTTTTTGAAGACGAGCACATCATAGTCATCAATAAACAATCAGGTCTAATAGTTCATCCAGCCCCTGGACACAAATCTGGAACTTTAGTGAATGGATTACTTTTTCACTGTAAAGATCTGCCTGGAATTAATGGGAAATTAAGACCTGGGATTGTTCACAGATTAGATAAAGATACCTCCGGATGTATGGTGGTTGCAAAAAGCCAAGAGGCATTAGTAAATCTCCAGAAACAAATTAAAGAAAAAATAGCATCACGCGAATATATTGCAGTAATTCATGGAGCACCTAATTCTGAAGAAGGCCAAATTGTGGGACACATTGGCAGAGATAAATTAAATAGATTGAAATATAAAGTAGTTGAAGAAACTTCAGGAAGGTATGCCTGTACCTATTGGAAATTAGAAGAAAGATTTGGCAATTACTCATTAATGAGTTTCAAACTAGATACGGGGCGAACGCATCAAATAAGAGTTCATTGCGCTCACATTAATCATCCAATTGTGGGTGATCCATTATATGGAAGATGTAAAAAACTACCCTGTAAATTAGATGGCCAAGCTTTACACGCCATCAAGCTTGGACTTATACATCCAATAAATGGTAAAGAAATGATATTTGAATCAGAATTACCATTAGATTTTCAAAAATTACTAAGTGTTCTTAAAGTTAAATGAGATTTAAAGAGGAATTTAGAAGCGATTTTGTATACGGGTTTTGAGTTTTAGTGAATATTGTAGAACTTTCTCCTTCATCAACTATCTTTCCATGATTCATAACTAGCAACCTATTACAAAATCTTTTAGCAATACCTAAATCATGGGTAATAAAAATAATCGTTAAATTCATTTTTTCTTGAAAGACTCTTAGTAATTCAAGAATCTCTATTTTTACTGAAGCATCCAACATATTTACGCTCTCATCACAAATTAAAATTTTTGGCTTCAACAATAGCGCCCTGGCCAATGAAATTCTTTGCAATTGACCACCAGATAATTGGTTAGGATAAGAATTAAAAAAATCATTATTTAAAGGGAGATTTAAATTTCTTAACATTAATCTTATTTCTTTTTCGATTTTTCTTTTATCTGAAATTTTTTGAATAAAAAATATATCTTCCAAAATACTTTTAATTGTCATTTTCGGATTCAAACTTGAAAAAGGATCTTGAAAAATAATTTGCACTTTATTGTTCTTTTTAAAAGATTTATTTTTTTTCGATGCTTGATTTTTATCATAAATTTTGATTTCACCACCTCTTACTTTAAGAAGTCCAATTAACGCCCTACATAATGTACTTTTACCACTCCCTGAAGAACCAACTATTCCAAGAGTCTCATTCTCATATAACTTGAAACTAACTTCATTTAATGCCTTATTCCATTTATTAATGAAAATTGAAGAATTTAATTTATACCAATGTCTTAGGTTATTTACCTCTAAAACGACCTCATCTCGAGCATTATTTTTAGTATTTGGTTCTAATACTATTTTTGAAGCATTTACTAACTTTTTCCCGATAT
>JFMF01000038.1 GCA_000635535.1 Prochlorococcus sp. scB243_496M6 | reverse complement strand
ACTAACTTTTTCCCGATATCTGATTTTGGTGATTGAAAAATATCTAATATATTCCCTTTTTCAACAATCGATCCCTTTTCAATTATTGCAACTTTTTTACACCACTTTGCTGCAAGATTAATATCATGACTAATTAAAATTAAAGTTGTATCAAATTCATTACATAGATGAATTATTTCTTTCATAATTTCAAAACTTGTTTTGGTATCTAAGCTTGTTGTAGGTTCATCAGCTATTAATAATTTAGGTTTCAAAGCAAGTGCCATTGCTATAGAAACTCTCTGTCTCATTCCACCGCTAAATTGATGTGGGAAAGAATCAAGTCTACTTTCTTCAATTCCGACTTTTTGAAAAACTTCTCTTACTAATTTTTTAATAGCTAAAGATGATTTAGTTTGATCATTTGTTTTAAATAATTCATATAAATGATCCCCAACTCTCATTAGCGGATTAAGTTTTTTTATAGAGTCTTGATATATAAATCCAAAATTTTTTCTTCTAAATAATTCTGCATTTTTGTTGTTTATTTTCCTAGGATCTACACTAGAAATAGATAGATAGCCTTTAGAAGTAGCCTTTTCAGGCAATATATTTACTAATGTTTTTGCAAAAGTGGTTTTTCCACATCCAGAAGGTCCTATTATGGCCAAATGATCTCCACTATCTATTTCCAAATTAAAATTTTTGATAATAGGTTGCTGTTTTAGACCATATTTAACAGTAAGATTTTTCACTACAATAATTTTTTCTTTATTTTTTTCCATGATTTATAGCAAATTTTTCTAGACCTAAATAAAATACATCTAAAGCAATATAAAATGTCCGAGGCAGCTGCGAATTCAAAAGAAAAAAACGAAATTGAAGTTTCCAAAACTATTTTGCCTGAAAATAAAAAATATGAAAGTGAATCTTTTAATTATCAAATAAAAATTCCCGATTGGCTTCTTAAAGATATTCATAATTTTGAAAAATCAAATAAAGAAAATGATAAGAATCAAAACCTTATAGTAAAGGCTTTTAAACTTGCTTATAAAGCTCATGATGGACAATTCCGCGCGAGCGGCGAGCCATACATTATCCACCCGGTTGCTGTTGCAAATCTCCTTAAAGAAATAGGTGCTAGTTCATCTGTTATTGCTGCAGGCCTTTTACATGATGTAGTTGAAGATACTGGCATTGATTTATCCGAAATAGAAACAAATTTTGGATTAGAAGTAAAAATACTTGTAGAGGGTGTAACAAAATTAGGCGGCATTCACTTTAACAATAGGACTGAAGCACAAGCTGAAAATCTTAGGAAAATGTTTTTGGCTATGGCCAGCGATATCAGAGTTGTCTTAGTAAAACTTGCAGATCGACTTCATAACATGAGAACAATTGAATGGCTAAATGATGAGAAAAAACTCAGAATAGCGAGAGAAACAAGAGAGATTTATGCACCATTAGCAAATCGACTAGGAATAAACAGATTTAAATGGGAATTAGAAGATTTAGCTTTTAAATTCCTAGAGCCTAAAGAATATCTAGATCTTAAAGATCAAATCGCCGTTAAAAGAAGTGATAGAGAAAAAAGATTAAAAGTAACTTTGAATCTTATGAAGGAAAACTTGATTTCAGCAGGTTTAAAAAATTTTGAAATAACAGGAAGGCCAAAACATCTTTATGGTATCTGGAGCAAAATGGAAAGGCAACAAAAGCATTTTCACGAGATTTACGATGTTGCTGCCCTAAGAATTATCGTCGACAATTCAGATAGTTGTTATAGAGCTTTAGCAGTTGTTCATGATACTTTCAAACCAATTCCAGGTAGATTTAAAGACTATATAGGATTACCAAAACCCAATGGATATCAGTCCTTACACACTTCTGTGATTGGAAGACATCGACCTATTGAAGTTCAAATTAGAACTACTTCGATGCATCAAATTGCTGAATATGGTATTGCCGCTCATTGGCAATACAAAGAGGGTGGTTCTCCTGCTAAAAGTAATGCCGAGAGATTTAATTGGCTAAGACAATTAGTAGAATGGCAACAAGAAGGTAATGAGAGGGATCATAATGATTATTTAGCTTCAATTAAAGAAGATTTATTTGATGAAGAAGTATTTGTGATCACTCCAAAAGGAGATGTTGTTGGTTTAAGGAAAGGATCTACCGCGATAGATTTCGCCTACAGAATCCATTCTGAAGTTGGAAATCGCTGTAATGGAATAAGAATTAATGAAAAGCTTTCTCCATTATCTACAGCACTTCAAAATGGTGACTTCATAGAAATTTTGACAAGTAATAATGCTACTCCGAGTTTGGATTGGCTGAACTTTGTAGTCACGCCAACTGCAAAAAATAGAATTCGCCAATGGTATAAGAAAAGCCATCGTGATGAAACGATTAAAAGAGGTAGAGATTTACTTGAAAAAGAAGTCGGTAGAAACGGTTTTGAAGCATTACTTTCTAGTGAAGCCATGAAAAAAGTTGCAAATCGATGCAATTTAAAAACTACTGAAGACCTTCTTGCATCTCTTGGTTTTGGGGGTTTAACTTTGCATCAAGTATTAAACAGACTAAGAGAAGAAATAAAATTACAGACAGAAGATGTAAAAAATGATTCTGACTCTGAAATAGCAAAATCTCTTAAAAGTAATAATAATTTATCCACTAATCAATCTAATACAGCAGCTAAATCACCAATTTCCGGGATAGAAGGTCTTGATTACAGAATAGGTAAATGCTGTTCCCCACTCCCAGGAGAGGATATTATAGGAACTGTGTCGCTCGGCAACCATGGGATAACTATACATAGGGAAGATTGTGAAAATGTAATACCAATTCCAATAGAAAGAAGATTACCTGTCGGTTGGAATCAAGATAATAAAACTGGCGATAATAAGTTTCCAATTCAGCTACGAATAGAAGTAATTGATCGAGTTGGAGTTCTAAAAGATATTCTTATGCGGTTATCTGATAAAGGTATAAATGTTAGCGATGCCAATGTTAAAACAGCTTATGGTAAACCAGCTATCATAAATCTTTGTGTAGGTCTTGAAAGTTATAATCAACTTCACAAAACAATTGAACAAATTAAATCAATGGCAGATGTTTTAGATATTGCAAGAGTTGGACAAAGTTAATTTAAAAATTAGATCTATCTATCTTTTACTTTTTATCTTGTAGATAAAGAAAACAATACTGCCGCTAATCAAAGCTAATAAAATACCTACACAAGATGAACCTAGAAGTAATTTTATAGAAAAAATTCTACCTTGTTTCCATAAGTCATCAATAACTAAACTTTTTTCAAGAACTTTATTAGAAGGATTATTTAAAAAAATCGAACCAACTTTATAGTTAAAATAATAAAGTGGAATATAAGTAAAAGGGTTGCTGATCCAGGTACCAATTGCAGCTAGAACAATATTTCCCTTAGCTATTTTTGCAAAAAATACCCCCATTAAAGTCTGAAACCCAAAAAAAGGAAAACAACCACTAAATACCCCTATAGCTAAACCTTTAGCATTAAAAAAAGGACTTCCATTCTGATTCCTAAATAATGATAGAATTTTCTTATAGGTAATATCTCTTTTAAATCTCATTCAGAAAGAAAATTTCAAAATTAAATTCTTGATAATCTTACTTAATTATCCATAACAAAGCGAGAGATGGATTCGATAGTTACTACAGAAGATACGATAGCCGCAATTGCTTCAGCTATAAGTATTGGGAAGGGAGGAGTTGCGATAATAAGAGTATCAGGGAAAAACGCAATAAATTCTTGCAAAAAGATTGTTCAAACGAAATCTAAGTATGCATGGGAATCACATAGGGTTTTTCGTGGTTTTATTCAGGAAAATAAACAAAACAAATTTATAGATGAGGTTTTAATTTTAGTAATGAAATCACCAAATAGCTTCACAGGAGAGGATGTAGTTGAACTTCATTGCCATGGCGGAATTATAATAGTAAATAAAGTTTTAAAGATATTATTATCTAGTAATTCTAGAGTTAGACTTGCAAACCCAGGAGAATTTAGTCAAAGAGCTTTTCTTAATGGGAAAATAGACCTTACTCAAGCCGAGTCGATTAATCAATTAATTAATGCAAGCAATACCAGATCAGCAGATTTAGCCTTTAGCGGAGTTCAAGGAGAAATAAAGAAAAAAATTGATGATATTAAAAATGACCTTATAAATCAACTTTGCGAAATAGAAGCGAGAGTTGATTTTGAAGAAGACTTCACAGATTTTGATTACGCCAAATATCTAAAAAACATTAAAAAAGTCAAAGAAAAAATAGAATTACTAATAGAAAATGCAAAAAGAAATTCATATATTCACAATGGAATATCCATTGCGCTTATAGGTAAAACAAATGTTGGTAAAAGCTCTTTATTAAATTTGCTTGCAAAAAAAGAAAAAGCAATAGTAACTAATATTCCTGGAACAACTAGAGATGTTATTGAAGTTAATTTAAATATTAATGATGTTCCTATGAAAATAATTGATACTGCTGGCATAAGAGAAACTCATGAACAAATTGAAAGTATTGGAATTAAAAAAAGTTTTGGGAAAATAAAAGAGTCAGATTTTGTAATTTATATTTATAGTCTTGAAGAAGGATTTAATGAAGAAGACAAAAAAATAATAGAAGAAATTCCCAAAGAAAAATTAATTACTATTTTGGGCAATAAAAAAGATTTAATTGATTGCAAAAATATTAATTTAAATGAGTTAAAAAACACAATTCTTATGAGTATTAAGAATAATGATGGTGAAAAATTATTAATAGAGACAATCATAAAAAAATGCGGATTAAAACAAGTAGAAAATATTAATATATTTTTAAACGAAAGACATCTAACAAATTTGTCTGCTTGCTTATCTAATTTAAATGATACTGATGAAATAATTGAAAATAAATTGCCATTTGATTTATTATCAATTGAACTGAGAGATGGAATTCAAAACTTATCCAAAATAACTGGTCAAGAATTAACAGAGGAACTTCTAGATAATATTTTTTCTAAGTTTTGTATTGGTAAATAAATTTGAGTTAAATTACATAGTGATATATAGTTGATTCTCTAACTTCATTTTAATTTTTATTAATTAATTATTTTTTAGTTTAGTGGATTTAAATACTCCAATAATAAGTAAAATCATTGATAATTGGATCGATGAAGATATAGGTAGGGGAGATCTTACAAGTCCCTCTATTACAGAAGAGAATGGTAATGCATATTGGATTGCAAAAGAGGAGGGAATATTCTGCGGGGTTGAAATTATAAAAGAAATTTTTAGAAAAATTGATTTAAAAATTAGTCCAAAATTTAATATCTCTGATGGAGATAAATTTGTTAAAGATCAAAAACTCTTAGAAATATATGGACCTTCAAAAAGTTTACTCACTAGTGAAAGGATCAGCTTAAATATAGCAATGCATTTATCTGGAATATCAACATATACAAAGAATCTTACAGATAAATTAGAAGGCACAAATATAAAATTAGCAGATACTAGGAAAACGACTCCTGGATTAAGAATATTTGAAAAATATGCATTCAAATGCGGTGGTGGGGTGAATCATAGAATGGGATTATACGATGCTGCTATGATCAAAGAAAATCATATCGCATGGACAGATAATCTGAAGAATGCAGTACAAAAAATTCGCCTAAATTCGCCTTTTACAAGTCATATCATAATTGAAGCTGAGAATATCGAACAAGCAAAAGAAGCAGTATTAGCAGGAGCTGATAGTGTCTTATTAGATGAACTTAGTCCTGAAACAATCAAAAAAAGCATTCAAGAATTAAGAGATTTATCAATTAATAGCCTAAAAAAAGAAGTCAATAAAAATTTGATAATAGAAGTTTCTGGAATAAACCCTCAAGAAATTAGTAAATATCTAATAAAAGGTATTGATTTGATTTCAACAAGTTCTTCAATCACCAAAAGTAATTGGATTGATTTGAGTATGCGTTATATTAATTAATCATATAGATAAATAATTGAATAATTAATGCTAATCATTTTTAAAGAATTAACAAAACAATTTGAGCAATCTCTTTTAGATAGTCTTGAAAAAAATGATAAAAAAGGAGAATTCGAAATTCTTAGAAAAAATTTAATTACACAATCATCAAAAGAAGAATTTGGTGATTATCAATGTAATGTTTGTTTAAGTTTATCTAAAATATATAAAAAGAACCCAAGAGATATTTCTAATGATTTTATTAACCTTTTAAATAAAAATAAAAGCATAGCAAAATTATGTAAGAGTTTAGAAATAGCTGGGCCTGGATTTATAAATATAAAATTAAAAGATGAAGTTCTAATAAATGAAATTAAGTCAAATATTCAATGCAATAGGGCTGGCATACCTCTAATTAGAAAAGATTTAGATAGTGGTTTGTCTAATAAAGTTATTGTAGATTTTTCTAGTCCTAATATTGCTAAAGAAATGCATGTAGGGCATTTAAGATCAACAATAATAGGTGACTCAATATCTAAAATTTTCGAGTTAAGAGGTTATGAAGTATTAAGACTCAATCATGTTGGTGATTGGGGAACACAATTTGGCATGCTTATTACTCAGCTCAAAGATTTATATTCAAATGATCTAGAAGAAATAGGAAAGATCAAGATAGGTGATTTAGTTGAATTTTATAAAGAATCAAAAAAAAGATTTGATAACGAATCTGAATTCCAAAAAAGATCTAGAGAGGAAGTTGTTAAGTTACAAAGTGGAGATATTAAATCGATTAAAGCTTGGAAATTATTATGTGATCAATCAAGGAAAGAATTTGATGAAATCTATAAAAATTTAAAAATAAAAATAGAAGAAAGAGGTGAATCTTTTTATAATCCCTTCTTAAAATCAGTTATTGATGATTTGAATTTAAAAAAAATATTAGTAGAAGATCAAGGAGCAAAATGTGTATTTTTAGATGGGATGACTAATAAAGAAGGCAAACCTTTACCGCTAATTATTCAAAAAAAAGATGGGGGTTTTAATTATGCCACCACAGATCTTGCTGCTTTAAGATACAGATTCAATAAACCTCCTAATGGAGATGATGCTTCAAGAATTATTTATGTAACTGATCATGGGCAAGCAAATCATTTTGCTGGAGTTTTTCAAGTTGCAAACAAAGCAAAATGGATCCCAGAAAATTGTCAAGTAGACCATGTCCCTTTTGGGTTAGTTCAAGGAATTGATGGCAAAAAACTAAAGACAAGAGAAGGTGAAACAATACGCCTAAAAGATTTATTAAATGCAGCAGTTAGAAGAGCAAAAGAAGATTTATTGAAAAGATTAGAAGATGAAGATCGTTATGAGACCGAAGAGTTTGTAGCAAATACTTCAAGAATAATTGGATTAGGAGCTGTTAAGTATGCAGATTTAAGTCAAAATAGGATTACCAATTATCAATTTAGTTTTGATAAAATGCTTTCCCTTAATGGTAATACTGCGCCTTATTTGTTATATACACTTGTAAGAATTTTAGGCATTAAAAGAAAAAATGATTATGTTTATGACTCTAAAGATTTTCAGTACGTAAATTATGAACATAAATCTGAGTGGAAACTTATCAGAAAATTACTTAAGTTCGATGAAGTCATAATTTCTATTGAAAAAGACTTAATGCCAAATAGATTATGCAATTATCTGTTCGAGCTATGTCAGACTTTTAATAGATTCTATGATCAAGTTCCAATCCTCACAGAAGAAAAAAATATAAAAATTTCTAGGCTTAATTTATGTGACCTAACTGCAAAAACACTAAAATTAAGCTTAGAGCTTTTAGGAATTGAAACTTTAGAAAGAATGTAATGAATGATTTTGATCCATTAAATAATCTTTTCCCAAAACCAAGAGAAGAAATAATAAATATGCAGTCTTACTCTGCACCTTTAGAAAATAGAAGAAATTTACTCCGCTTAGACTTTAATGAAAATACTTTAGGTCCAAGTCCTAAGGTTTTAGAGGCATTACAAGCGATAAAATTAGATGAAATTTCAATTTATCCAGAATATAATTTTTTAAAAAAATTTTTATGTGATAAATATCTTGATTCAAGAAAATTTGGTAATGATGAAATCGGAATTTTCAATGGAGCAGATGCAGCAATAAATGCAATTTTCAATTGCTTTGGAGAAAAAGATCAAATATTTCTAACCACAAATCCAACTTTTGGTTACTATTCTCCTTGTGCAGAAATCCGAGGAATGAAAAAAATAAGTTGTTCTTACATTGGAGAAAATTTTCTATTCCCCATCGAAGAATTTAGGGAAAAAATAATAAAGCATAATCCAAAGTTAATATTTATTTGCAATCCAAATAATCCAACAGGAACTGTTCTCAGCTCTCAAGAAATAATTAATTTAGCCAATATCAATAACGATTCATTAATAGTTGTTGATGAACTATATGAAAAATTTAATGGAGATAGTCTTCTTGAATCGATAGATTTTGAAAAGAATAAAAATATACTAATAATCCAATCTCTTTCAAAAACTGCAGGTCTAGCTGGTTTAAGAATAGGTTTTACTTTTGGCAATAAAAGTTTAATTCAGTACATTAATAAAGTTACAGGACCATATGATGTAAACAGCTTTGCTATAACAGCTGCATTAGCAGCACTTAAAGACAAGTCATATATTGATAATTATGTTATAGAAGTAAAAAAGGCGAGGGAATGGATTTTAAATAAATTTAAATCAACAAAAATTAGAACTCACTTTAGTGGAGGTAATTATTTCTTAATTTGGCCAAAAAAAGATCCTAAAATCTTAATACAACAGATGAGAGAAAAAGGTATTCTTATTAGAAGTATGGAAAACAAAAAAGATATAGGCAATTCAATAAGGGTTAGTATTGGAACTAAAGAACAAATGATTTTTTTCTGGGACAATTACAAGATATTAGATTTAAAAAATTAATTACTGAAAATATAAATTGTATTTTGATCGATTCTTTTAGGTTTTATTTGAAAATCTTTTCCAACATATTTTAATTTAAAATCTTTCATATTTTCAATAAATAAATCAGCATTTGAGAAATCACATTCTTTATTAATTTTTTTGCCGCGTTCAAAGTGAACAGGAATAACTACTTTAGGTTTTAAGACTTTAACTATTTTTGAGGCTTCTTTACCATTGTAAGATTTTATTCCTCCTCCAATTGAAATAAACAATATATCTGGATTAGACAAAATAATTTGACTGTTTATATCAATATCACCAGCAGCTCCTCCCATATGAACAATTTTAAGATCATTCTGCTCCCAACTCCAAACAGTTGCCATCCCAAATCTTCTTCCATCTACTCTGTCATGTGGTACAGAAATTCCATTTAATAAAATATCCTCAAATTGATAGATTCCTGGCTCAACGAACATTAATTGATCATTAGGGTTATATCCTTCATCTGGAAGCCTAGAACTAGCCAAAATAAAATCTACCTTGACTTCTTTTGGCTCCTTTAAATTACTTGCACAACCTATTGCTTTAAAGGGATTTATAAGAATAGATTTATCTGCACTAGTAATTAAAAAACTACTATGTCCCAAACTTTTTATTCCTAAATTCCTTGCCAATAATGAGGTAGGTAAAAAAGAGCTAACTAATATCAAAAATAAAAAGTTTTTAATTTGAGAAATCATAATATTTATTTTTTTTTATTTTACTTTTGTTCAGCAATTTTTAGAAAATTACTAATTAATTTATGACCAAATTGCGTCAACACACTTTCAGGATGGAACTGTACCCCATGTAAATGTTTATATTCATTATGAGAGATAGCCATAATTGTGGAGTCTTCTAAAGTCGCAGTTATTTCTAAACAAGATGGTAAAGAACTTGAATCAACTATAAGACTATGGTATCTAGTAGCCACAAATGGAGTCTCGATATCTTTAAACAATCCTTTTTGATTATGAAATATTTTGGATGTCTTACCATGCATAAGTTCTTTCCCAACTATAACCTTACCTCCAAAAGCTTGGGCCAAAGCTTGATGACCTAAACAAACTCCCAAGGTCGGAATATTTTTAGATAAATTTTTTAGAAT
This sequence comes from Prochlorococcus sp. scB243_496M6, assembly GCA_000635535.1. Next base: position 2,187 of record JFMF01000038.1, on the reverse strand, counting down.
TGGCAGACAAATTCCAGATTGATCTGGATTGCCTGGACCTGGAGATAATAGAATTCCACCAGGATTTAGTTTGATAATTTCTTCTAGAGTAATTTCATCATTTCTTTTAACTATTAATTCTTTAGTAATTTCATGTTCAACTGAAAGTTCTCCTAAATATTGAACAAGGTTATAAGTAAAACTATCGTAATTATCAATAACAAGAAACATATTTATATGGATTTAAAATAACAACTTTATTTTAGGAACAAAGATATATACAGCAATAATAACAGAATTAATGGAGGCTAATAATACTGCTCCTGCAGAAGTATCTTTTGAAATTTTAGCCAAAATACTAAATTCTTTTTTCACTACTAAATCAACGATTGATTCAATAGATGTGTTGAATATTTCTAATATTAAAACAGACATTATTGTTGCAATCAAAATAACATAATTACTTAGACTAATTTTGAGTAAAAAACCAATTATTAAACTTATAACTGCAAAAATTAATTGAATTTTAAAATTTCTTGAAGTTTTTAATACATAACTAATACCACTGAAAGCATACTTAAAACTTATAAATATATTACTAGAAGTTTTGTATGATTCTTTTCTATTTTCTAAATAGTTTATTTTTTGTTCCATTGATTTTTAATCTAATCGAGTAATTAAATATTCCTGGAAATTTAACATATTTTCTAAATCATGCTCATTATTATGTTCCCATCCCAAAAGATGTAAAAATCCATGACTAGCCAACCAGATCATCTCTCTATAGATTGAATGTTTATATTCATAAGATTGCTCAAGTGCCATCTCTAATGATATAAATATATCTCCCAACTCTATATGATCTAAATTATTTAGAGATTCATCAAAAATAATTGGAAAAGATAGAACATCAGTTGGACCATTTTTTTGCATCCATTTCTTATTCAAAGCAGCAATTTCTTGATTAGATATTATCTGTAAGCCTAATGAAAAAGATTTTTTTTTAAAAAGATAATTTGGTAATTCATAATCCTCTTTTTTTAATATTGTATTTATCCAAGATAAAAAAACTTTCTCCCAAAAAATAGATTCAAAAATAAGATGAGTTTTAGTATCTTTTAACTTATTTAAAAATTGAGAGAAATCATTACATTGAAAGACCAAATCTAAATTTATTTCTGAAATAATTTTTTCTTTCATACATTCTTAAACTGGAATATTGGGCTTACCTATTGTGGCCACAAGTATTAATATCCCAATTAAAACTAGAAAGGTTATTGAAAAATGAGAAATACTTTTTGAGCCTTTCCTTACCATATTTCTCATAGCAAGCTTTATAAAGCTTGGAGGAGAAACTTTTTTTTCTAAAATTTCGTTTTTATTTTCCATTAGTTATTCAATAGATTCATTAGAAGAAATATTCATACGTAATAATTCATGAATAAATGGGTCAAGTCCACCATCTAAAACACTATCTAATTCGTTAGTCTCCTTCATAGTCCTAAGATCTTTTACCATTTGATAGGGATGGAAAACATAATTTCTTATTTGATTGCCCCACGCAGCTTCCACAATATCACCTTTAATATCAGCGACTTCAGCAGCTCGTTGTTCTTTAGCAATCACTAATAGTTTAGACTTTAAAAGTAACATAGCTTTTTCTTTATTTTGTAATTGAGATCTTTCTTGAGTACATCTTACTGAAATCCCTGAAGGCAAATGAACAATTCTCACTGCTGTTTCTACTTTATTAACATTTTGTCCTCCAGCTCCACCGGATCTACTCGTTGTAATTTCTAAATCTTTTTCAGGTATATCAAGTGAAATATTATCATCTAATTTTGGCATAACCTCTACCCCAGCAAAGCTGGTTTGTCTTTTGCCATTGGCATTAAAAGGAGAAATTCTTACTAATCTATGAGTTCCTTTTTCATGTTGCAGATAGCCATATGCATATTTTCCATCAATCTCGAACGTTACACTTTTAATACCTGCTTCTTCTCCTTGAGATAATTCATTAATGACAAGGCTCATTTGATTATTATCGGCCCATCTAGAGTACATTCTTAATAATATCTCTACCCAATCTTGCGCATCTGTTCCACCCGCACCTGCATTAATAGAAACTACTGCTCCTTCTTTATCGTATTCACCACATAACAATCTTTCAAATTCCCATTTATCCAAATTCTCTCTTAATTTCTTTAA
>JFMF01000037.1 GCA_000635535.1 Prochlorococcus sp. scB243_496M6 | reverse complement strand
TTCTCTCTTAATTTCTTTAATCCCAGCTGCGATTCTAAAATCATTTCCTCTTCGGGTTCTAGAGAATAAAGCTCAAGAGAGGCATTAGCATCAGAAATAAAAGTTTTCCATTTATCTAACAATTCGAGTTGTGCTTTGACATCATCAAGTATTAACATTTGCTTTTTAGCTTCTTCTTGATTATCCCAAAATTCAGGCTGAGCAGAAATTTGCTCTAACTCTTTCCTTTTCGCTTTTAATCTTGGAACGTCAAAGACAATCCTGAGCATTACCCAGGCGCTCTGTTAGTTCCGAAAGATCTTTTTTGAAATCTGTAATATCTATCAAAATAGAATTTAATCGTTATTTATAATCTAACAAGCACTTTTGTTTAATAGTATAAACTAAGTATTATTTTAAAAAAATGTCCAAAGTTGAAATTTATACTTGGCAATATTGCCCATTCTGTATTCGCGCAAAATCACTACTCAAGAAAAAAAATGTAAATTTTACAGAATATAAAATAGATGGCGACGAAGATGCCAGAGCATTGATGATTGAAAGAGCTGATGGTAGAAGAACATTACCACAAATATTTATAGATAATGAGGGTATCGGAGGCTGCGATGATCTCTACGCATTAGAAAATGAAAATAAATTAGAAGCATTATTACACTAGATCTTATGAAATTTCTATTCGTAATAGATCCAATTAAAAATATAAATCCCTTAAAAGATTCAACTGCTGCTTTAATGCAAGCATCATCAAAAAAAAATATTGAAATCTGGAGTTGTACTCCTCAAGACCTGGAAGCTAGAGGTGATGAAGTATGGGCATCTTCCATAAAAGTTGAAGTAATTCCATGGATTTCTTTCAAAGAGAATGATTGCATACCTCTCGCCGAATTTAATTGCATTTGGATGAGAAAAGATCCTCCTGTAAATGAGGCTTATTTATATGCAACCCATCTTTTAGAAGTTGCCGAAAGAAAAGGAGTAAAAGTAATTAACAAACCCTCATCGTTAAGAGCTTGGAATGAAAAGCTAGGTGCTTTAAGATACAGCCACTTAATGGCACCTACAATAGTTGCGAGTAAGGTAAAAGATCTTATTAATTTTGCAAATATAAATAATGAAGTAGTCATAAAACCTCTAGGAGGAAAAGGTGGTCAAGGTGTTATAAGGATAAATAAAAATTCTCCAGGAATTAAATCAATCATTGAATTAATCACTTCTCAAGAAGAATTACCCGTTATGATGCAAAAATTTATTCCTGAAGTCGTAGAGGGTGATAAAAGAATAATTATCGTAAACGGAGAAGCAATTGGATCAATAAATAGAATTCCTCAAGGAGGCGATTTTAGGAGTAATTTAGCGATGGGAGGCAAGGCTGAACCCACATTATTAACAGAAAAAGAAAAAAGTATCTGCTCAGAATTATCTCAACACTTCAAAGATGAGGGTTTATTTTTTGTAGGTATTGATGTAATAAATGGAATGCTTAGCGAGATTAATGTAACCAGTCCAACAGGTTTAAGAGAAATAGAAAATTTATCCAATAAAAATGTTTCAGAGGAAGTTATTGAAAAATTAGTAGAAATTATCTAGGTTTTTTAGCGCAAAATATCTGTTTTACTATAGATTCAAATTTTAATTTAATCTCATCTATTTCTTTCTCTAAAACGGAGCCAGAAACTATACCTGAACCTGCAGTAAATTCAATATTTTCATCAATACATCTTGCGCCTCTTATTGCCAAAAGAAATGAAGCATTGCCTGATGAATCAACCCAACCCATTGGAGAAGCATAATTTCCTCTAGGAAAAGACTCAAGAGTGTTTATCCAATCCAATGCTGCATTTTTTGGGTATCCACAAACTGCTGGAGATGGATGTAAGTTTTTAAGCAATTCAAAAGGACAAATATTTTCAACTTTAGAGAAAATGAGTGTTTGCAAATGAGAAATATCTCCAAATGAATTTACCTTGATATCACTTTTTTTAAAGTTTGTTATTTTTGAAACTTCTAAAGATTTAATCAAATATTGTATTACATAATTATGTTCCTTTAAGTCTTTAGTACTTTTTAGGAATTTCTTAAAATTTGAATTAGAAGAGATAGTTCCAGCAAGAGCCTCTAAAGTTAAATTAGGTTTAGAGAAAGAAAATAATTTTTCTGGAGATGCTCCAAACAAAATATCCTTACTATGCCTTTTCCAAACGTATCTACATGTATTTGGTTGATTCTTTTTAAATCTTTTTAAAATTTCTACTAAATCTAATTTATTTTTAAGTTTTATTTTAATCCTATTCGCTAAAACTATCTTTTCGAGGATATCTTTATCTACTAATTGAATTCCTCTATTTACTACTTTTTTCATGTTTGTTTTAGAAGTTTCTAAGGAGCGTGAGAAATCATCAATTAAAGGGGAATCAAAACTAGTTTTTAAGCCAGATGATTTTATTAATTCTGAGCCAGAATTAATAACTTGATTTCTAATTGTCCATATTTCTTCAATTAATGTTCTTAATGATGATTTCCCTTCAACATGACCATTGATTCTTAACCAGCAATTCTTGCCACTTTTAGTAATTAATATTTTTGGCAAAATGGCTTCCAAACTAGGGATATCTGAGGGTAAATTCTTATTATTCAAATTTTCAGAGAAAGAAAATAAATAAATTATTTTTGAAAGTGCAGAATTATGCGATTCATTAGTTAAGTTAATTAAATTTTTAAAATTCTCAGAATTAAACTCTTTTGCTACCTCAAATCTTTTTGCGCCATCTAGAGTAACATATTTACACTTCTCGAAAGCTATATATGAAATGCCATCAGATTCCTCCCAAAATGAAGAAAACTGATATTGATTTATTAACAATTCATAAACTTGGAATAAATCAATACAAGGAATCTCAACACAAATACTTACTAATCCAGAATTTTCAACTTTCTTATCGAAAGAGGAAAATACATCTTTTAAAAAATCTGTTAAGTTTAAATCATTTTTCATTACTTATTGAAAATAACTAAAAATGATGCAATAAAGTAAAAAATGTAACTCAATTTATAAACTACATTCAATAATTATCTAATTTTGCGTGTTAATTAAAAATGGACGAAGATAAAAAAAAATTATGGAAAAAAGCAATAAAATGGCCTCTTTATTCTGTTGCCATACTTCCAGTTTTAATAACAGGGGCTTACTTGCTCAATCAATATGAAGAGGTAAAAATTTATAATTTGATTTCATTTACTTTAGCTGCAATTTTGATATTACTTTGGGAAAATCTAACTAATGATTTATACGACGCAAAAACAGGAATCGATGAATTTAAATTCCATTCAATTGTAAATCTTGTAAAAAATAAAAAAATAATTTCATTTATTGCATATACATCTTTAGTTATTGGTTTATTAATAATTTTAATTATTTCAGTATCAACAAGTATAAACATTTTTATTTTGGTGGCAGCTTGCTGCTTCTTAGGATATTTATATCAAGGTCCTCCTTTTAGATTGGGCTATCAAGGTTTAGGAGAACCATTATGCTGGCTTGCATTTGGACCTTTTGCATACTCTGCAGTCTTAATTGCGTTAAATCCGTCTAATATTTACTTCGAAGATATTCCATGGAAAGTTTCTTTATTACTTGGTTCAGGACCTTCCTTGGCAACAACTCTTGTATTATTTTGTTCTCATTTTCATCAAATTTCTGAAGATAAAAAGCATGGGAAAAATTCACCTTTAGTTCGCTTAGGGGCAAAAAAAGGTTCTCATTTTGTGCCTTGGATAATTTTTACAATATATATTTTTCAACTTTTCACAATAGTTTATGGATTTATTCCAGTTTTTTGCATCCTTTATTTGCTTAGTTTCCCTCAAGCAACAAGACTTATAAATTTATTAAAATCATCGTATGCAAAACCTTCTGCAATAAAAAATTGCAAATTCATAGCAATAAAATTTCAAACTCTTAATGGAATTGGTTTAATCACAGGATTAATATTTAATTACTTGCTAAATAAATGAACTTAATATTTCAAAAAAAATCTTATAGCTTTAAGTTATCGGCCAAAGTAGAAAATTCTAAAACCAATTACCATACAAAATCGGGTTGGATAATTAAATTAATAAGTAATGATAAAAAAATAGGGTTTGGAGAAGTTTCACCGCTACATAAAAAAGACTTAAAAAAGTGTACGAAACAACTAGATATGATCCCTGAGTATATAGAGGAATTTGATTTATCTGAGCAAATAAATATTTTTCACCCATGCATTCAATCTGCAATAAATTCTGCATTAGCTGAGATAAATGAAAAAATAATTTTTAAAGAAAACTACTACTTTGATGAAATTGGTAAAACAGCCATATTATTAAATCATGAAAATGTGGTTTCCGATCTAAATGATATTAAAAAAAGATATTGTGATATTGGAAAATCATTAACCTTAAAATGGAAAGTAGCACTAAAAAATAACTATGAGGAAGAAGCAAAATTAGAAGAAATTTTAAGCAAAATAGGTAATAATATTAAGTTAAGAATAGATGCTAATGGTTCTTGGGGAAGAGAGATAGCTAATAGATGGGCTGATATTTTGAAAGATAATAAAAATATAGATTGGTTAGAACAACCTCTCTGTGTTGATGATATTGATGGACTGACAGAACTAAACAAAAAAATTCCAATAGCTTTAGACGAATCACTTTTAAAATTTCCAACCTTGATTGATGAGTGGAAGGGTTGGCAAATTAGAAGGCCTTCTCAAGAAAATAATCCAGTTAAGCTTTTAAGAGAATTAGAAAATAAAAAAGGTTTAATATCTATAAGTACCTCATTTGAAACTGGAATTGGAAAGAGATGGCTCCATCATTTATCTTCTCTACAATTACAAGGACCAACGCCAAAAGTTCCTGGTTTAGCAATGAATAAATTCCCTAATTCGTTTCTATTTTTAAATGAAGCAAAAACGATATGGGATCAACTATGAAAAATAAAATTCATACTATTGAAGTTGAAGATAACGAAACTCAATCTGTAGAAAAAATTATTGAAAAAATTAGAGATAATAAAATTATTTATGTAAAAAACAAATTTTATGAAGACAAAGATGTATTAGATTCAATTACTGAAAATGGGCCAGCAATTATCTTAAACAGTAGTGGGAGTTCTGGAAAACCGAGACAATGTTTTCACCATTTAAATAATCTTAAATTATCTGCAACTACATCAGGTCAATGGCTAATAGAGCAAGGATTTGAATTGCAAAACTGCTTAATCTTAAATACTTTACCCCTGAACCATATAAGTGGATTAATGCCAATTTTTAGAAGTCAAACTTGGGGATGTGATTGTATTAATATTTCTCCGAATTTGATAAAAAAAACTCGAGAACTTTTACTTTTCACAATTAAATTTAAAAAAAACAAAAAACACTTGATTACATCATTAGTACCTACCCAATTACAAAGACTTTTAGCTCAAAAAGATGGAATTAGTTGGCTAAAAATTTTTGATCTAATTTGGGTAGGTGGAGCTTCAATTTCAGACGAAACTGCAGAACAATGTATAAAAGAAAAAATAAAATTAGCACCTTGTTACGGCTCAACTGAAACAGCAGCAATGGTTACTAGCTTAAAACCAAAAGAATTCTTAATGGGTTTTAAAAATGTTGGAGAAATACTACCTGATACAAAAATAAGAATTAACGCACAAGGATTAATCGAAATAAAATCAGCCAGAATTGGAATCGAAATAATAGATTCTTTAAAAACTCAAAATTTCAAAAATAAAAATGGGTGGTGGCAAACAAGTGATTTAGGTGAAATCAAGCAAATCAATAATTCTTACTATTTAAAATTTGTTGGAAGAAGTGATAATGCCTTTAATTCAGGAGGAGAAGTTGTTTTTCCTGAAGTAATTGAATCTAGATTAAATGATTTCATTATGAAAGAAAATATCCCAATTAATAAATTCAATATTGCGAAAGTATCTAACAAATTATGGGGAAATAAAATTAAAGTAATAGTTGAATTTAGAGAACTTACAAATGATAAAAATATTGAAATTTCTTTAAATTTATTAAAAAATTTTTCTCAAAGTTGGCCTAAACATGAAAAGCCTGAAAAGTGGATTGTTAAAAACAAAAATAGCATTACAGAAAAAATAAACTATAAATTTAAAAAATAATAATCAGCATTCTTTTAAATTTGTACTCACATTAGAAGCCTCTATCCATCTTTCTAGCTGATCGGGAATTTCTATTTTATTTCTTGAATCAACATCTAAAGAACAGTGTATAATTTTCCCTTCGGCTACTTTATTTCCATTTTTTATAAAAAAGCTATTTACTTGGAACAAATGAGTATTAATTTTATGTGGGGCAATTTTTACTTTTAATAAATCTCCAATTTTTATAGGCGCATGAAAGTTTGCTTCACAATTTACTATTGGAAAAATAATTTGACTTTTACGTATAGAAAAATCTGGAAAAATATCGTTACAAGGGATACCATAGATTTCAATACTTTCTTCCCAAGCTTCATGCGACCATTTTAATAAGTTATGAAAATGAATTACACCTGCAGAATCACAATCACCAAACCTTACCTTCTTCTGCAATATTAACCAGTCAGAGGGTTTCATTTAAAGAAATTA
>JFMF01000036.1 GCA_000635535.1 Prochlorococcus sp. scB243_496M6 | reverse complement strand
GGTTTCATTTAAAGAAATTATCTATCAACAGATCCCATAATGACATCTATTGAACCAAGGATTGCCATAATATCAGCGATTTTGGCACCTTTAAGAATATGAGGCAATATTTGCAGATTATTTAAATCAGCTGCTCTGATTTTAAATCTCCATGGGGTAACTTCATTATTGCCTTGAATAAATACACCTATTTCTCCTTTGCCGGACTCTAATCTTGTATATAATTCTCCGTTAGGAATTTTAAAAGTTGGAGCAACCTTCTTAGCTACATATTGATAGTCAATACCAAATATTTCACTTTTCTTATCTTCAGTCGACATTCTTTGAGCTTCTAAATTTTCTGTTTGACCTCCTGGAATCATTTT
>JFMF01000035.1 GCA_000635535.1 Prochlorococcus sp. scB243_496M6 | reverse complement strand
TTTTGTAAACATGTTACTTACATGATTATCAACAGTTCTTTTACTAATAGTTAGTTTTACCGCAATTTCTTGATTTGTAAGCCCATCAGCTACCAGATCAATGATTTCCATCTCTCTTGCTGAGAGACCCATCATATCAATGTTGTTTACTTCTTCTTCAACCATTTGCATTTAAACAGTTCCTTTTTTATATTAATTAAGTTTAGCAATCTCAGTACACTTGTTAACTAACTAGGAAACAAAGCAATTGAAATCG
>JFMF01000034.1 GCA_000635535.1 Prochlorococcus sp. scB243_496M6 | reverse complement strand
ACAGGAAGGTATTAGAATTGCAGCTGAACAAGCCCATGATTTTATGAATATCGCAAATGGTATACATCTAATGGCAGTAAAGGCAGAGCATTTAATTCCTGAGATTATTGAAAAAGCTGATCTTAGTCTGGAATATTAATCAAATCAGTTCCTAATAATTCCGCCATAGCTTTCTGCTGGGGCGATGGCTCAGTTAAATCAGATCTTCTTGAATCTGCTATTAACCAATCTAAAGATGCATCTTGTAAATCAAAATGATCTCCATTTTTACCAACACAATATTTACCAAACACTAACTTATCCATAAGTCGAACACCTTTACCAATTTTAGAATAATCAAAAATAATTGAGTTATCTATAGTTGCTCCCTCACAAATGCAACAACTTGGTCCAATCATTGAAGGGCCAATAATAGTTGCTCCGTCCTCGATCCTAGTCAT
>JFMF01000033.1 GCA_000635535.1 Prochlorococcus sp. scB243_496M6 | reverse complement strand
TTTGCACTTGTCTTACCTTACCTTGCAATGCATTTCTAATAGCACTCCAATAATCAGGGGCTTTACCAATATCTACCCATTCAAAATCCATTGGTAATGCAAAAAATGGCAAATCCATTTCAACAAGTTTAGGGAAAAGATCAGCTCCAATATCAAATTTCTCGGCTGAAGGTATAAAATTAAAAATTTCCGGTTCGAAAAGATAAATTCCTGTATTTA
>JFMF01000032.1 GCA_000635535.1 Prochlorococcus sp. scB243_496M6 | reverse complement strand
ATCCTTCAATAAATTTACCTAATGCTTTAGTGGTTTCTGGAAGTTTCTCGCGATGCGCTAATGACTTTACTTGAGAAATTAAAGCTTTATCAGAATATTTTTTATTTCTTTTTCTCTTCATGAGCAGAAGATCTTGAGTTTCTATAACTTCTGCTATGGACTCTAACTGACTTACAAGTTCTCCCAATGTTGTTGTACGTTTAAGAATTGGTTGTGCAATTGATCTCCTCCTTAAATATTTTTCAGGATATTTTGGAATATCAAATTCTTTATCAATCCAATCTTGATCATCCAAATCAAATCCATCTTCAAAATCGGAAGAATTTTCTTTGAAAACATCAGATTCCAAAACCTGAGCCTTAAGGTTAACTAGTACAGA
>JFMF01000031.1 GCA_000635535.1 Prochlorococcus sp. scB243_496M6 | reverse complement strand
TATAAGTTTTCGTTCTTCGATTAATTTAGGATTTTCTTTACCAAAGAAAATTTCTCTTAACATTGAAAGAAAATAAATAGGAGTAAGTATTACACCGATAGCTGCTAAAGAGGCCATCACTACCCCAAACGGTAGTGTATACGCTTCATCAGTAACAAATCCTGTAAATACCATCAATTCGGAAACAAATCCACTCATACCCGGCAAAGCCAGGGAAGCCAGTGAGCAGGCAGTCCATAGGGCAAACATGATT
>JFMF01000030.1 GCA_000635535.1 Prochlorococcus sp. scB243_496M6 | reverse complement strand
TTTTGTCCTACACCACTCATTTCATCAAGCTTAAGAGTCTTTGTCCTGTCATAAGTGGCACCAACAAGGAAAAATAAACTTGCACCTATTAATCCATGACTAACCATTTGCAGCATAGCTCCGCTTGTACCAAGGCTACTAAAACTCCCTATACCAATAAGAACGAAACCCATATGACTTATCGAACTGTATGCAATTTTTCTTTTAAGATTTCTTTGAGCAAAAGAAGTTAATGCAGCATAAATTAT
>JFMF01000029.1 GCA_000635535.1 Prochlorococcus sp. scB243_496M6 | reverse complement strand
ATCATTACCAGCAAAGTTATTGTAGTTACTAACGCAAGCATTACACTCCCCAAAGGATCAAGGACAAATCCCATTGGAATTGTGAAGTCCCCTGCATTGGCCCATACAAATAATTTTTCTACCGATTGATAACCATTAACTTGTTCAATTAAAGCCTTATAACTAATTACAGCAGAAATCCCAACGAAAGAAATCAGACCTACAGAAACAATTTCTCTTGAATTATTAATTTTCTTATTAATGCTTATTAGTCCTAAGCCAGAAAGCACTGCTCCAATAAGTGGGAAAACAGGAATTATC
>JFMF01000028.1 GCA_000635535.1 Prochlorococcus sp. scB243_496M6 | reverse complement strand
CACTAAGCCAATAGAAGTTACTAATGTAAATGATGTACCAATCCATAAAGTATGAGCAAAACACCAAATTATCTGTCCAAATGCTTGTGGATGTCTCGTGATTCGCATTATTCCAGTTCCATAGATTCGTACTTTAGGTTTTAAAACGGAAGGAATTTCTAGCAAATTGTAAGTAGCGGGATATAAAAATAAAAAGCTTATTGCA
>JFMF01000027.1 GCA_000635535.1 Prochlorococcus sp. scB243_496M6 | reverse complement strand
CCTTATAGAACCAATATAAGCAAAAGTATTCATCCTTTGCTTACATTCTCTTACGTCTTCATTACTAATTGCGCCCTGTTTTTGTAACACTGTCCAATTCTCTCTTCTTATAACACATCCTGGCTGAAGAGCTGGTTGCGTTACAAAACTAGTTGATGGATTCAGAGTCGTATACATTTCAACATCAATTACAAAAGCACTAGCTCCCCAGTT
>JFMF01000026.1 GCA_000635535.1 Prochlorococcus sp. scB243_496M6 | reverse complement strand
AATCGGAATTAGATGCCGTTCTACTAGACACCATCGAAAAATATCCACAAAGTATTCAACCTTATTTAGACATGATAGATGGCCAGAGAATGGATCTTAATAAATTTAGATACAAAGAAGTTGATGAATTAAAACTCTATTGTTATAGAGTCGCAGGGACAGTTGGTTTGATGACTCAGAATGTCATGGGGATTGATAGTGCTTACACATCTGCTCCATGGAGTGCCAAACCTGACCCCTCAGAAGCAGCTGTAGCTTTAGG
>JFMF01000025.1 GCA_000635535.1 Prochlorococcus sp. scB243_496M6 | reverse complement strand
AGGCGAAGATAGGCAAAGAGGTAGAATTTATCTTCCTCAAGAAGATATTGAAAAATTTAATTATTCTGAAGAAAAACTTTTAAGAGGTGAAATAAACAAACAATGGAAAGCACTAATGAAATTTCAATTAACCAGGGCTCGCGATTGGTACCAAAAATCTGAAGATGGAATCAAATGGTTATCTTCTGACGCAAGATGGCCTGTTTGGACATCCTTACGTCTTTACAGAGGAATATTAGATTCTATAGAAAGGCTAGACTATGATGTCTTTAATAATAGAGCTTTTGTAAAAAATTCAGTAAAAGCTTTTGAAATTCCTATATCTTTTTTAATTTCTCGAATAAAATGACTAAG
>JFMF01000024.1 GCA_000635535.1 Prochlorococcus sp. scB243_496M6 | reverse complement strand
TCCTAGGATAGGTCCATCCTTGATTTCCAAATTTTTTTTAATTACATCACCATTAACTAAGTTTGAGGGATGAAATAGTTTATCATCGTTATCACGCCATCTATGAAGCCAGTCTAACTGTAAGTTTTGAGGTAAATAAAAAATAAAAGATGGCAGAAACATTTCTAATTCTTGATGTAATTTAAATCTGTCAAATTCATCTAAGTTAGCGATATTTTTGTTTCTCAAGAAAAGGTGCCATTTTCGCAATAACTTGGTTTTTGCAATATCAGCTTTACTAAATTTCAGTTTCTCTAAAGTTACAACATCTAAGATTTGAGCAATAAAAAATGATGGTA
>JFMF01000023.1 GCA_000635535.1 Prochlorococcus sp. scB243_496M6 | reverse complement strand
CATGTCCTAACAAAGGAGGGTCAAGTAAAGAACCATGATTAGAAACCATGATAAAGGAATCTTTTTGCGGAATATTATCTCTACCTATTAAATGACCTTTAAATACAAATTTATAAATAGGAAATACAAAAAGCTTACTAACTAATTCATAGATTAATTTTTGAATAGCATGATTTTCCATACAAATTAATAAGATATTTGATCAG
>JFMF01000022.1 GCA_000635535.1 Prochlorococcus sp. scB243_496M6 | reverse complement strand
GATATTTGATCAGAGGATGAAACTTGAGAAATTTTCACATCTTTAAGATGTCTTTTTCCTAAACCGCTTAGTACATTAGAAGGGCCAATTTCGACAATATGAAGATCACTATCTTTTGCCATTAAATCCATAGTTTCTCGCCATCTCACTCCATTACACATTTGCTTTTCTAATCTAATTTTAAGCTCGTTTGGATCGCTACATAGTGAAGGTCCATAATTACTTATTACAGGGAAAGAGGGATTGTTAAATTTAATCTTTTTTAAATACTCACAA
>JFMF01000021.1 GCA_000635535.1 Prochlorococcus sp. scB243_496M6 | reverse complement strand
CTCATCAGATAAACGATACTATTGGCAAAGAAGAGGAAATGGAAGCTTGGAGAGAAATGTCAGATTTTTTTGGAGAACAATTTGAAATAAATATCTTAGAAATACAAACAAAATACGTTGAAGATAAAAACGTAATTGAAACAGAAATAGATTCTCAGCAGCAAAGAATAGAATTACTTGAAAGGAATAATTTGGATCAAGGGAAAAAGGATATGTGGGATGACTAGAATTTCCTGAATGGTT
>JFMF01000020.1 GCA_000635535.1 Prochlorococcus sp. scB243_496M6 | reverse complement strand
ATAGTTAAACGTTGTTTTTGTCCTCCGCTCAAAGTATGAACTGGCCTTTTTTCAAAACCATTCATTCCTACCTGATCAAGCACATATTCAATTTTTTTATTAATTTCATTTTGACTTGTATTCTGATTAATATTAATAGGGAGTTCACTCCTACAATTTGGCATCAATATTTGATGATCAGGGTTTTGAAACACCATACCAATATTCGCATTAGAGTCAATGAGACCAT
>JFMF01000019.1 GCA_000635535.1 Prochlorococcus sp. scB243_496M6 | reverse complement strand
AAAATTTATTGAGTATATTCTTTAAGTTGATCTAATTTCAACCAAACATCCCGAACAGGTCTGCGCCATCGAACCTGAGCATATTCCTCTTTGACTGAAAGAATCTCTCCAGGACCTTCAAAGACATAATTAGGTAAATCATTATCACTGGCTAGCGCTTCGATACTTTTTAGATAATTTTCTCTATTGACAAAAACTAAGCTTCCTTTCTTGAGAGGTTTCTTTGAAATAGAATCTGTCATAATAAATTCAAGAAAGTTCTTTGAATTTATTATACAAAAACTTGTTTGAAAAATA
>JFMF01000018.1 GCA_000635535.1 Prochlorococcus sp. scB243_496M6 | reverse complement strand
GCAAATCACGAAATATACATTGTAAGTAGAAAACCCATTAGTAAATTAAAGGTTGATTTAGATTTCAATAAGCTTAAGTTTTTTCAAATAGATTTATCAAAAGAAAAAAACTGGAATAACGAAAATCTTTTGAATATTTTAAGAGAGACAGATGGAATTATTAACTTGATGGGAGAACCTATTGCAGAAAAAAAATGGACTGCTGAACAAAAACAAGAGATTGAAAACAGTCGTATTAACACCACGAAATTTATGATGAAGACCCTTAGAAATTTAAAAATAAACCCAAAAGTTATTATAAAT
>JFMF01000017.1 GCA_000635535.1 Prochlorococcus sp. scB243_496M6 | reverse complement strand
TTCTAGAGGCAGATGGAGGAGCATTAGGCAAAATGCTCCCTATATTTAAAGTTGGATTAGGTGGACCAATTGGAGATGGTATGCAATGGATGAGTTGGATTCATAGAACTGATTTATGTGCATTAATTACTCAAGCATTAGTTGATAAAAAGTATTCGGGAGTATTTAATGCTGTTGCACCAAATCCAGTATTAATGAGAGACTTTTCTCAGACTTTGGGCAAATGTCTAAATAGACCTATTTTACTTCCAGTACCTGGAGCGGTTTTAAAAATATTGTTAGGAGATGGATCAAAAGTTGTATTAGAAGGACAAAAAGTAATTAGCAGTAAACTCAAAAATTATCCTTTTAAATATCCTCTTCTTGAGAAAGCAATTTACGCCTCCACCAAGAATTAATACCGTTTACTAAGGCACCAATAATAAGAATTGTTATCAATGGGACTACAAGAGGATTCCAAACTATCTGAATAA
>JFMF01000016.1 GCA_000635535.1 Prochlorococcus sp. scB243_496M6 | reverse complement strand
CGACGCTCTTCCGATCTATGCTAATACAGCATCTACTTTTCACTAATATTTTGTCAAAATTATTCCAAAATATATTCACTTCTAAAAATTTATATTGGAATTTCAAGAGATTATTATCTTTTATGTTTTCTAGTTTTAACCATCCTCTTTTTTGAAATATCTCATTTATTTTTAATGAAGATAGAGCATTAACTACTGCA
>JFMF01000015.1 GCA_000635535.1 Prochlorococcus sp. scB243_496M6 | reverse complement strand
ATCAAGGGGTAGATCAACTTTTGGCATCCTTGTCCTCAATATTATTATTATTTTGATTTTTATTTTTTAATTGATCTAGAAGTTTCAAGACTGATAATCCTTTATCAAGAACAACATCGTCTTTAAAAATTATCTCTGGAACTCTTCTCATCTCAATTCTTCTTCCTAAACTATGCCTTATTGAGCTTTTAGCAATATTTAAGTTTTCCACAATCTCTTTCCTTACTTTCTCTTCAGCAGTTG
>JFMF01000014.1 GCA_000635535.1 Prochlorococcus sp. scB243_496M6 | reverse complement strand
CAACTTAGAAGAATATCTTTTTAGTGCTAACTCTCAATAAATTCAAACGTCAATTTATATTTATTTGTTTTTATAGCATGAATTGAAGGATCACCAACTTTTGAACCATAAGAAGCAACATATTGCACTCCACAAATTGATGGTTTGATTGAATTATCAACTTCCAATATTTCTTCGGAACATTTTTGAAATTTACTAATGGTCTCTACCTGATTAATCCTTGAAGCACCTGGCTTATGTGCTGTTTGTATAACTAGCTCATCTGCGAAAAAAATATCATCATCTTGGATCTGATTTCTCCCTGTAATTCTTGAATCGATATAAAAATCATCT
>JFMF01000013.1 GCA_000635535.1 Prochlorococcus sp. scB243_496M6 | reverse complement strand
CGTTAGAATTTACTAAAGCAAAAGAACTTTCTAAAAAAATTCCTTGAAAAATCAAGCAAAGAATTAATCCAAGAAGAATTTTCATTATGTCAAATCCACTAATAAGAGCATCAGATCATTATGTATTATTAGAGCCAGATTCAAAAGAAAAAATTGCATCAAAGCAAGAAGCAATTTTATGGTTAAAGAATTGGCTTAGTAAAACAGAAACACAA
>JFMF01000012.1 GCA_000635535.1 Prochlorococcus sp. scB243_496M6 | reverse complement strand
CGATATAACTGTAAAAGGAGACATTGATAAAAGAACGGGAATGGTTTGCGACTTATCTGCGCTCCAGGGGATAATTAATGATTTGGTTGTTGAACAACTAGATCATACTTTTCTAAATAAAGACATCGAATTTTTCCAGAATTGTGTTCCAACTGCTGAAAATATAGCTTTATATATTTCTGATATTCTTAAAAATCCAATACATGAACTTGGTGCAACATTACACAAAATAAGACTCCAAGAGAGCCCAAATAATGCTGCAGAAATTTATGTTGATCAAAAGCTAACCAATTCATTGAAGTTGAAACTTGAAAATAGTTTAATCTCACAAACTTGAGTATCCCAAGAGTAATAATTGTTATAGCATCTAGTCTTGATGGGAGAATTGCATTTCCTGGAGGGGGAGAATCGCATCTTGGAAGCGAAGAAGATAAAAAAATGTTAAATCAACACTTATCAATGGTGGACGCCACCATTTTTGGTTTAGGTACTTTAATAGCACATCAATCAACTTACCTAATTAAAAATCTCAATGGTAAGGACGAAGTAACATTATCAAAAAAACAACCAATTTCTATAGTTGCTTCAAATAGCAAAAAATTTAACAGTAATTGGGATTACTTTCGTCAACCAAGCAGAAGATGGCTAATAAGCTCAAGTAGAGTTGATAATGCGTCGATTAATGACTTCGAGAAACAACTCTTTTTCGAAGATTCATGGAGTAAAACTTTAATTTCACTTAAAAAACAAGGGATAAATGATCTAGCTC
>JFMF01000011.1 GCA_000635535.1 Prochlorococcus sp. scB243_496M6 | reverse complement strand
AGGGATAAATGATCTAGCTCTTTTAGGAGGTGCAAAACTTATAAATTCATTCATAAAAGAGGATCTAATAACAGATATAAAAATTACAATAATCCCACAAATTATTGGAGGTAAATATACATGGATCCCTCCAGAAGAAACAAATGAGATTTTTAAACTCAAAAGACTATGGGAAATAAAATCAATTAAAAATTTAATAAATAATGAAATTCATATACATTACAAAAAAATTTGAAATAGATTCAATAATAAATGAACCAAAAAATACATAAAGTTGAAGTCAAATTGTCAATTAAGGAAATCTCAAAGGAGATATGGAATGAATTAACAAATGAAATCAATAATCCATTCTATGAATGGACCTGGCTTAAAAACCTTGAAATATCAAAAAGTGTCTCAAGAGAAACTGGTTGGCAACCTCTATATTTTGTTGCTTATAAAAATGAAGAAATATTAGGAATCGCTCCTCTTTTTTTAAAAAATCATAGCTATGGAGAATTCATTTTTGATCAATCATTTGCAAGATTGGCTCAAGAGCTGAATTTAAATTATTACCCTAAATTAATTGGAATGAGTCCTTATAGTCCTGTAAATGGATATCAATTTCTTTATAAAAAAATTGAAGATAAGAAAGAAATTACAAATTTACTTATAAACCATATCGAAAGCTTTGCGATTACGAACAAAATTTTAAGTTGTAATTTTTTATATATTGATGAAAACTGGGGCAACCATCTTAAATCTTTGGGATACCATAAATGGATAAATTCCAGCAGTGAATGGAGGAGTAATGGAGAAAAGACGTTTGATGATTTTCTTTGTAGATTTAACTCTAATCAGAGAAAAAATATAAAAAAAGAGAGGAAATCAATTACTAAACAAGGTATTAATATAGAAATTTTTAATGAAGAT
>JFMF01000010.1 GCA_000635535.1 Prochlorococcus sp. scB243_496M6 | reverse complement strand
TGAAGATGATATCAACCAAGAAATCCTTAAAAAAATGCATAATTTTTATGAAAAGCATTGTTCGAGGTGGGGAGTTTGGGGAAGTAAATATTTAACATCTACATTTTTCGAAAAAATTGTTACTAATAAAAAAAATATTTTACTTTTTAGCGCATCAAAAAATGATTCGAATGATATTTTTGCTATGTCGATGTGCGTTAAAAATAAAAACAACTTATGGGGTAGATATTGGGGTAGTCAAGAAGATATATCTAATTTACATTTTGAATTATGCTACTACCAGCCAATAGAATGGGCAATAAAAAATAGTATCCATTTTTTTGATCCTGGAGCGGGTGGTAAACATAAAAGGCGAAGAGGGTTTTTTGCAAAAAGCACAATTA
>JFMF01000009.1 GCA_000635535.1 Prochlorococcus sp. scB243_496M6 | reverse complement strand
TCACTCAAAAACTTTGCAAAAAGCACAATTAGCTTGCATAAGTGGTTTGACAAAAATATGGAAAATATAATTTATCCTTGGCTAAATGAAATTAATAAACAAACCGAGAAGGAAATTGAATTTGAGAATAATTCTATACCCTTTAAATAAAAAATTATTTGGCTTTTCAAAAGATTATATTAGTAATATAGTTTTTATTAACTTCTAATGATGGATTCTAGTAAAAGTTTAGATGAAAAAATAAAGATTGATAATAATCTATCCAACCGATATATAGATTTAGATCCAAACGGTTATTTTATTATAAAAGTAGATTTAGAAGAAAATAAAATAATTTTAGAGCACTTTTTAAATATTATCGATGAAGAAGGCTACGCTCTTGACCCAGAAACAAATGAACCGATTAAATGCGACTCTCAAAATAAAAGAGTTAGTAATGAAATTTTTAAAGGTATTAGTGCGAAACAACTTGGAATATTGATTACTGAAGAAAGAAATAACTTAATAACCAGATTCGATCATGCCTTATATTTAGGCCGGGAACTACAAAAAGCAGAAGAATGTTTATACAAAAAATTACCATATATCCAAGATTAAGAAATTAAACGAAAAAATCTAATCTTTTCATCTGATGTTAAATTAAATAAAAATAAAAAAATTAATGAACATCATTTTCTATATTGCATTTATTGTTTTTGGTTTTGGAGCTGCTTTCGCATTAGATAAGCTCTTAAGAGCAGTTAAATTAATTTAAAAACTATAAAATTTTAATAATCTCTCCATACAAATCATATTCATCCGAAAAAGAAATATTTGCTTCAACAAATTTACCAATATAATTTTTCAAATCAACTTTAGTATTAATAGATAAAATCACATTTCCGTCAATTTCAGGAGCGAAATTATAAGACCGACCTATTAATTCGTTATTATCTGATATTTTTTCTACCAAAACTTTCATTTTTGAACCAACATATACCTGATTTTTATCTTTGGAGATATTTTGTTGAACTGAAATAATATTATCTTTTCTTGCCTCTGCAACCTCTGGTAATACTCTATTTGGCAAATCAAAAGCTGCAGTTCCGTCCTCAGGAGAAAAAATAAAAACTCCTACATGATCAAATTTGTGCCTATACAAAAATTCCAGAAGATGTTCAAAATGTTCTTTTTTTTCTCCTGGGAAACCAACAATGAGACTAGTTCTTAATACAGCAGAAGGAATTTCTTTTCTAATTTTCTCCAAAATTGATTCATTCAAAGAAGCCTGCCAAGGTCTATTCATGCTCCTCAAAATATCTGGATGACTATGCTGAAGTGGTAAATCAAAGTATGGCACTATATTCTCTGAATCTTTGAAAGCTCTAATAACTTCATCAGTTAAACCCGTCGGATAAGCATAATGTATCCTGATCCAAGGAATTGGAAGTTTAGAAAGCTCAATCAGAAGTTTAGCTAATGATGGTTTTCCATAAATATCTTGACCATAATTAGTTGTTATTTGACTAATTAATATGATTTCTTGTATCCCTTGCTTTACAAGACTTTTGGCTTCTGAAACTATAGATTCTATTGTTCTACTTCTTTGGGGACCTCTCAATTTAGGGATAATACAAAAAGCGCAATTATAGTTGCAACCTTCAGCAATACGAAGATAAGCAACAAATTTGTTTTTATCTACAAAACGAGGCATTTCCTCATCTGCAATAAATTCAGGTATTTTTGAAACTTCATTAACGATTTCCCCTTTTTCTACTCTTTCTAAAACCTTGGCTATCTTTTGATAATCTCCTGTTCCAACCAAACCTTTAATTTCAGGGATTTCTTTTATAAGCTCATCTTTAAAATGCTGAGCCATACAGCCAGCAACTATTACTTCCTTTCCTTGATTTGTATATTCTAGAATTTTTCTAATAGATTCTTCTCTAGCTGTTTCAATAAAACTGCAAGTATTTACAACAACAACATTTGCTTCGTCTATATTGCTTTTAACTTCATAACCCTCTTTATCTAATAAGCCTTGCATATGCTCAGTATCAACAAGATTTTTCTCACAACCAACATGACTGAATGCAATCTTAGAAAGTTGTTTTTCTTTTACATTTGGACTATTTTGTTTCACAACTTAGAAAATAAAAATTAAAAGATTTAAACAGCATTTCGTATATAACTCTCATGCCAAGATAATATTAAGATAGATAATGTAAATAACAAACTTTCTTTTTGTATGGCCCTTAAGACTTTAAAAAGAAGAAATAAAAAAGATTTGAAATGGCCAAAAATCATAATTGCAATTCTCAGCACTATAGGCATAGTTGATACGGGTTCGATTACTTTAAAAAATTGGGGATTATTTACTTCGCTTTCATGCCCAGGGGTACAAAATGGTTGTGAAACAGTTTTAAATAGTCCTTGGGGTACTTTATTTGAAAATAATCAAGTTAATATACCTCTCTCATTAGCTGGATTTATAACATATTTATCAATATTAATTATCACAATAATACTTTCGCTAAATTTAATTTCCCCAAAAGAAAAACTAAATAAGTTTTTATGGTGGTTAGTATTTTTAATTTCTTGTGCGTCATCAACATTTAGCTTTTTATTGATAAATATAATGTTTTTCAAGATTGAAGCATATTGTTTTTTTTGTATACTTTCAGCAATTTTATCGTTTTCTATCTTTATAATTTCTATGATTGGAGCAAAGTTCGAAAGTAGAGAACCTATGATTTTTAGAGGTTTCATTGTAGCCATTAGTGTCCTGCTGGGGGGCCTAATTTGGTCAACAAACGTTGACCCCTCTAATGCTATTGATATTGCAAACCCCACTGAAAATGTATCGCCAATAATTACCACTTCAAGCTCTCCCCAGAAGGTAAAGTTTGCA
>JFMF01000008.1 GCA_000635535.1 Prochlorococcus sp. scB243_496M6 | reverse complement strand
TTTGCAAAGTTTTTGAGTGAAAATAATATTGTTATGTATAGTGCATATTGGTGCCCGCATTGCCACGATCAGAAACAATTATTTGGTAGGGAAGCAGTTAAGAAATTAAAAGTAGTCGAATGTGCTAAAGATGGTAAAGATAATGAGTATGAGCTATGCCAAACGAAAGGAATCAGTGGATTTCCTTCTTGGGAAATAAATGGAGAAATTATTAGTGGTACACGTTCTTTAAATGAATTAGTAACAAAAACCGACTATCAGGGAGATATTAATTTTTAATAAATCTTTTTTGAATTTTTTGATCTAACTTTTGTCTAGTATGGCATTCCCAATTTTTATCTTTATAAGGGAAATCATTTCTATAGTGGCCTCCTCTACTTTCTTCTCTAAACAGACAAGCTTTTAATAAAGTTATGGTGGTTATTTGTCTATTCTTTAAATCAAGTAAAAGATTTAATGCTCTTCTATTGCGTTCACTAAGTTTTATTTTTTGATCAAATTTTATTTTTTCCAGACTATTTAGTAAATCATTTTTATTTAATTTATCTATATCATTTTGAATGTAATTTAAAAATTTGCTCATATTTACCTTATTGCGAGATACACCTAAATTTAACCAACATAGTTTTCTTAATTCATCAATTTTTTCAGCAATTATAGAAATTTGATCTTCTTTAGGATCTTCAATATCAAACTCTCGAAATGATCTATCAAATTTTTCAAATTTAGAAGGGTCATTCAAAACAATTGAAGACATTTTTCTTGCAAAAACAAGACACTCCATCAGTGAATTACTTGCTAATCTATTAGCGCCATGCACACCTGTAGAAGCAACTTCTCCAACAGCATATAATCCTTTTCTTGTTGAAGATGCATTAAGATCTGTTTTAACACCTCCCATCCAATAATGAGCTGCAGGAGCTACGGGAATAACCTCATTTAAAGGGTTAACGCCGTAATCCAGACATCGACTTAAGATCGTGGGGAAGCGCTCCACAATTTTTTCTGGGTCAATATACCGAAGATCTAAGCCAACATGGTCTACATTATTATCATGCATATTTTTCATAATTGCTCTACTTACCTGATCTCTAGTAGCTAGATCACGATTTTCAAGATTTTTAACTGGACTTTCACCATTTTTATCAACTAAAATCGCTCCTTCCCCTCTAAGTGCCTCAGATATTAAAAAGCAAGGTGCACCATAAAATTTTAAAGCTGTTGGATGAAATTGCACGAACTCTAAATCTTCGATAGCAGCTCCTGCTTTCCATGCAAGAGCAATCCCTTCACCAGAGGATTGAGCAGGATTTGTTGTATTTGTAAATAAGTGCCCACCCCCGCCTGTAGCCAAAACAACAGCTCTAGATTTAATCCAATATAAATTTGCTCCATCAAGAACCTGAACTCCCCTACATTCTTTATTTTCAATAAGAAGTTCAGTTACTCTTACACCCCTGCAGTGAAGAATATTTTTTTGATTCTCAATATGATCTTCTAGAACTTCAACTAATGCTCGTCCAGTACGATCTTTAACATGTAAGACTCTTCTTCGTGAATGGGCTGCTTCCAAGGTAGTAGCTAATTGATCAGAACTTTGATCAAAAATCATCCCTAAATTCTGCAACCTTTCGACACAACCTGGAGCTTCTTTAACTAGCATTTCTACAGCTTGAAAATCACATAGTCCATCACCTGCTTTTAAAGTATCATCAGCATGCAGATCAAATGAATCATCTTTTCTAACAACAGATGCAATACCTCCTTGAGCCCATCTACTAGAAGATACCTTACTAGTATTTCTATTTAAAAGAAGCACTTTTAAATTTGAGGGTAATTCAAGACAAGTCATAAGGCCAGCAGCACCAGCGCCTATAACGATTACATCCCAATTATTTATTGATATCGGTTCTTGCGAAAATGGAGGCCTTAACATTAAACCAATCCACTAAAAGTTGGTTGCAGAATTGCTAAAACAATAAAAATACCATCAACAATTAATGTCGTCTGAATTACGTAACCAGAAACTAAGAGTGCTTTACCACTAGTAGTGTTGATTGTGCCAGAATCTAAAATTTCTTTTGAAATAAACCAAAGTATAAGAGCAACAAAAACGATAAAAGATAATGATTTTATTTGAATAAGACTCTCTGAAGTTTTTTGAAGAATAATGGGTGCATTTTCAGAATCTGCTGTAATTACCTGCTTCCATTGATCCATGAGTCCGATTAAAAATATTGTAATGTCGGTGACTGCGGTTCCAAATAAAGAAGATATATAAAAACTTGAACCTATTTTCCAATTAGTACCAAATCCAATTAAAGCTAAAGGAAAAACTATAGCTTCAACAGGGATGTGTAGGATAGGAAATGGGCTTAACCAACCCCAGAACAAACATCCACCAAGCCAACTACCTGATATACCAAGTAATAATGAACTGACAATAAACCACTTATTTGATCCTTTCTGATTCAAAATAATTGCCGCGAAGACAATTACAAAAGTAAAACAAAGAGCACTTATTGGTTCTAATCTAACCCAAGGGGCTTGAACAAAAATAGGTAAAATTACAAAAAAAGAAGACCACAATCTTAAAGATAAAGGATTTGATAAAAAACTATTTTCGTATGAATCAACTGTCTTATGGGATTCATAGTTGAATTTATCTTTTACTTCTAAATTTTTTGTAATTAATTCTTTCAATGAAAAAGGTTATTTTGATTAATCTAAATCGTGTTTTAGAAAACTGCGAATTCCATATTTTAATAAATAGAAGGCCCATAATTAGACACCTATATTTAGTTTTTTAAAAGTATTTAATACACTTTGAGTCATATATAAGTTTAGAATAAATATAAATAAGAGTATTTGGCCTTAAATTGTGTGGCAAGAAATTAATTACACAGAAGATCCCATTGATCTTTTGGTTCCTAATATTACTTATAAAATAAATCCTGCAGAAATTGAAAGTATTGAAGCTAATTCGATTGCTGAGGAAATAGGATTTGAATCAGGTGATTCAATTATTAGTATTAATGGGAAAAAACCAAGAGATTTAATTGATTATCAGATTCTAATTAGTGAAGAAATTTTAGAAATATCAGTTTTAGATAAAAATCATGAGATTCACAATATAAATATAGAAAAAGATCAAGACGTTAATTTAGGTATAAATTTTAAAGATGCATTATTTGATTCAATCAAGCAATGCAATAATAGATGTCCATTTTGTTTTATTGATCAACAGCCAAGTGGCAAAAGAAAAAGTCTATATATAAAAGATGATGATTATAGATTAAGTTTCCTATATGGCTCTTATTTAACTCTTACGAATTTAAAAAAAGAAGACTGGGAAAGAATTTCTATGCAAAAACTATCTCCACTTTTTATTTCAGTTCATGCAACCGATCCCGGCACAAGAGAAAAATTATTAAAAAATAAAAAAGCAGGAGTGATACTTGATCAAATTTCGTGGTTTGAAAAAAACTCTATTCAAATACATGCTCAAATTGTTGTTTGTCCAGATATAAATGATGGGGATATTCTTGAGAAATCAATTTTGGAACTTGCTGAATTCTACAAAAAAACTTCTCAGACAGTACTTTCAGTTGCAATAGTTCCTGTAGGACTTACAAAATTTAGACCTGAAAATGATGGATTGAAATCAATAAGCCCAGAATACGCAAAAAAAACTATTAAACAAGTAGAGAGAATTCAAGCCTCTCTACAAAATACTCTTGGGACTCGTTTTTGTTGGCTAGCAGACGAATGGTATTTAATAGCTGGTAGAAATTTACCAAGTTACAAAACCTACGAAAATATGCCACAAGAATCTAATGGAGTTGGGACTATTAGAAACTTTCTAGAAACATTAAGAGAGAAGACTCAAAACCTACCCAAAAAAGTAAAAAAGCCAAAAACAGTTAGCTGGATTGTTGGTAAATTAGTTTATGAAGCCCTAATTCCTACAGTCAAGAAATTAAACTTAATTGATGGATTAACAATTAATTTATATGGTTTACCAAGTATTTATTGGGGTCAGAATCAAGTCGTTACAGGTCTTCTTACTGGAGAGGATCTAATTCACGGGTTGAAAAATAAGGATTTAGGAGAAGCTGTTTACATTCCATCTATTATGTTAAAACTGAATACTGATTTATTTTTAGATGATAAGAATATTAAAGAAGTTGCAAATCAATTAAATACCAAAATTCACGTTCTAGATGATTCAAATGATATTATTGATAATCTAATTGGAATAACCAATAGTAAAAAATCCTAAATTATGCTTAGAAAGATAATAAATACCACTTTATTTATACCATTAGGTTTCTTTGTTACTTTTCAACAATCCATACTAAGCGAAAACAAGAATTCTATTGATGAAATTATACGAATCAATACAGATAAAATATTCATTAATCATCAGGAAATAAAGAATATCATTCTCAATAATGATGAGCTTAAATCTTTAAAGGAATTAATAGAAGCTTCGAGTTTTAATCTTTCAAGCAAAATTGCTAAGAGGTACCCTTCAATAGATTTACAAGCGAACGGATTACCCAAATATGTTGCCGGTCGAAATTATAATAGTAATTCAAATACTACAAAAACCTCCCAATTTTCCGTTAACCCCTCACTTAATATCAGATGGGATTTAATCGATCCGCTAAGAGGTCCCGAAATCAAAATAGCCAGAGAAAATTTAAAAATTGCAAAAAATAATTATGAGATAAAAAGAAAAGACTTAATACAAGAAGCTAGCACTTTATACCATAAATACCAGAAGTCATCACAGGATATTGTGAATAAAAAATCAGCACTTGATTTATCTATGACAAGCCTAGAAAATAGTCAAGCTAAATTAGATGCTGGTATCGGAACAAAATTTGAAGTACTCGAAGCCGATGCTCAACTTTCGAGAGACAAACAAGCACTTTACGAGAAAAAAATTGAGCATCAAATTAACAAAATATCACTTAAAGAAATTCTTAACCTCAAAGAAGATTTCGAAATTAAAAAAGAACAAAAATTATTGGGTTATTGGAATCATAATTTAAATAAAAACATAAAAAATGGTCTTGAAAGCAACCTTTCATTAAAAAACATTGCTCTTCAAAAATCAATAAAAGATAATGAAGCAAATAGTTTCCTGAATTCAAATAGGCCAAGTATATATATCAGTAACTCACTATCAAGTGCATTCACCAAAGGCGATTCTCTGGCAATTGACATAGACCCTAACGAATATGGTTCCTCTTATTCAAATACGATAAGCTTAAATTTATCATGGAATATTTTTAATGGTGGTCAAAATAAAAAATCATACAAATCAAGAAAATCTCAAGCAAAAGGCGAAGAATATTCTTATAACAATCTCAAAAGTGTTCTTAAAACAAATATCTCTAAAACTTACTTAAATTTGAAATTAAATGAAGAAAAAATCTTATCAACTTCAAAAGAAATATTATCTACAAAAGAGTCTTTGAGGCTAGCAAGAATGAGATACGATGTTGGAATATCAACTTTAAAGGACGTACTAGTGAGACAAAAAGAATTAAGTGATGCAAAGTCGAAGAATATCAATGCAATTTATGATTACAATTTGAATTTAGATAAATTAGAAAGATTAACTTTTCTTGAAATCAGTAATAACTGTTTAAATAACGATAATACGATTAAACAAACAGAATCTATTTGTAATATCCCAAGATGAATCCACCAAATTTAACTAATAAGCAATTAAGTGAATTAGATTCTTTATTTGAATTAGTTAGTCAACGACAAAAAAAAGATTTTGGAAATATTAACGCCAGCAATAAAGAGGATGGATCATTATTGACGAGTTGTGATTTATGGAGTGACAAAACAATCGTTGATGGCTTAGCTTCAATAGCTCCAGGTGAGGGCGTCCTTAGTGAAGAAGGCCAGAAGTTAATTCCAAACTCAAAAGCTTATTGGGTGGTCGATCCACTCGATGGAACAACAAATTTTGCTGCAGGTATTCCTTACTGGTCTATATCAGTGGCAAGGTTCGTTGATGGAAAACCGCAATCCTCTTTTTTAATAATTCCTACATTGAAAAAAAAGTTTGTATCCATTAGAGGTGAGGGGGTTTGGTTAAATAACCAGAAAATAATTCCTAGCCAAAATAATCATCAAAGTGAATGCATTTCTTTGTGTAGTAGATCAATAAAAATTTTACAAAAAAAACCAAACTCAGTATTTCCAGGCAAAATCAGACTCTTAGGAGTATCGAGTTTAAATCTTACGAGTGTAGCGATGGGGCAAACTTTCGGAGCAATAGAATCAACCCCTAAGATATGGGATATTGCAGCAGCATGGCTTCTATTAGAAGAACTTAATTGTTCTATAGAGTGGTTAGAAATAGATCCTTTAAATTTAGTTTCAGGAGAAGACTTGAGCAATGTAAATTTTCCTTTAATTGCTTGTAGGTCTCAAGAAAAAGTTGAAATTTTAAAGCCATGGGGCAATTTATTATTGGAAAAATAGTTGCATGATTAATCAATAATTGCTTGAAAAATTTCTTAATCCGATAGAATAAAAAATAAGTAAATAAATAAATATTTGAAGAAAATTAATATGCAGCGAAGTTCAAAATGGATACTGAAAAGTTTATGGGGAGCTTGTGAAAGATGGAGCAAATCTGATTGTGTTGATTTAAGCGCTGCATTCGCATACTACACACTTCAATCATTTTTTCCTATTCTTTTAATTTCTCTTTCAATAGCTTCATGGTTCCTGGGAAAACAAGAAGGATTAGATCAACAAATAATTGCTATAGCTGCTCAGCTTTTACCTCCTTCAGTAGTTGAGTTAGTAGAAACAACATTGTTTAATTTGATAGATCAAGGTTTTGGAGCAGGTATTCTAGGGGCTATGTTTTTACTTTTCACAGCAGGAAATGCATATCTATCTCTTCAAAGAGGTTCAGATAGGCTGTGGGAAGACGAAATTCCTTCTAAAAAAGTAAACGCTGCTTGGAGAGTGCAAGCTTCCAGGTTTCTTAGAAATAGAGTTGAAGCCTTTTTAATAGTATTCTTTATTGGTTTTTTAATGGTTTTAGATCAGATTAGTGCAAATCTTAGGATGATCCCAAGTAATGTTTTAGAAAATCTTTCAAAATCTAATAATCTTTTTTCTGATTTATTATTAAAGTTACCTCTATTACAAGTTGGTCAGTTTGCAATTCCATTAATCGGATTTACTTTAATGGCTCTTTTATTACAAGCCCTATTACCCAGTCGAAAAGTTCCTTTAAAACCTCTTTTACCAGGATCTTTTCTTATCGGAATTGGCCTAACCACATTGAACTTAGCAGTGAGTAAAAGTATTCTCTCACTTGGTGCAAGATTTCAAGCATATGGTTTTATTGGAGGTTTTCTTGTGCTTACCTTGTGGGTATGGCTATTAGGAGTTATTTTATATTTTGGACAATGCTGGAGCGTAGTTATTGCTAGTATGACTTTATTAAACAAAAAAAGAAATTATAAATAACTTTAACTAAGATGAATTATTTTCTTAAAGCTAATAAAAATTTTCTTACTTACTCATTAATCATACTTATAGTTATTCCGATTTTTGGAATAAACTTTTTCATAAGCTTTCTAGGTAATATTTTACTCCTATTACTTTTAATTCCTCTTCTATTATTAATTTTAGTATTTATAGGTTTTAACTCTTTCAAATCAAAAATGAATACATGTAATAGTTGTGGTGCTATATCCCTAGACATGACTGAAAATTGCATGAATTGTGGGGCAAATTTAGAAAATATTAGTAATAACAATCAATTTTATAAAAAGCCTAGTGAAAGTACAATTGAAGTAAAAGCAGAAGAAATAAAGTAAAATATTAACCTATCCCAATTTGTCGAAGAATACTTTGTCCGGTAATTAATTCAGTACCAAGTCCAATCAAAATTCCCATCATTGCCATACGGCCATTCCAGGTTTCTGCAAAATTTACGAAACCAAATCTTTGTTGATTGTCATTATTCATAATTAGCTAAATTTATATCTATTAAATTATTTTAACGTTTTAAGTAAGAGTTTATGGTAAATAATAAATTATTTATTTAACATGTCTTACACCATCAACGGGTCGATACTCATCTCCAGTTAATTCCTCATATACAATGGCAGGCAATCCTGTATCAAACATTGTTTGCAATGCTTCTTTTAACATAGGGTTCCAACCTCCAGTACTAACTTTTCCATGTCTTACAGTCCAATCCCAAGTTCCCTGAAGATCTCTGGGTAGTCTACCTTCTCTGTCTCTTCGCGCGACTAAGTCTAAAGATTCAACTATACCAACAATAACTGGATTTTTACCATAAGAAGGGGTAAGACTAAGTTCAAGTCTCACCGGATCTTCTTTAACCATTTTCAAACGAAACCTTGGTGGTAATTTGAGAGATCTTATTACCGCTGAGACAATTTTTGTTCTAAATTCCAATTTTTTCCTTAGATGTGATTTAATTAATCAGTTGTTGAACCTTTTTCTTCTAATGAAGAGTCATTATCATTAGAAAATCTTACAGTTAAAAGCTCCTCTTCTGTTATGTTTCCTGATTTATCTAAAAGTTCAGGATGTATTGTGTATTTTTTTTGTCTAAAACTGGAAGCATTAAAACGTTTATTTGTATTATCAGATATACCCCAACCATTTGACATTACTTTAAAAGCTTTCCAAACCAAATATGTTAAGGCCGCAGAATATATGATTGGAAATAGGATAGTCATTGAACTTATAAATTAGTTAGTAATATTTTTAATATCATAGCCCGAAAAAAAGAGATTTAGCTATTTTCAGTTATTAAATTATTCTCTAGATTCAATTAATTTAATTAGTAGTTATATTTTAATTACACTGATATTGTGTATTAAATCTCCCGTAAAACATAAAAAATCAAAATTGAAAAGATACATCCAAAAGCTATTACTAATCGCCTCATTAATAACAGTGGACATTAGATATCCTTCAAAAGTAATGTCCCAACCATTAAGTAATCCAAAAATTAATGAAGTTAATTTATATTCAAACAAATCTTTTATAACTAAAGCTGTAGAAAGAACCGGTGCAGCAGTGGTGACAATTGATACTCAAAGATACGTTAAAAAAAGAAAATTTCCTAGAAATTCTCAACTCTTTCTAGACCCATATTTTGAAAAATTTTTTGGACTAGATTTACCTAATGACAATCGACCAAGGATAGAACAAAGCCAAGGAAGTGGATTTATATTTGCAGATGGACTTTTAATGACCAATGCTCATGTTGTGAATGGATCAGATAAGGTGATTGTTGGTTTAACCAATGGCAAAAAATTAGAAGCAAAACTTATAGGGCAAGACTTTTTTACTGATTTAGCTGTTCTCAAGATAGAAGGGAAGGGACCTTGGCCAAAAGCAAAATTAGGCAATTCGGACAAGATTAAAGTTGGTGATTGGGCAATAGCAGTTGGAAATCCATTCGGACTAGAAAACACAGTTACCCTTGGTATTATTAGTAATCTAAATAGAAATGTCACTCAATTAGGAATATATGATAAAAAACTTGAATTAATACAAACGGACGCTGCTATTAATCCTGGAAATTCTGGTGGTCCACTATTGAATAAGGAGGGAGAAGTAATTGGTATTAATACGTTAATAAGATCAGGTCCAGGAGCAGGTTTGAGCTTCGCAATTCCAATTAATAAAGCTAAAGAAATTGCCTATCAACTTATAAAAAATGGAAAAGTAATACATCCTATGATTGGAATTAGCCTAATAGAAGCAAGTAATTATGAGAGAAAGAATAATGTCGTTAAAGTTGGATATGTAGTACCGAATAGTCCAGCTGAAAAAAGTGGGATCATGATAGAAGATATTATAATAAAAGTCGGCAATAAAGTTATTGAAAGACCATCAGACGTTATAGACCAAATAAGTGAAAATGGTATTAATAAACAAATAAATATATTATTAAAGCGTAGAAATAAATTTATTAACTTAAAAGTAAAACCAACTGATATAACTAATCTAAAATATAATTAAAAAATCTAATTGTCATTCTGTTTAAGTATTTCGACACACCTAGAAATACATCTACCATCACTTATATCACAGGTAGTAATGCATTCAAAATAACTGTCAATAGGATCAGAAGTTTGAAACTGTTTTTCTTGGAACTGATAATTTTTCATATAAATTTTTAAAACTTATTTTTGTACTTTTTACATTAATCAAGAACGGTAAAGTATGTAAAGATAAATGAGTGATCTTACTTAGCCAAATGTAAACTTTAATAAAATAAATCAAATTTTTTTATGACTTTGAGTTTTTTCTAAAAAATATTCGTAATTACCATCATATGAAAATAACTTTGAATCTTTAATTTCAATAATTCTATTTGCAACCTTTGAAATAAAATACCGATCATGAGAAATGATTAATAATGAACCTTTATAATTTTTAATTGCTAATTCTAAGTTTTCCTTAGATTGTAGATCCAGATGATTAGTTGGCTCGTCTAAAAGAAGAAAATTACTAGGATTAATAATCATGCGTGCCAATGCTAATCTTGCCTTTTCTCCCCCACTGAGTTGTTTAATATATTTAAAAACAGTTTCATTTTGAAAGCCAAAACCGCCTAAAAATGTTCTTACTTTTTTTTGAGACCATTCTGGAGAATTATCATATATTAAATCAATAACCCTTTCCTCAAGTGAAAGTGCTTCAGCCTGATTCTGTTCATAATAGCTAGTAATTATATTGTGTTTACCAAGATTAATTTCTCCAATTTCAGGAGATATTTTTTTCATAATAATTTTAAGCAATGTAGATTTACCGCAGCCATTAGGCCCCAATATTGCTATTTTATCCCCCGAAGAAATTTTTAAATTTACATCTAAAAAAAGAATTTTTTCTTCAAAACTATGAGACAAATTTTTGATATTTAAAACTAATTTTCCTGAGCGAGGGCACTCCGGAAAATTAAAAACAGGACTTTTTGATTTTGCTATGGGAGCCTCAATTTTAGAAATCTTTTTTAATTGTTTTTCTCTACTCTTTGCTTGTGTACTTCTAGTTGCACTAGCTCTAAATCTATCTATATACCTCTTTTGTAACTCAATTTCTTTTTGTTGTAATTGATATGCCTTATTTTGTGATTCTTCATTTAAAGATTTCTGTTCAACAAAATAAGAATAATTTCCATTATATATTTCAGATTTTCCTCTATCTACAAAAATTATTTTTTTACATAATTTATCCAAGAAATATCTATCATGGCTAATTATTATAACTGCAATCTTAAGTGATGATAGATATTCCTCCAACCAAAAAATAGTTTCTAAATCTAAATGATTGGTTGGTTCA
This sequence comes from Prochlorococcus sp. scB243_496M6, assembly GCA_000635535.1. Next base: position 38,949 of record JFMF01000008.1, on the reverse strand, counting down.
TCCAGTAAAAGTAAATCAGGTTTTTGTAAGATTATTTTTCCAAGTGCAACTTTCATCTGCCAACCGCCTGAGAAATTGCCAACTAATTTATCAGCATCTTCTATCGAAAAGCCTAATTTTGGTAATATTTTTTCCACATCAGATTGCATTTTATAACCACCTAAAGCTTCAAATTTTGCTTGATATTTTGCGAGTTGATTTACAAATATTTCAAGTTCATCGGAATTTTTTTTTATATCCAATGATTTCATTTTATTCTCAATTTCTAAAAGTTTAATGGCAACAATTTGTATATCTTTAAAAGAACTTTCTAATTCCTGTCTCACTGAAAAATTCAAATTACAGTCAAACTCTTGTTTTAAATGGGCAATTTTAGGATTTCCCTCTTTGATGATCGTTCCACTTGTTTGCTCTTCCTCTCCAATTAAAATCTTAAATTGGGTTGATTTACCTGCACCATTAGAACCAACTAAGCCAACTTTTTCTCCTTTCTTAATCTCCCAACTAATATTTTTTAAAACGACATCTGTAGAATAAATTTTGCTTACACCTTCAAATCTAATCACTGTTTTAAAAATAGAATTTACAAAATCTGCGGCTTATTTACTAAAAAATATTTTGTGGAATAAAATTAAATCATGAAAAGAATAGAACAAATTGTAGTGATTTTCATAGCTGCAGCTCTCGCAATACCAAGTTATTGGTTTTTTTGGACTTTGGCTGGTGGAGGTGGCTACAACAAAAGAATAAAACCTATTCCTAATTCAAATAATAATTATTCGAAACCTTTTCCTAAAGACCTCCTCGAGCCTTGATTAACCACATTTTAGTTGCCTCATCATCAATAGTACTCAAATATTCAATAACCTCTTCTTTAGTCACAGAAATATTTAAATCATTACCAATATCGCATATTTTATCTAAGGCTTTTTTGGGATTAGTTAAGGCTGTCATAAACAGACTTTGTTTCTTTTTGGAATCGTTGGCTATTAACTTATAGAGCTTTTCAGCATTACTGGACATGTTTTTAAAATTTATTTATTAATAGATTATTACTTCAAGCTACATTTTGTTCATTATATTCATTATTAGATAAATCATTATCCACATCTTTTATCTCTTTTGCAGAGGCATCTGCCATACTTCTTGCGTCTAAACATAAAACTTTTCTTAGTTTCGCAAAGTTAGCTGCGTGAGATTTTCTACCATCTTTTTGAGCATAATACTCAGACTGCTGAAGAATATGGTGAAGATGAGTTAACAAATATGGACTAATTACAGCTGATACCAAAACGTCACTATTTTCATTATCGTGAGAATCAGAATTGACTAATCTTTTTTTCGGTTTATCAATTATCGACCTTTTAGGAGAATCAATTTTTCTTGAATTTTTCATGGGACAATAAAACAATTAATTGATACGGGCATAAATTTCCTTACTAATAATATACACAAAGATAGTATCCTTGACTAACTGTGTATACTAATAAGTAACAGTTATCAACTTTGACTCATGGCTACCCGCCAAAACTCAACTAATGGGAAGCCTAAATCCCCCAGAATTCAGGTAGTTCTTCCAGAATTAATATGTGAGCAATTAACTATTTTGGCTAATAATGAATCTAGGACAGTAAGTAATATGGCAAAAGTGTTAATACAAGAGGGTATAAAAAAATATTTTGAAAAAGAAAATAAATCACCTGTTTCAGAAAATAATTTAAATACTGATAAATTTAGAGATGAACTTGAAAAACAAAGCGTCAGAAGATTAAAAAGAGCTCCTCAAAGGATTAGATACTATAAAAAATCTGATTTTAAATAATTAATTTTGAGGCAATTTCTGTAAATCAACAGTTTTACCCATGACTACCAGAATATTTCCTCTTTCTAAGATATATTTTGCTGGAGGATTAACTGTTAACTCTTCAGCAGGTCCTGCAGCAAGAACATTTACTAAATAATTTTTCCTCAAATTCAAATCTCTTAAAGATCTTCCAATAAATTCCTCTGGAACTGTTATTTCATCTATACCAGTTTGATTATCTAGTTCCAATCTTTCGATTAGGTTTGGTCTTACTAGTTCTAAACCTAATCTTTCTCCTTGCATCCTAGATGGGAAAACAACTTTATCTGCACCTACTCTTTTTAACATTTTTTCGTGCAAGTCACTGGTAGCTCTCGCTATTACTCTTTTCACTTTGCTACCTTCACTGTCCTTGGCAATAAGTGTCGTTGTGATACTTGCTTCAATAGGTTCACTAATACCCACTACAACAGTATTCATTTCAAGTATTCCCGATTCCTTCATAGACTCTTCATCAGTACAATCTACAACTCTCGCTTCTATTGAAGGTTCTAATTGCCTTAAATCATCAATAGCTTTTTCCGAATAATCTGCAGCCAAAACATCTGCACCATTACTAATAAGTTCTCTGCAAACAGCGGTTCCAAATCTTCCAACTCCCACAACTGCAAAAGTGAGTGTTTCATTTTCTCTCTTTTGAGACCACTGCCACCAATCAGCCATAATAAAACTCAGTCAATTCTAAACATATAGATCAGCCCTAGGATAGCCAATTCTCTTTTGTCTATCTATTCTACTCTTATAAAGAGCCTGCCAAAGTGCACTTAAAAGTAAAAGGATCCCAAGTCTGCCCACAAACATACCCACAATAAGAATAAATTGACCAAAATGATTTAATTTTACAGTTAAACCAATATCAAAACCAACTGTTGCAAATGCAGATATGCAAGTGAACAAAATTTCTAGGAATGTGAATGATTCTTTTTTAACAAAAGTATTAGTTGTACTAAGCAACATTGCCATTAAAAGAACAAAAAGCAAAGATCCAACTGTGATTCCAACTGCCTTTAGAATAACTTTATCTGAAATTAATCTATTGCTAATAATTACATCTTTCTGACCTCTTAAAGTTGATCTAGTTGCAGCCATTAAAGCAATAAATGTCGTTGTTTTTATGCCTCCACCAGTACCTCCAGTACTTGCTCCAATAAACATAAGCGTCATTAATAACAATAGACCGGTATCAGATATAGAGTTCAAGGAGATTGGGTAATTTGTAAAGCCTGCAGTTCTTGCACTAACTGTTTCGAAGATAGATGACATTAACCGTTGAAACACATTTAAATCATTAAAAAATTGACTATTTAGCAATGATTCAGTGATAAAGAATCCTAATGATCCGAATAATATTAGAGACAAACTTGTCCTAATGACTAGTCTGGAATGAAGGCTTAATTTCTTATAAGAAAGATTTTTTTTATGACTCCAAATATCATCAATAACCCGCCAGCCCAATCCACCCATAACAATGAGAAAAACAAAAACACTATTCACCAAATAATTTGTTCTATAGTCTTGAAGACTATTTGACATTAACGAAAATCCTGCATTGTTATATGCAGAAATGCTGTGAAAAATCGAAGACCATAGTCTTTCCCAATTATTTTGAATGTCTACAAATCCAAAAGAATATAAGACAATTGCGCCCAAGGAAATGATACTAATCGCCGTAATAGCAATGCTTTGAAAAGTTCGACCAATTCCTCCAACTCCAAATTCATCTAAAGTCTTTCCTTTGTCTAATCTAGTTCTTAGCTTTGTCCCCTTTACAACAAACCCTTGTAAAAATGTTGTAATGGCCATTAATCCTAGACCACCTGATAAAAGCATAAAAGCCAAGAAAACTTGTCCGAAGAAATTTAAATCAACACCAATATCTATTATGGTTAAGCCAGTTACGGTTATGGCAGAAGTTGATGTAAAAAATGCTTCCCACAAACCAACCTTTGAAGATGAACATAATGGAGAACTCAAAATTAAAGTTCCAAGGCAAATAATAAATAAGCCTGTAACAATAGTAAATTGAGGAACAGATAGCTTTTTATAAGCATCTTTTAACTTATAAACCTTAGTTGTGAATTTCACGATATTACCCGTAATTTAAAATTATCAATGCTGGCACTGTAAAAGTCATTATAAGTGTTAATCCAGCTCCGTATTTTGCGATATCAAAAAACCTATATCTTCCAGGACCATAAACCATTAAATTTGTTTGATAACCCATTGGAGTCAAGAAAGATTGACTTGCACCAAATAAAACAAGCATTATTAAAGCACTTGGTGAAATCCCTAAAACATTTGAGAATTCAATAGCAACAGGCAAAATCAAAGCAACCGAAGCAGCATTACTTATAAATTGTGTAAGAATAACTGTCGAAAGAAAAATTAAGACTAGTGCAAAATACAAAGGCATTCCATTAAGGGCAAAGTTTAGATTAACAGCAATTAAATCTGCTAATCCTGTTACTTGCATAGCCACACTAAAGCATGATAAGGATCCCAACAATAAAATTACGTCTAACCTAATTGATTTTTGTATCTCTGCAGGTCTTAAACATCCACAAGCAACCATAGTAATGACTGCTAACAGAACTGAACCTACTAATGGAATATTAAAAACCGAAGGCAAAACCAGCATTCCTATTGCAATTGCAATTGAGATAGGTTTTTTTATCAAAAATGGTAAGTCATCTTCGAATTGATCTAAAATAAGCAAATCATTACTAGCTTGCAAACCTCTTATTGAATCTAACGGTGCTTGCAATAATAAAACATCTCCAGCCCTTAAAACAGCTTGACCTAATCTCTCCTGAACAGTTTGTTGACCTCTTCTTAATGCTAAAACCGTTGCATTATGACGCTGTCTAAATCTTAATTCTCTCAAACTTGCACCGGCTAGAGTTGAGCCCGCTGGCAACAGGGCTTCAAAGGTCTTTGTACCTTCATCATCTGAGAAAACATTAGCTGCATCGAAAGAAGTTTTGTTTTCTCCTAACAGAATGGTATGTTCTTGCTGCAATCTAAATAAGTCTGCTCTTGTAACGCGGATTATTAATCTATCATCCGGCTCAATCTTTCTATCAGCCAAAGGAGGAAGAATAACTTTTCCATTTCGTTGCAATTCAAGAACATCAACGTCAAATCGTCTTTGCAATCTACTATTTCTGACAGATTGTCCAACTAATTCTGAAGTAGCGGGAATAGTAACTTCAGTAAAATATATATTCATATCACCATTTTTTATAAACGCCTTATCTCTTCCTCTATCTGGCAAAAGCATGTCAGACACAAGAATCATATAGGTTGTACCCATAAGCCACACTGGAATTCCTATTGAAGTCAAACTAAATAATTCCAAAGCTCCATAACCTAGTTGCTGACTAATATCACTTACGAGAAGATTGACTGAGCTACCTAATAACGTCAGAGTCCCGCCGAGTAAAGTAGCAAAAGAAAGAGGTAATAAAACTTTTGATGGTGATATATTTCTTCTCTCACACCAACTTTCAATTAAAGGCAACAAAGATGCTACTACTGGAGTATTAGGTACAATTCCAGATATTGGAGCAATCAAAAAAGCAATTAAAGAAATTAATTTCCTTGGAGTTCTAATACTTTCAGAAGAAATCAATTCTCTTACTCTGTCTAAGGCGCCACTTTTAAATAATGCAGACGAAACTGCAAATAAACCCATCAGGGTAATTAACGACGGGCTACCAAATCCAGCTAAAGCTTTTTCAGGAGACAGAACCCCAGTAGCTATAAATATTCCAACACATAACAAACCAGTCAATTCGGGCGCAATAGTATTTTTAATAAACAAAATTATTGACATTATTAATACAACTACCGTTATAAACGCATCAAGATTACTACTAACTACTGCAATTAAATTCATACGAAACTTATTTCACTCAATATACCCAAAAACAATATTTCAAAAAAGTTTAATTGGAATAATCTTTTTTAAGAAACTTTTTAAAAATAGATTTTTTTTGGAATATCCATGAAGATGCAGATTTTAAGCTTTCTGTAATATCTGGCAACTTGGAAGCATATATAAGTCTTCTTGCCTCAAAAGCCAATTTCCCAGATAAAGTAACACCAAGCCCAGAAATTGAAGCGTCTCCTATTCCTAAGCTAATCATTTCACCGTTGTCTTGAAATTCAAAGGGTAAAGGATCCTTTCCTTGAATTAAAAGTTCTAAATTATTAGCCAGATGATTTCCTTCCTGCATAGCGACCTGAGCAGTTATGGGCAAATCCTCCATTCCTTGAATAACTGAAATATCGCCAATAGCAAAACAGTTTTTATATTTCTCTATTTGCAAATTATTATTAACTAAAATTCGTCCAAATTTTTTTGTTATTTCATTAGTTTCTAAGTAAGACAAATTAGGTTTAACACCTGCGGTCCAAATCACAATATCTTTATCCAAAGAAGTTATTCCATCTTCACTAGAAATACAAATTTTAGTTTCTGAGACTTCTTTAACTGTGGAATTCAAAAGAACATTGATTTTTCTTTTTTCTAATGCCTTCTCTGCTTGTTCTCTATTAAAAATTTTGTTTTTATTAAGTATTTCATTTGATTTTTCTATTACATTTATTTCAAATTTGTCTTTAAATATATCTTTAATTTTGCATGCTAACTCTATACCGGAAGGACCACCTCCAACTATGAATAACTTTTTGTGAAACGCAGTTTTTTGTGATTCTTTTAAAAAAGATTTTAATTTATTTAGATCGTGAAAATCATTAAAAAAATAACAATTTTCATCTACACCTTTTATTAACAAACTATTTGGAATAGACCCTGTACAAATAACAAGATATTGATAACTTAATTTTAAATCGTCTCTAAATTCAAGAATATTTTCTTCGAAAGAAATCTTGGTTAAACAATTTTTTAAAAAAGTTATACCTGCATCAGAAAAAATATTTGCAAATTTTGGGGTAGCTTCCCAACTTCTTATTTCTTTACTTAAAACTTCGTACATTAAAGGTTTGAATATAAAATTAGTTTCAGAATCAACTACAAGAATCGGTAAAGAAGGATTAAGATTCTTTAAATTCAAAGCAAATGTCATGCCTGCAAAACCTGCTCCAACTATTACTATTGGTTTTTGTATTGATTTCATTAGCGAAATATTGTTATTCGTAAATGTATTATTAAACTATACGAATAATTTTTAAATTGAGCGAAATAAAATTAAACTCATAATTAAATTGAAGAATGATTGAAAACATCCACAAAGATATTCAACCTAACTTAAGGAAATATAATCAAGAGCTAGTAGATATGAAGCCTCAAGAAATACTTACTTGGGGTTATGAAAAGTTTGATAATCAATTTGCTATTACAACAAGTTTTGGCATACAGTCATCAGTCCTTTTAAATATGGTTAGTAAATTATGTCTACAAAAAAAAATCAAAATATTTTGGATAGATACAGGTTACCTACCTTCAGAAACATATCAATACGCTGAAAAGCTTATTGAAGATTTATCACTAGAAGTAGAAGTTCTGCAAAGTGAATTATCTCCAGCAAGAATGGAGGCTAAATACGGAAAACTTTGGGAAACAAAAAAAGAAAGTGACTTAGATAAGTATCATGAGTTGAGAAAGATAAAACCTTTAGATAATGGCCTAGAAAAATATAATATTTACTGCTGGGCAAGCGGTGTTAGATCAAATCAGACAGAAAATAGAAACAAAATGAAATTCCTAGATATAATTCGTCAAAGACTCTCTTTGAGACCTTTATTAAATTGGACAAATAAAGATATTTTTTATTATATGGAAGAGAATAATTTACCTGCCCATCCACTTTTTATCAAAGGTTATTCTTCTGTAGGAGATTGGCATTCAAGCAGTCCCGATGGTATTGAAATAAAGGGCAGAGATACAAGATTTGGTGGGATTAAACAAGAATGTGGCATACACACTAATAATTAAATTGATCATAGAGCAATGGTCTCAGAAATAAATTTTTTATTAGTTGGCAATAGTAGACTTCATTGGGCAAAATATTCTAAATATCAATCTAAATTCTTCCATACCAAAAAAGATCAAAAAGTTTCCGAAAATATAGATCTTGATCAATTAATTTGGGCTTCTGTCGGAAAACTACCAAATTTTTTGCTGAAAAAAGAAAATGAAATAAAAACTAGAGATATTCAGTTATCGAATCTTCCTGATTATTTTGGAGTTGATAGAGCTCTTGCCTGTATTGCCGCTTTAAAAATCATTGAAAACCCTTTCAAAAAAGATTTGCTAATTGCAGATTGTGGAACAATACTATCCATAACAAAATTAAATTCAAATGGAATCATTATTGGTGGTCAACTTCTTCCAGGTTTTCTAACACAATTAAAATCAATGGAACAAAATACAAAAAATCTCAAAGTTCCCAAAAAATATGATATTCCGATCAAAGATTTTTTAATTAATACTGAAGAAGCAATCTTAAAAGGAGTGATTAACTCTCTTACTGGCGTGATTAATAGTTTATTTAATCCCGAAAAGGATATTTTAATAATATGTGGAGGAGACTCTCAATTACTCGCAAAATCTTTAAAGACTCAAAAAGAAAATATTATCAATGCTCCTAATTTAGTGATGGAAGGGATGATTATTCACCACCTGTCCGTAAGAAAATTAGGTTAACCCAAGGTCTGCAATTATATGATCAGCCATTATTGCTGCTTTTACCTTTAAGTAAATTTTTTCGATGTTACCTTCAGTATCAATTAAAAAAGTATTTCTCATCATTCCCATATATTCTTTTCCCATGAATTTCTTCAGTCCATAGCTATCGTAATCAGAAGAAACTTTGAAAGGTTCAGGATCAGTTAAAAGAATAAAAGGTAAATTAAACTTTTCAATAAACTTCTGATGAGATGATGCATTATCTTTACTAATACCAAGCACAACAATATTATTTTTTTGGAGTAAATCCCAATTCTCTTTAAAATTACATGCTTCCTTAGTACATCCTGGAGTATTATCTTTTGGATAAAAATATAGTATTATTCTTTTACCTTTAAAATCACCAAGAGAAACTTCTTTCTCAAAAGAATCTTTTAATTTAAATTCTGGTGCTTTGTCGCCAACCTTAAGAGCCATTGAAATTATTAAATGAGTATGAATATAAAATACCAAAAATTTGGTTTTATGAGATTAAAGGTGTTCAAGATGTCGCAACTTTAGAGGAAATTCAAACTGCAAAAAACCTTACAAATTCAAGATCAAAGATTTTCTTAGAAACAAGAGCTTATTTGCGACAATCACTTTCAACACTTTTTGATTTAGACCCCCTAGAAATTCCAATTAATGCTCATCCTGGAGAACCTCCAAGTTTACCCTCTGGCATGGGAAATGTCAGTTTAAGTCATTGTAAAGATGCCATTACTATAGTTTGGCATAAAAGCAAAATAGGGATTGATATTGAAAGAACAGATAGAGATTTTAACCATATAAAATTTGCAGAAAAATATTTTTTTCATACCAATAAATCAAACCATAATAATTATTTAACAAAGAATATGATACTAAATCAATGGTGTGCTGTTGAAGCGGCTATAAAATGGGATCATGGAAAATTAGCTAAAGACATTAACCATTGGCAATTTTTTGAAAAGCCAAAAGAGTTAATTCATAAGAAGAAAAATATACATTTAAGTTATTCACAGATTAACTTCCATAATTGGACTATCGCTTTAGCTTACGAAGAAAAAACTTCTTTTAATCCTGAGATTATTTGTTGTTCGAAAAATTTTTAGTTTTCTTTTCTTCTAAGCAGTTCTTCATATTGAGTTTTTTCCCATCCATTATTATTTGGTTCCCATATTTTTAAACCGTTTAAAGATTTGGGAAGATATTCTTGTGCGACCCAATTACCTGAATAATTATGAGGATTTACATAATTATTTGAATTATTTTTTAAATGAAATGGAACATCAAAAGCATTGGTAGATTTGATTATTTCAATTGCTTTAAAAATACTTTTAGTACTATTACTTTTTTGAGACATGGCTAAGAATAAAGAAGCCTGCGTTAAAAAATATAATCCTTCTGGAAAACCAACTCTAACAAAAGCATCACAACAGGATTGTACAACAACTATGGCATTAGGATCAGCCATTCCAATATCTTCACTGGCAGATATAAGTAGTCTTCTAAAAATAAAATTAGGATCTTCACCAGCCTCCAGCATATTCGCAAGCCAGAATAAAGTTGCATCTGGATCAGAACCTCTTATGGACTTGATAAAGGCACTTATCACATCGTAATGATTTTGACCATTTTTATCGTAAACAATATTTTTCTTTTGAAGTGCATCCTCTGCTATTGAGAGATTAATGTTGATTTCTTTAGAATCATTTTCAGAAGTTGTTTCTATGGCCATCTCTAGCGCATTAATTAATGTTCTTGCATCTCCGCCAGAAAATTTAATTAAATGACCTATAGCATCTTTAGTTAAAAGCACCTTTTTCGAATCTTTTTTTTTAGAATAGTAAGTTATGACTTTTTGTATTATTTTCTGTAAATCATTTTCTGTCAGAGGAAGTAATGTAAAAATACGAGACCTGCTAACAAGCGCTTTATTAACAGCAAAGAAGGGGTTTTCGGTTGTAGCACCAATGAAAGTTATAGTTCCATTTTCTATTGAAGGTAATAAAGCATCTTGCTGAACTGCTGTAAATCTATGAACCTCATCAATAAATAAAATTGTTTTTCTTTTTGAATTTATTAATCTATCTTTTGCATTAGCAATTTCATTTCTTAATTCTTTAACACTTGATAATACCGCATTTAACTTAATTAATTTTGAACGCGTATTAAAGGAAATAATTTTAATTAGAGTAGTTTTTCCAACACCAGGAGGGCCAGAAAAAATAAAATTACTAATCTTATCGTTTAAGATTGCACTTCTTAAAAGCGAATTCTTATTAAGGATTGGTTGTTGACCAAAAAAATCTTCCAAATTCTTTGGTCTTAATTTATCTGCCAAAGGTGCATTATCTTCTATTTGAGAATAATTAGTAAATAAATTTTCTGAATGCATATAAATAAAATCAAAAAATCATTACTTTCAATTCTATGTAATTACTGTAGGAGTTTCCATTTGAGTAAGTTTTGAAATATTTAATAAAGCATCTAAATCATTTATTAAAGGTTTCAAAGCGATCTGAGGATTTAACGAAAGATTTTGTTGAGGATCGAAAAATTTCTCAAAGTAAAGTCTTAATGTTGCTCCCTTAGTTCCAGTTCCAGAAAGGCGCACAATTACTCGAGAATTATCATCAAGGACCAATCTTAAACCTTGATTTTCACTTATGGAATTATCAACGGGATCTAAATATGAAAAGTTATCTGCAACTTTAACTAAATGGCCAGCAAAACTATTTCCTTTCAAATTTTCGAGCATAGAAGTTAGATTACCAAAGATTTGATTGGCAATATTTGAGGGGATTGCTTCATAATCATGTCTTGAATAATAATTCCTACCAAATTGTTTCCAATGATTCTGCATCAAATCACTTACCGAACATTTTTTTTCAGCTAAAACTTGTAACCAATACAAAACTGCCCATAGTCCATCTTTCTCTCTCACATGATTACTACCTGTTCCGAAACTTTCTTCTCCACATAAAGTAATTAAATTAGAATCTAAAAGATTTCCAAAAAACTTCCAACCAGTGGGTGTCTCGAAACAAGGTATATTTAATGCTCGAGCAACATTATCAACCGCTGAGCTGGTTGGCATGGATCGTGCCACACCTGTAATACCATCTTTATAACCAGGGACACATTTTGTGTTAGCAGTGATAACTGCAAGGCTATCACTAGGATTTACAAAACATCCTCTTCCTAAAATCATATTCCTATCTCCATCTCCATCGCATGCTGCACCAAAACTGTAAGATTTTTTATTTAATAACAAATCAGCCAAGTGGGATGCATAAGTAAGATTAGGATCAGGATGTAAACCTCCAAAATCTTTTAACGGGTTACCATTCATGACACAATCATGTGCAAGACCCATTTTTTCAATAAAAATATTTTTTGCATATGGCCCTGTAACCGCATTCATTGCATCAAAGATTAAAGAGAAGTCTTTTTTTAAGAAATCACTAATTTGATCAAAATCAAAAATTTTCTCCATGAAATTAGAATAATCTGTTAATCCATCAATAATTTCTAAGGTAGTTTCACCGTAAGAATAAGTTCCATATTCACTAAAATTAGGTGATTGAATTTTACAAATTTTATAACTAGTTAGTAATTGTGAAGCCTTGAAAATCTTATTGGTAATTATCTCAGGAGCTGGACCACCATTAGAGATATTCAATTTCACTCCAAAGTCGCCATCAATCCCACCAGGATTATGGCTTGCAGAAAGAATAATTCCACCAATAGCTTTTTCTTTTCTAATCAAATGTGATGTCGCAGGAGTAGATAATAAACCGTATTTTGGAACAATAACCTTTTGAACTTTATGAGCTATGCATATTTGGACAATTTTTTCTATTGCTTCAATATTGCCATATCTGCCGTCACCACCAACTACTAATGTTGAACCTTTTAAATCTTCTAATGATTGTAAGATTGCTTCAATAAAAACTTCTAGATAATGTTCTTCCTGAAACTTTAAAGTACTTTTTCTTAGTCCAGACGTACCTGGTTTTTGATCTAGAAAAGGAGAATTGATATTAATTACACTAACTTGAGTCATATTTTTAAGAAACTTCCAAAAATCTAACTAAATTAATGAGGCATTTCGGATGTTCTTAACATAGCGATAAACCATAATGAAGAAATCAATAATGCACTAAGAAGTCCATAGTTAACACCAAATTTAGAAATTGTAATAGGAACTATTAGTGGAAACGTCAATGCCCCAAACAATGGAGTGAAAGCCACAATTTTTTTAAGCATTAATTTAATTTATTAAAACCATTCAGTCTCAGCATCATCTTTATTATTAGTATCGTCAAGTGGTGTAGTTCTATCAAATTTCATTGTTATACTTTTTTCTTGCTCACCAGATACATCAACTGCTTTAATATCGTATTTTTGAGTCCCATCTCTAAATGGAACTTGAATTCTAAAAGTACCATCTGCAGCAAGTGGTACATCTTCTCCACCTATTGTAAGTTTTGCAGAAGGCTCTGTAGCCCCATAAACTATTAATTCGGCATCAGCTACGAGCCAAAAAGATCTATTTTTAACAATTCCACTTCCAGAATCATTTAAACCTGATGACCATTTACCAGCACCTGAGTCTGAAAGATTATCATTCAGATTTGTTGAATTTACATTTTCCATGAATTCTTCAGAACCAACTTTTCTTCTGAAAGGAATATTAGTTGCTGCTTGGTATAACCTTTCATGCATTCCATTTTGTTCAGAAACAACAGGATTTGAAATATCTGGAATTGACTCAGAAGTAGAATCCAAATTAAAAGGTACGAATTTATCAAGAATTTGCTCAGAGGGATGTGAGCCAGGAACATGGCTTATCGAAGAAAATGCCAATGACATCCAGTTAAAACCATATTTATAACCTAATTCAACCTTATAGTCTCTATCTGCAAGTGGGATTGGCAAGTACCACTCAGTACTGTAACTATCAACTGCTATCTCCCTTAATGTTCCTTGATTCATGTTACCTCCTTCGGAACCAGATGCATCAAATAATCTTAGACATAATTTGTTAGCTCCCAAGGATTGTGCTTTTTCTCGGTCTGCATCAGAAATTTGCCAAAAAACGTAAGCCCAATCCGGATCTCGAGGTAGGAATACTACATTTGTTTGAACTTCATCACTACTGCTGAAAGAGTTGGACTCAAAAGTCTCTTCAGATTTTGATTGGGATGGAGTAGTGTATGTTTTTTTTGTAAATTTTTCTTGATATTTGAGTATTAAATCTACTAGAACAGCTTTTGTTTTGCGACTGTATAGCGGAACTGATAATTTACTTGCTTCTTGACGTAATTGTCTGAGGGTAAGTGAGAGTAATTGATCTTTTTTCGTGATCCCATCAGCCACTTTAAATTCTCCGTTTTTGTTTGGGATCAGTATGTTCTTTTTTTTTTAAAATTGTGTGCCTTTTTGCCCTGTCGTCAGGATCCTCTGACTACTAAAAAATTCTCAAAATTAATATTTATCTTCAAAACAATTGGTATCAAAGCAATTAATTAATTTTCAGATCTTTTTTAAATGTAAATTAATTTTCTTTTTTTTTAAATTTTATTACCTGAATTTGTTAACGACTCAACAAAAATATATTTTTTCTTCGGGATCAATTAAAAGAAACTTCAGCGTTGTTCAACTAGGAGTATTAAATCACCTATCTCTAAATCCTCAATATTTTTTCCAATTTTTTTTGAAAAAGTACTTAATTTTTTCGAAGTGGTTTCTAACTGCTCATAAAAAAGATCACTAAATTTTTTATCATCAAATTTTTTGGATTGGTTATCACACCATTCTCTCAAGGGATTTTTTTTATTTTGATATTCAAAACTACTCTCTTCACTGATAATTTTTAAAATCTGGAGGCAATGAGCAAGTATTCTTAAATGATGTTTCTGCATTATAGGTAGATCAAGATTATCAATTTCTTGAATAATTTCTATGTTTAATGGGTTTGACAAGGGATCAAGATGATTAGACATTAAATTTTAGTTTTAATAAAGGGAAAAAACTCAATATTGGGGGTATCTTTCGTTAGAGTATATAAAGCTAATTGTAATAAGTTATTTTTGATAACATGGTCAACGAAAATTTAGTTAAAGATGTAGTAAAAGAGCCTTATAAATATGGTTTCGTTACTGATATTGAAACTGAAAAAATAGCAAAGGGATTGAATGAAGACATCATAAGATTAATTTCTCAGAAAAAAGAAGAACCAAAATATCTTCTTGAATTTAGATTAAAAGCCTTCAAAAAATGGCAAAAAATGAAAGAGCCTGATTGGGCAGGTTTAGGATATAAAAAAATTGATTATCAAGATATAATTTATTACTCTGCTCCTAAGCAAAAAGACAAAATTTCTAGTTTAGATGAAGTTGATCCCAAACTTCTCGAGACTTTTGACAAATTGGGAATACCCCTTACGGAGCAAAAAAAACTCACAAATGTAGCGGTAGACGCTGTCTTTGATAGTGTTTCTATAGCCACAACTTTTAAAGAAGAACTTGCTGAACATGGAGTTATATTTTGCTCAATTAGTGAAGCAGTTAAAAGTCACTCGGATTTAATTGAAAAATATTTAGGTACAGTAGTCCCAGCTAGTGATAATTATTTTGCTGCACTAAATTCTGCTGTTTTTAGTGATGGTTCTTTTGTTTATATCCCAAAAGGTGTTTCCTGCCCTATGGATCTATCTTCCTACTTCAGAATTAATAGTGGAGATTCAGGACAATTCGAGAGAACACTAATCATTGCTGAAGAATCAAGTTCTGTAAGTTACCTAGAAGGTTGTACAGCTCCAATGTTTGATACAAATACCCTTCATGCAGCAGTTGTAGAGCTTATAGCATTAGACGACGCCTCAATAAAGTATTCAACAGTGCAAAATTGGTATGCTGGTGATGAAGAAGGTAATGGCGGAATTTTTAATTTTGTCACTAAGAGAGGAAAATGTTTAGGCAATAGGAGTAAAATTAGCTGGTCTCAAGTTGAGACAGGTTCTGCAATTACATGGAAATATCCTAGCTGTCTTCTTTTAGGGGAAGAATCTGTAGGAGAATTTTATTCAGTGGCACTCACCAATAATCATCAGCAAGCAGATACTGGCACAAAAATGATCCATATCGGTCCTAAGACTAAATCAACTATTGTTAGCAAAGGTATTAGTGCAGGCAACTCAATAAATAGCTACAGAGGTCTTGTCAAAATGGGAACAAAAGCCAAAGGATCAAGAAATTACAGTCAATGTGATTCAATGTTAATTGGGGATCAAGCTTCTGCGAATACATTCCCTTACATCAATTCTCAACAACCCAATTCTGAAATTGAGCATGAGGCAAGCACATGTAGAATCTCAGAAGATCAACTTTTTTATCTCCAAAGTAGAGGTATAGAATTTGAGGAGGCAGTATCTATGATGGTCAGCGGTTTTTGCAGAGACGTATTTAATCAATTACCTATGGAATTTGCTGCTGAAGCAGATAAGTTACTGGCACTTAAGCTAGAGGGATCAGTAGGTTAATGGATCAATTTCTAAACTGAAATGAAAAATAAAATGAAAGAATCAGAACCAATTTTAGAAGTTGAAAATCTCTCTGCATCTACTGATAATCTTCCAATTTTAAAAGGGGTTTCACTTACTGTTTACCCTGGAGAAATCCATGCCATTATGGGAAGAAATGGATGTGGCAAAAGTACTCTTTCGAAAATAATTGCAGGACATCCTTCGTATAATGTCACCAATGGAAACATAAAATTTTTAGGTGAAAACATCAACTCTCTAGAACCTGAAGAAAGAGCTCAATCAGGAATTTTTCTTGGTTTTCAATATCCGATTGAGATCCCAGGTGTAAGTAATCTCGAGTTTCTTAGAGTTTCAACTAATGCAAGAAGGAAATTCCTCAACAAAGAAGAATTAGATATTTTTGATTTTGAAGAATTAGTTAAAAAAAAGTTAGAAATTGTGAAAATGGATCATGCATTCCTATCAAGGAGTGTAAACCAAGGATTTTCTGGAGGTGAAAAAAAAAGAAATGAAATTCTGCAAATGGCTTTACTTGAGCCCAAGATAGCAATATTAGATGAGACCGATTCTGGTCTAGATATTGATGCTCTAAGAATAGTGGCATCAGGAATTAAAAAAATATCTAATGCACAAACTGGGATAATACTTATTACCCACTATCAAAGATTATTAGATGAAATTGAACCAAATTTTGTGCATGTTATGTCAGACGGACAAATAATAAAAACTGGTGAGAGTGATCTTGCTCTAGAGCTTGAGAAAAAAGGGTATGAATGGACTGATAACTTTATAAAAAAGAACTAAACAAATGGAAATAATTGAAAAAATAAAAACCAATAAATCCTTTGATAATCAAACAGAAATACAAAAAATCTGTCTAGATAAATTACAGTCAAGTCCCCTGCCTAATCCTAAAAGTGAACTATGGAGACTTTCAAATAAATCGAAATTTTCAAACTTTTTAGACTACTCGGTTAATGAAAAAAATCCAAAATTTGATACACCTTTTCCGAACACTTCTGAGAGTATTATTAGGTTAATAATTGGTAATAATTGCCAAATTAATTTAATAAATGAAAATTATTCAATACAGCAATTAAGTCAGTATGAATTAGATAAATATATCAAAGCACAGATATCTAGCTTTGATCAAAACGAAAATTGGAGTGATTTGCTTAATCTGTCTTTGAGTAATACAACAAATATATTGGGATTAAAAATCAATGGATCAAAAATTCCTCCTATTGAAATCTTTAGTCATTCATCAATTAATTCATTAAACGCTAAAACCCTCGTAATATTTTTTGAAAAGAATTGTGATGTTGAATTACTTCAAGTAAATCTTGGTAAAGAAAACTCTTCCTTATCTCAATCAACATACTTTTGTTTAGAGGAAAATAGTTCTGTAAATCATGGTGTTGTTTCTTACGGTGAAAACAGATCAAATTTATTAAATTCTCTCAATGTAATTCAACAAAAAAATAGCAAATACAACTTAGGCTCTCTACATTTTAAATTCAATTATGCAAGATTTCAAATTAGTATTAAACAATCCGAAGGAAACGCTAAAACCATTATTAAAGGTATGCAAATAACAAAAAAAGATGAACAAATTTCTACTTATACAAAAATAGACTTCAATGGCCCCAATGGATTTCTAGATCAAATCAACAAATCACTTGCTGAAGATGAATCACATGCAATATTTGAAGGTTCAATAATAGTTCCTAAAATTGCACAGAAAACTGACGCTTCTCAATTAAGTAGGAATTTACTTTTATCAAATCTCGCACAAATAGATACCAAACCTCAATTAGAAATAATTGCCGATGACGTCAAATGCAAACATGGAGCTACAATATCGCAATTAAATGAGGATGAACTTTTTTATATGAGATCAAGAGGGATCACATTACCAGAAGCAAGTAAACTACAATTAAGTTCTTACTTTCAAGAAATAATTTCATTTATTCCCGTTTCAAAAGGTAGATGGGATTTGCTTGATAAACTTTTAAATTAAAATAATGGAAACGATTCAAAATTTCCCAGAAATAACTAAGAAAGACTTTCCTCTTTTAAATAACAACATAAAAAGTAATGAGCAAATCATTTATTTAGACCATGCTGCAACCACGCAAAAACCAATTCAAGTTTTAAAAAAAATTGATGAATATTACAGAAATTTTAATGCCAATGTACATAGAGGAGCGCATCAATTAAGTGCTAAAGCGACAGAAGAATTTGAAAATGCAAGATACTTAATTAGTAAATATATAAAAGCAAATTCGACAAAAGAAATTATTTTCACAAGGAATGCTACTGAAGCAATAAATCTAGCTGCTAGATCATGGGGTGAATATTCATTAAGAGAAAACGATGAAATTCTTCTATCAATAATGGAGCATCATAGCAATATTGTTCCATGGCAAATGGTTGCAGCAAAAAATAAATGTAAATTAAAATTTATAGGCATCGATAAAAATGGAAAATTAGATTTAGAGGATTTTAAATCAAAATTAACATCTAGAACAAAGCTTGTTAGCCTGGTACATGTTAGTAATACACTAGGTTGCTGTAATCCAATTAAAGAGATAACTAAATTAGCCAAACAAAAAGGTTCTCTAGTATTAATAGATGCATGCCAAAGTTTGGCGCATCAAAAACTGGATGTAATTGATCTTGATATAGATTTTTTAGCGGGATCAGGACATAAACTTTGCGGCCCTACAGGAATTGGTTTCCTCTGGTCAAGACAAGAAATTCTTGAAAAAATTCCTCCTCTCTTTGGAGGTGGCGAAATGATTCAAGATGTCTTTGAAGAGACAAGTACCTGGGCAGAGCTCCCACATAAATTCGAAGCTGGAACTCCAGCTATTGCAGAAGCAATTGGCCTTGCAGAAGCAATTAATTACATAAACACTATAGGATTAAATGAAATTCATGAATATGAAAAGAATATTACTAAATATTTATTTGAAAAATTAAATGAAATAGAAAATATTGAAATTATAGGTCCATCGCCGGAGATAGATCCAGAAAGAGCCTCACTTGCCACCTTTTATATAAAAAATATACATTCAAATGATATTGCTGAAATTCTTGATTCAAAAGGAATTTGCATCAGAAGTGGTCACCATTGCTGTCAACCTCTTCACAGATATATTGGAATTAAATCAACAGCTAGAATCAGCATGAATTTCACAACCAATTACGAAGAAATTGATATGTTTATAGAAAAATTAAAAGATACTATTGATTTTCTAAAAATCAATTCTTAAATATTCAAAGCATTTTTTAAAAATTCCTGGGATTTTTGCATTACTAATTCTTTATTTTCAATATTTCTAAAACCATGTCCTTCATTATCAAAAAAAATAACTTCTGAATATTTATTATTCTGAATCAAGATTTCTTGAATTTTTAAAGTTTGTTTATAAGAAATAACTGTATCTTTTTTTCCATGAAACAATAAGATAGGTTTTTTTATTTTGTTAATATGATTTATCGGTGATCTAGTTATATAATCATCAAGATTTTTTGCATAATTTCCTACCAAAGAATTTAAATAATCTTTTTCAAACCTATGCGTATTATTATGCATATCCTTCAAATCAATAACAGGATATTTACAAATTGCTGCTGTAAAAATAGACCCATATAATAAACAATTCAGGGCAGTTAACCCACCGGCACTATTCCCAAAAATTACTACTTTTTCACTATCAACTTGATTTGATTTAGTCAATTCAAGAGCTAGTGCTTTGCAATCATAAGAATCAACAATACCCCATTTATGATTCAACCTCTCTCTATATGCTTTGCCAAATCCTGATGATCCTCCATAATTGACTTCAGCAACAAAAAATCCCTTCGAAGTCCAATATTGAACTTCAGAATTATATGATCCATCAAAACATGAAGTTGGTCCGCTATGTGCTCTAACAAGGAGCGGTGGCTTTCTAAAATTTTCAACAAGCGGCCTATAAAGAAAAGAATGAGTAGATTTAGATTCAAAACCTTTAAACCAAAATATTTCAGGTTTTGAACAATCTTTTATATGATCAAAAAATATCTGCTCAGAAAAATTTGGTATAACTTTCGTTGAAAAATCAATTTCAAATACAATTCCTAAAAAATCAGATCCATAACCTTTTAAAAGAACTTTTTTCCGAAAAACACTGAAATCGCTTATTGAGGTAAAAGGAGTATGAAATTCTTCAAAAAATTCAAGATCTTTATATTGTTCCACTATTAAACTATTTTCTTTTTTTGCTAAACAAAATAAATTTTTTATAGTCCCTGAAAAGAATGTTATTCCAGTTACCCATTGTGGTGCTCCATATTCAATCAAATTTCTCTGTACTCTTTTCTTAATAAAAATATTCTCAATTTCACTAACATCTAAAAACAATAAGTTCCACCATCCAGAACTATCTTCAGAACATACTAAAAGTGTTTCACTTATCCAATAGGGTTGAAAAAAAGAAACGTTTTTTTTGGAATTTATCAGCTTATTTGAAAATTTTTTTATTTTTTGTATCTCGCCATCTAAATCTATTTGAGCAAAAAACAGCTCATTTTTCTCCCAAGGCATATATGGGGAATCCCACTCTATCCACGAAAGTAAGTTGGCAGAGGTATTAGAAGATAATTCTCCAGCAAAATTTTTAAATTTTTTTATTCGATGAATATCTTGTTTAGTTTTTTCTAAATTTAAAGAAAATAAATAATCTCTATTATTTATTTCGCAAATTCCATACAAAAAATTTTTTTCAGAAATGACAAATGAAGAATCAAAATTTCCATCAATTGATTTAGATAGTTGACTAGGTTCTTGAACTGAAACGAGATATTTATTTTGGCTTCTATAATTTGAAGCTGCCTCTTTAAAAATTTGAAACCATACTGCCTTGGTGATCTGATCTATCCATATCAAATAAAAATTATTTTTAAAATTTATACATTTATAAGATTTACCACCATAGCCATGAAAATTATTTTTAATATTATATTTTTTACTTGTTAATTTCTGAGGAAACGCATCTTTGTTATTAAATGGTCTTGCAAAAATAGCATTTTCATTTTGACTTTCACCAACGACATCAAGCCAAAAGATGATATCCCTAATAATAGTTAATTCTTTAAATGCTTTTTTTTTAGATTCAGTTTTACTAACTTTTAACTTATCATAATTACTCATTTAAAAACTATTAAGAACGTAAATTAAAGTGCTAGTATTTTTATAGCTAAACTCTTAACTAAAAACTTTTTTAACGTGGCAAACCATTTTTCACAACTTGCAAAAAAGTCAAGAACAAATGGAAGCTCGGAAAAAATTGCAAAAGAACAAGAAGGGAAACCATCTCTGGACATTTATAAACTTGGTGATGATGTATTAAGACAAAATTCCAAAAGAATAACTAAGGTTGATGAATCGATTAGAAAACTTGCTAGAGAAATGCTTCAAAGCATGTATGCAGCTAAAGGAATTGGACTTGCAGCACCTCAAATTGGTATCAACAAAGAGCTTCTTGTCATAGATGTAAATTTTGAAGATTCAGCAGCAGAACCTCTAATTTTAATCAATCCAGAAATTACAGACTTTGGAACAACCCTTAATTCATACGAAGAAGGCTGCTTGAGTATACCTGGCGTCTATTTGAATGTAGTTAGACCATCAACTATCAAATTAAAATTTAGAGATGAAATGGGGAGACCACGTAAAATGAAAGCAGATGGACTTTTGGCAAGGTGTATTCAACACGAAATGGATCACTTAAACGGAATATTATTTGTTGATAGAGTTACATCAAAAGATGATTTAAATAAAGAACTTATAAAGGAAGGGTTTAACGAAAAAGACGTAATTTCTATTAATTAATCTCATGTCTGAAACTACAATATTTCAAAAAATAATTAATAAAGAAATAACCTGCGATAAGCTTTATGAAGATGAGTTGTGTATAGCGTTTAATGATATCCAAGCGCAAGCACCAGTACATTTTTTAGTGATTCCCAAAAAGCCAATTGTTAGTTTATTAGATTGTATTGAAGAAGATTCAAATTTATTAGGACATTTACTTTTTGTTGGTAGCAAAATCGCTAAATCAAAAAATTTAAATAATTGGAGAACAGTAATTAATACCGGATCAGAATCGGGACAAACAGTTTTTCATTTACATATTCATTTTTTATCTGGTAGAAAAATGAATTGGCCCCCAGGTTAAAACTCTCGAAAGGAATGTTTATTGGTTATAAATAAGAAAAAAACAACATGAATACACCAGATTCCTTAAATACAGAATCCAAAAATCTATTCAATTTAATATCAAAAAATTGGGAAGAGCTAGACGATTCACTCAAAACTAAGTTAATAAAAATTTGGAGAGTTTTAACTTATAAATGGCAATTACAAATTTTATTTAATCTACCTTTTCTTTTATGGTGGGTATTAGATAAATCTTTTCCAAAAGTTCATGAATTTGACATAACTATCTTGAATTACTTAAATTTACCTGAATGGGCACTTTCATTTATTGGCTTTGGTCAATAGACTGCTAAAAGTTATAATTTACCTTATAAGCTTGTCGAGTGATGAATAAAGCAGTTAATAATAAATCCAAAATACTTTACCAATTACAGAAATTAAGAAAGTTATCCCAGCCATTTTTTCTCCCCATAGACCAATGTAATGGATTTCAATTCATATGGCTTTTGATCTCTCTTTTATTTTGTGTTGGTGGAGTAGTACTTGTTGGTCTTACAGGAATAATCAGTTTTTTTGAAAGCTTTCAACCAATTTTTCTTGAAAAGTATTTCGGAGGTGTAGTAAGTACTGTTAATTCAATATGGGCTGGTAGCTGGGGATTGCTTTTCTCTGCCTTATTTTTAATTGGATCAGGGAGCTTTTTTAGCTTAAGACGTCAATTAAAAAACCGTAGATGGTTACATTGGTTATTCCTCGCGGTAATTGTATTAATGCTTTTAGCTGTAAACGGAATAAACGCAGGTATTGGATTTATTGCAAGAGATTTAACAAACGCTTTGGTAGAAAAACAAGAAGATGGATTTTATCGGATATTGGGGATTTACGCTTGTTGTTTCGCTGTGGCTCTGCCAATACGTGTTTCCCAAATATTTTTTACATATAAGTTAGGAATAATTTGGAGAGAATGGCTTTCAAAAAGTTTAGTCAAAGATTATATGACTAATAAAGCTTATTATCAATTAAATCCCAATGATGAAGAACAAACTGATGTAGATAATCCTGATCAAAGAATCACAGATGATACCCGAGCTTTTACCGGGCAAAGTCTCTCTTTTACATTAGGTATTTTTGATGCCCTACTAACATTTTCACTTAATATTCTTATTTTGTGGAGTATTAGTACAACACTTACTTTTTCTTTATTTGGTTACGCTGCATTTGCAACTTCTATCCTTTTAATTGCTGGAAAAAATCTTGTAAAGATTGACTTTGATCAACTCAGATATGAAGCTGATTTTCGATACGGCCTAGTACATATTAGAGATAATGCTGAATCAATAGCCTTTTACTCTGGGGAGAATCCTGAGCGAAGTGAAACTGAAAGACGCTTAGGAGAAGTGGTGAGAAACTTTAATTTACTGATTATATGGAGAGTAATAATAGACGTCATGAGAAGATCCATTAATTATGCTGGAAATTTCTTTCCATATTTAATAATGGCAATCCCTTACTTTAAAGGTGATATTGATTATGGACGCTTTATTCAGGCAAGCTTTGCATTTGGAATGGTTGAAGGTTCGTTATTTTTCATAGTTAATCAAATCGAAGAACTTGCAAAATTTACTGCCGGAATTGGCAGATTAGAAGGATTCCAATCTAAAGTTGAATCCATTAGTCAAGAGAACCCAAAAAACAATCAAAACGTTATTTCAGATTACCCCTCAATTCTTATTAATAATGCTGACCTTTGCCCACCAGGATCAAATAAAACAATAATTAAAAATTTAAATTTAAGCATCGACAATAATCAATCACTTTTGGTTGTAGGTCCATCTGGGTGCGGAAAAACATCTTTACTAAGAATGATTAGTGGTTTATGGGAACCCGATCAGGGAGTAATTAAAAAACCCAAAATTGGGGAATTATTATTCATACCTCAAAAACCATATATGTTACTTGGTTCTTTAAGGGAACAATTATGTTATCCCACAGAAGTTAAGAAATTTAGTGATGAACATCTTACGTCTGTACTACATGAAGTAAATTTAAAAACCTTAGTAGATCGGTATCCTAATCTTGATATCAAACAAGATTGGCCACGAATTCTTTCCCTAGGCGAGCAACAAAGATTGGCTTTTGCAAGACTCTTACTAAATTCTCCGAGATTTGCAGTACTTGATGAAGCAACAAGTGCTTTAGATATTAACACTGAAAAAAAACTATATAGTTTACTTAAGGAACGAGAACTTTCTCTTATCAGTGTTGGACATAGACCTAGCTTAAAAGATTTTCACGAGAATATTTTAGAATTAAATGGACAAGGAGACTGGAAATTATTGACTTCTGATAAGTATAATTTTAAGGATTAACAAAAAAAATGAATTCTAAAGAAGAACAAACTAACTCAGAAGTCACTAATTTAGAGAATGAGAGTTCGATAGAACAGCAAACAGATCCAAATTACATCAATGAGCAAATTGAAGACAATAAATTAGATGAAAAATCTATAGAAATTAAAGATGAATATAAATTTGGATGGAGTAGTTACTCTGAAATAACTAATGGAAGATTTGCAATGATTGGCTTCCTTGCAATAATATTGATTGAATTATTTAGTAAACAATCGTTTTTAAAATGGGCAGGAATCTTATAATTAATCATCAAATCTAGAACTGTTATCTCTTGGTTTCTTCTTAGTTGTTCCTACGTTATATCTACTATTTTGATTTTTTGAACTTGATCTAGATGAAGAGCTAACCCTACGAGTCTCACGTGGTTTCTTAGCTTGATTAGCATCTTTAAATGAAGCATCTTCTACTTGAGCTGTTGAAGTTTGCTGCCTAATAGGAGATCTAGTAGGTTTCTTACTTAATGGAGAAGAATCATCAGGAGAAGAGATATTATCTCGTCTAGAAACTGTACGATTCATTCTGGGTCTTGACCCTGTTTTAACTTCATCACGAGATAAATTTCTTCTCTCACCAAAGTTATTTGTTGCTGGTTGTTTAATATTTCTTCCTTCAGAAGTCTGTCTTCTCCTTCTTATAGGTTCGTCATTTTCAAACTGATTTATTTCCCTCGTAGATGGCCTAC
Organism: Prochlorococcus sp. scB243_496M6; assembly: GCA_000635535.1. Next base: position 13,559 of record JFMF01000008.1, on the reverse strand, counting down.
TTCTACTTGCTGCAGAAGAGGGTATAGCTCTTGAAACATTTCTCCTACGAGATCTCCCCTCTGTATAATCTTCTTCAAATTCATCTTCTTGAGGTTTAAATCTTCTGGATGGACTTTGAGATTCTTCAAATCTATCGTAATCGTCATTAAATCGGCCTCTAGAATTTCTGGGAACATCCGAAATAGGATCATCATCAAAATAAGATGACCTTCTAGCTTGATCAGTAGCAACTCCCCTCAATCGCACACTTTCATATGCAAAAAAAACTGTAGTTCCTGCTAATAAAAACTGACCAAACTGAAGGATAGGATCTAACCTCCAGCCTTGAAAAAATAATATTCCTCCACACAAAAGTCCAATTGCTGCGAAAAAAACATCATAATCCCTTGCCAAGGCAGGCTTAAAGGACCTCAAAAAATAAAGGCCTCCTCCACATACCGCGAGAACTATACCAACAATACTGGCCCAATTGAGACTAGCATTGACCACATTCTTTCTCCAAAAACTTATTTTTTAAAAGGGTTACTTATATCCCCTATATATAGTGTACTTAAAACTTCTACAAAAACTAGCGTCTTCCAGTAGAAGTACGATCTAGAGAATCCTTCTGGCTGACAAAAATCAAAAATGCACTGGCTGGAATAACGATAAGTAGGGCAGCAGCAATAAAACTACCTATCATTCCAACTGCGGAATTATTTGCAACTTCAGCAGTAAAATCTGCTACTAGTAATAAATTTGAGATTTGAAACACTTTTTAAATATTAAATTCTCAATTTATAATACGAATTAAATACGTATCAATGGGTTATTTATTAAGATGAATTAAATAATTGTGATTTCATTGCTTGTAAACTCTCTTCAAATTTTAGATTTTAGTTTAGGAATTTCTCTTTCATATCTAACTATAGTTTTCCTAATAAGATTAATACTTACTTGGTACCCAAAAATTGATTTGAATAAAGGTTTATGGTTATTCATTTCAATACCATCAAGCTCTATTCTTAATTTAACAAGAAAACTAATCCCTCCTATTGGAGGAGTTGATGTTGGACCGGTAATTTGGATCGGAGTTATAAGCTTTTTAAGAGAAATTTTAGTCGGTCAGCAAGGTCTTATAAAACTTGCATTGCAAACACCTATTTCATAGAAATCAGTAAATAATTTCTCAGTAATTTGGCAATAATTCTTCTTCTACATATTTAGTATGTATCTTACCTTGCTTAAATTTAGATTTATTCAGTAATGTTAGATGAAAGTTAATTGTTGTAGGGATACCAGTTACTGCACATTCATTTAAAGCCCTATTCATACGTTTAATGGCAGTATTACGATCTTTTCCCCAGACTATTAATTTACCAATTAAAGAGTCATAGAAAGGAGGTATTTCATAGCCTGTATAAACATGACTATCCACCCTTACACCAGGACCACCAGGAGGAAGCCACCCAGTTATTTTTCCAGGTGATGGTCGGAAATTATGAGAGGGATCTTCAGCATTAATTCTACATTCAATGGCATGACCATTTAAATGAATATCATCCTGATTAAATTCCAAGTTTGCTCCACTTGCGATTTTAATTTGCTCAGCTATTAAATCAACTCCTGTAACCATCTCAGTAACAGGATGTTCAACTTGAATCCTAGTATTCATTTCCATGAAATAAAAATTATTATCATCATCAACTAAAAATTCAATTGTCCCTGCTCCTTCGTAGCCGATACTTTTTGCTGCAGCAATAGCTGCGTTACCCATTTTTTTTCTTAGTTCAGTATTTATTGCAGGACTAGGAGATTCTTCTAGTAACTTCTGATGCCTTCTTTGAACTGAACAATCTCGCTCTCCTAAATGAACGACATTACCCGACCTATCGGCCAAAATTTGAATTTCTACATGTCTTGGCTTCTTTATAAATTTCTCCATATATAAACCATCATTACCAAAAGCTGCTTCTGCTTCACCTTGAGCTGCTTTAAACATTTTTTCGAGATTATCAGAGTTTTCTACCAACCTCATACCTCTTCCACCTCCTCCAGCAGTCGCTTTAATAATTACCGGATAGCCAATATCATCTGCCAATTTAAAAGCCTCATCAACATTTGATAACAAGCCTTTACTACCAGGTACTGTTGGGACTCCAACTGCTTCCATAGTTTCTTTAGCTGTAGATTTATCTCCCATAGATCTAATAGCTTTAGGAGATGGACCAATAAAAACTATGCCATGATCGTTACACATCTCAGCAAATTTATCATTTTCCGCAAGAAATCCATAACCAGGATGAATAGCATCAACTCCTCTTGATGTGGCAGCAGCAAGTATATTTGGAATATTTAAATAACTCTTATTACTTAATGAATCTCCGACGCAAACCGCCTCATCAGCAAGTTGAACATGCAAAGCTTTTTTATCTACAGTGCTAAAAACTGCAACGGTTGCAATACCTAGTTCTCTACAACTTCTGACAATTCGTAAAGCTATTTCTCCACGATTAGCAATTAAAACTTTTTCAACCATTATGAAAATAAAATTGAAGAAATGAAATGACTTAAAATAAAAAATTATTTGCCAAAGTATTCAACAAAATTTTTTAGTAATCAGAGGACATTTTTTAGAATACAACCTAAAACGTTATATATGTATAAATATTTGTTTTATGCAATAGAAAAATTATTCATCATATTCAACAATACTCTTTTCGAACTACATGCTTATTTCATCCGATAATGTATGATATTTTTAAGGTTTAGGTATCACCCGTTTGCTGAAAACCCTTTGCGGACGTGGCGGAATTGGTAGACGCGCACGTCTAAGGAGCGTGTGGCTTCGGCCTTGCGAGTTCAAGTCTCGCCGTCCGCATTTATTGTATTCTGGTTTAACTGCAATGAACAAAAAAACAGTTGCAGTAGTTATAGTATCTAATGGTCCTGGTGAATTAACTACATGGGTAAACCCTGTAGTGGATGAGCTTAACAAAATAAATAAATCACTATGCGATGACGATAAACAAGATTTCACTCTTAGGTTAGTCCTTGTTCCTTGCCCAAATGCCACTGGTAAAGAATTTTTAGTTGCAAATTCATGGAATAAATTCGAATTAATTACAAAATCTAAAAGTTTTTGGAAATTATTAATAAAGCCACATTCTTTTGCTAGTTGGCCAAAAAAAGGGGTAGTTATTTTCCTTGGTGGGGATCAATTTTGGAGCATTTTATTAGCTAAAAGATTAGGTTATTTAAATATCACATATGCTGAGTGGGTTTCGCGATGGCCTAAATGGACCAACGAAATTGCTGCTATGAATGTAAAAGTAAAACAATTAATACCTCAAAGATATAAATATAAATGTAAAGTAATTGGCGATTTGATGGCAGATATCAAACTTAGTAGCGAAACATCATTAAGAAAGCAAGAAAAAAACTACATTGCATTATTGCCTGGTTCTAAGAAAGCAAAGCTTTCTGTTGGAATTCCTTTCTTCTTAGAAGTTGCAGATCATATCGCTGAAGAAAATGAAAATATAAATTTTATAATTCCCATTGCCCCAACTACTGATAAAAGTGAATATTTATTTTTTCAAAGCAACAAAAATCCAATTGCTAAACATTACTCATCAAAAATCAAAACAATTAAAAACTTCAAAGACTCTCGTTTTGATTATGTAATTGAAACATCAAAAAATACTAAGATTTATCTAATCAAGAAACATCCTTGCTATGAAATACTAAAAGAATGTGATCTTGCAATTACAACTGTAGGAGCAAATACTGCTGAATTAGCAGCAATTAGTCTTCCAATGTTAGTTGTTCTACCAACTCAACATTTAAATATGATGAATGCCTGGGATGGTATTTTTGGAGTAATTGGAAAAATTTCATTTATAAATAGATTCCTAACTTTTATAATTAAATATTTCTATTTTCAAAAAAAGAAGTTTTTTGCTTGGCCAAATATTAAAGCTAAAAGAATGATTGTCCCTGAAAGGATAGGTAATATTTCACCAAAGAGAATTGCAACAGAAGTATCTTATCTTATTAAAAATAAAGATCAATTAAAAAGTATTAGGGATAATCTACACAAAGAAAGAGGCGATAAAGGAGCAGCAAAAAAACTTGCTTCTTTAATTATTAATTCAATAAAAAAACTTTAACAATCACCAGGGATCATCAATTTCAAACTTTTCTGATTTTTTATTATCTTGAAGTAAATTTTGTTCATCTAGTGGTTCAATATCTACAGTTTCAGTTGCATTTTGAATTGGTCTTTTAGAAGCTAAATTAGTATTTGATTGTTTCTTTTTCTTAAAATCAATATTGTTTTTTTCATCTATTTGATTAACTCTATTTTGATCCTCGATCTGATCAGAATAATCATTATCCATGTATAGCTTTTTTCTATTTGTTTCCTCTGACGAAGCCTTTATTTCAACATATTCAAGTTCATCTTCATAATCATCTTCATAATCATCTTGTTCAACAACTTCTTCATATTCCTCGATCAAATTATTTTGCTCTTCTGATTCAGATCCTGAAAGTAACTGATTTTCAACAGGTACAAGATTTGCTGAGTATCCATTTGCTTCTCTTTCATCCCAGGAAGAACCCCCGACTCCAAGTTTCTCAAGCAATCCACTACTTAGCTGCTTCAATTTCTCTTCAGCACCTTCATAAACAATAATCCTGTCGGTACCACTACTTACTATTTCCTCAACAGGTATTTCCCAAGTACTTAAAACTCCCTCACCTAAAAGCGGAACACCAACAGCACCCATAACAAGAGATATCAAATCCCCAGTCTCAATATCAAATGAAAAGCCAAGAACTCTTCCTAAAAGTTGTCCAGATTCTGTAATCACCTGACAATTAATTACCTTCCCATATCGTTCTGGTGAAAAACCCTCACTCAAAGAATCTAGAGAGTCAACTAATATGACATCTCCAACTTGCTTGATACTTTCTAAAGGCATCCATTTTGGTAAACCTGGTAAAAATCTTGTAAGTGGATTATCTCTTAGTCCCAAAGCGACTACCTCTCTTCTATCGATATCAACAACAACTTCGCCAACTACGCCTAGCCGCCTTCCAGTATCCGTAGTTATCACTTGTGTTCCCATTAATTCTGACCTTAACCATAAACGTTCACTAGGAACCGAGCTAGGGAGATTCTTATTAGCAGATGTGTTAGACAAGCTCATAAATTTCTTTTTATCATTCTGACGTATAAATTTAAAAAAGTGTGTTTATGCAGCATTTGGTAACCCAAGAACTTGAGTATTAGCACCTCTTGCTTGCGCAACCCCAATTGTTCGTTCAGATGCACTTATCATAGGCCTTCTATGACTAACGACTATAAATTGAGCATTTGATGACTGATTTGATATTAGTTTTGACAACCTTTCAACATTAATACCATCTAAAAAACTATCAACCTCGTCTAATGCATAAAAAGGTGAAGGCTTATACTTTTGCAAAGCAAATAAAAAACTTAAAGCAGTTAACGATTTTTCACCACCTGACATAGACGCTAATCTTCTGACATTTTTTCCCTTGGGATGAGCCACTAAAGTTAATCCTCCTTCTAAAGGAGAATTAGGATTTTCAAGTTGAAGAAATCCATCTCCATCAGATAAATTTGCAAAAATTTCTCTAAAATGTCTATCAACTTCTGTAAATGCTTGCATAAAAGCTTCTTGACGCATCGTAGATACAGTTTCTATTCTCAGCAATAATTCAGATCTTTCATTAGATAGAATTTCTAATTTTTCTCGCAAACCATTTAATCTCTCAATTAATTCTTCTAGTTCATCAAGAGCCAACATATTGACAGGTTCTAAGCTTTCTAGTTTTGCATTTATAATCGAAATTTCTGATTGCAATGATTCAAGACTCTTCCCTTCATATTCTCCAAACTCCGGGGAAGGATTAGGTAGATCTTTTTTATAATTTTCTAATTTTATTTTCTCGCTCCTCATCTCTTCTTTAAGGGAATGCATATCCCGTTCAAGATATTCAAGCTTTAACAAATAGTTATTATATTCTTGCCTTTTATTTGAAATTGAAGAGTTTAATTCATCTCTTTTCCTTCTCAATAAACCTAAATTCTTCTCTAGAGAATTTTTTTGATTATCGAGATCTGAAAGCTCTTTTTTAAATTGTTCTCTTTTTTCTATCCATTCACTATGAGCAATTGCGAGTTGTTTAATAGATTCCTGCAAGTTTTTTTCTTGTAGTAAAGTAATTTTTAATGAATTATTGATACGCTCTTTATTTAAAGCAAATTGATTCTTTTTATCTAGTAATGTATTTCTCTCTTTAATAAGTAATTCAAGTTTTTTATCAAGATTATTAAAATCGTCATTAAAAGCTATTAATGATGATTTTTGATTTTTTTCATAATTTGCCTTTTGAATAGTTTGTAGTTGATGAAACTTATCATGATAAGGCTTCAATTGATTTTTTAAATGACCTAACTCTTTAACTAAGAAATTATTAGCAGTATCAACTTTATTTAATCTCGAATTACAGTCCTCAATTCTTTGCGAGACAACTTTAAGAGAATCTTGATTTACTTCAATTTCTTTATTAAATGAGGCACAATCCTCAATTATTTGACTGCGGTTAGAATTTAATATACTAAATCTATTATTTTTTAATATCAATTCATTATTTGACTCTTTTAAAGCTTCTTCGATAATTAATAATCTTTCTTTTATAGGACTGGAATCATCAATATCATTATTAATTCCAAACCTATAAGCCAAATCTTTATTTAACATACTGCCTCCTGTAATAGCACCACTTGCTTCTAATAATTCGCCACTTAAGGTAACCAACCTATTTTTTTGTGTAGATAATCTAGCTGAGGATAAGTCTGCAAAAACCAAAGTATCTCCAAAAACATATTGAAAAACATCTGAATAAACTTCATCAAAAGTAATTAGATTAATTGCTTTATCAATAAATCCATTCTCCCTGTTATTTTCAAATCTTGAAATTGCATAATTCTTTTTTTGACTTTTAATTCTATTTAAAGGTAAAAAAGTTAATCTTCCCGCTTTCTTCTTTTTAAGAATTTCAATTGCTTTTGCAGCAATATGATCATTATCAACAACAATTTGTCCTAACCTATTTCCAGCAGCAATTTCTAATGCATATCTATTTTTCTCACTGACCTCTCCAAGTTGAGCTACATAACCATGTATACCCTCTAACCCAGCCTCTAAGAGAATTCTGAGAGCATATGAACCTCTAGATTCGTTTAAAGCTTCCTTCCTGCTTTCTAATCTAGATAAATCCTTTTCAAGCCTTAATTGCTCGTTATTTAGCCTTGATTTAGTTTTAATTAATAAATCGATTTCATTTTTTAAAGAATTAATTTCTGCGCTATTACTTGCCAAGTTTTTATTCTTTGTATCGAATGTCTCTTTTTTTCTTTGATTTCCCTGAAAAAGTTTCTGCTTTTCTAAGTCTAAGGATTCGATCTGTGACAATATCTCATCTTTTTGAATATTATTTTGAATAGTTTCTTCTTCAATTTTCCTTTTTTTTATTTCCAAAGGACTAATTTGATTTTTTATACTTTCAAGCTCAGCATTTAATTTGATACTTTGTTTTGAGAATTCTCCAGATTCTCCAGCCGCATCAGAAAGTTTTTTTCTGGATAGTTTGTGTTTTAAAGTGAGATCATCAATTTGCAAGTTCAATTGATTTAAAAAATTATCATCGAAATTTTCTTCTCTCATCTTTTCTGACTCGATATTCCTCTTAGAAATTGCAATTTCATCTCTCTGTTTTTGTAATTTAATGCCTTCTTCTTTATTGAGAATTGATACCCTATCTAGTTCTCTCAAGCTAGAGTTAATACTTCCAATATCAGAATTAACTTTTATCAATTTATCCTCTCCTTTCTCCTTAAGCTCATCAACAAGTATTTTCAAATCATTTTCTAAAACTGATATTTCTTTACTAATAGATTCTTTTTGTTTATTAAATAAGATTTTATTTTTTTCAATTTCACTTTCTTTTTTTTCTATAGATTCAACATGCTTAACTTGTTTTTCAAAAATAAGAACTTTCTCTAATTCTGTTATTTGAAATAGTTTTGCCTTTAACTCTTTATATCGCTTTGCTTTTTCACATTCTTTTTCAAGCTTATTTTTACTAGATTGCAATTCATTTTCTAAAATTTCACATCTTTCTTGTCTTTCGAAAACGTCATTTAATTTTGCATTAGTTTGTTCTATTCTTGTATCAAAAAGTGCGACTCCTGCTAATTCATCAATAAGATTTCTCCTCTCCTTATTATTCATTGATACTATTCTTGTTACATCACCCTGCATAACAACATTGCTGCCCTCAGGATCAACACTGATATCTCTTAATATTCTCTGTATTTGTTGCAAGGTACATTGTTTTCCATCAGAAGTATAAGTAGAAGCATAAGAACCACCTGGCATAAGCCTTAATTTTCTAGAAACTAACCATTCTTTTTGACCTTTATTAAGGGCAATTTCTTCTTCTTCTAGTTCCAAAGGCGGAAGGTCCTCTCTGGGAGACCAATCTTGAATATTAAATTTTACCGATACAGATGTTTCTGATGACTTACCCTCTTTAACTTTAGAGTTATTTATTAGATCTGGTAATCTTTCAGCCCTCATACCTCTACTATTAGCTAGACCTAAACAAAATAAAATTCCATCTAAAATATTACTTTTCCCAGAACCGTTAGGACCCGTAACCACCGTAAAACCTTCTTCAAGAGGTATTTTTACATTTCCCCCAAAAGATTTAAAATTTTCAAACTCGACCTGATTGATATGTACCACTCTCAAGTCTCAATAGCTAAATAAGAATAACTAATTTGCAAAAATTCTCAATAGGAATATTACGTTTATTGATAAATGAGTATTAATCACTTTTGCTCAATCGGCAAGAATTAGCTGAAATTTCAAACAAGCCATAAAGAAGTTCACCATCCAAAATGAATCTATAATGTTCAGAGTCCAATTTATCAGAAACACTTTTAAATATTCCATGATCAATTCTTTTTACAAACCCTCTATTATCAGAAAGTTCATGTTCTATCCGAGATAACCATACAAGTCTATGATTTGGCTGCTTAATAATTTCTATAGAAGCTTGATTTAACAAAGGTAGTTTAAAAAATTTCCAAGTTAAACAATCTATGCCATTTTCAACAAGAAAATCATAATGAATATTAAACGAGTTAGCAGAAAAAACTTTATGTTCAAGCAAAACCCATTTATTCATTATCTAACTGATAAATAAACCGAAACTATTTTCAAAACAAAGTTGAGATAAAGATATATTTTATTAAAGATGGTTCCTGTTATTTAATTACCTGAATCAGGTACAAATCTTAAAGCAATGAATAGCAAACTTCCAGCTCCAGCGATAGCTGCAGCTACTAATCCAAAATCTGTAGGGATTGTGCGAGATGCAAAAATTAAGGATGCAAATGTAATATCCATGATGAAAATTTAAACTCATTTAATAAATTCAGTAATAGCTTAACAAAACCTTCTTGCAGAACTGACTAGATAAATAAAATGTAAATAAACTTTTATATGTTTTTATTCTATATAAATCGAACAATTCTTTAGATAAGGGTTCCAAATTAAGAAATAGGGTCTAATCTTAAAATAAATAAGTTTAAATAATGGAGACTTACCATCCTCCCAAAGAAGTAGAAGAAAAAGAAAATAACTCTGATCTTCCTGAAAAAGAAGTTATTTCGGAAAAATGGTTACTTGAAAAAATTGATAATTTAATACCTTTAATAAAAGAAAAATGGCCTAACATTACACAACAAACCATTGAAGCTACAAAAGGGAGTATTGATGATTTAGTTGAAGTAATAGCTAGCCATAGTGGAACCTCAGTAATTGGAATAAAAAGCCAACTATTTGAAATCATTGATTCAATAAGAGAAAACAATTGGGAAATATCAGAAAAAATTGAACCTATCGAAAGTCAATTAGAAGAATTATTAGAAGAACTTAACAATACACTTAGACCAAAAATAGAAAATCCAATAAGAAAAAAACCACTATTATCTATTGCTATTGCGGCTGGTATTGGTTTACTAATAGGAACTCTCCTTAACAGTGGCAGAAAATAATATGGAAAAACCAAAAAATAAAAACTTTGCAAGTACGGCCTCGAGAATTTCAGCGATCGCAAGTTCAGTGATGGATTTGCATGTAAGAATAGCTCTTCAAGAAGTAGATAGAGAAAAAAGAAGATTAATTAGTGGTGGAATATTTTTGGCAATTGGCAGTACATTATTATTATTAGTACTAATTTTCATCCATATTATTTTTTATCTTTTTCTAACGAAATATAATAACTGGAATATTGAATATAATTTATTACTCATAATATTTATCGATTTATTTCTTGCTGGCTTAAGTTTGAAGCTTGGAGGAAAATTAGCTAAAGGGCCTTATCTTCCTCAAACATTTGAGGGTTTAGGCAAGACAACAAAGGCAGTTTTAGGCAAAAAATAAATTACCTTATTAAGTACTTTATCCATCTACAATCTATTCCCCCATTGCTAACGGGAATTTTCAATGAAGATTTCATTTTCAAATATTTTGTTAGTTTTGGATTTCCACTTAGCAGCCAAAATTCCCAACCTGAAAAATTGTTCTTCAGGTAGATTCCCATTTGTTCATATAAACAAATCAATTCATTTTCATCGCCTAATTTTTTGCCGTATGGAGGATTACATATGATTATCCCAGGTGTGCAACTTAATTGGAGTGCTAAAAAATCATTATTTATAAGCTCAATATAATTTTCGAGTCCAGCTAATGATATGTTTACATTCGCCTGCTCAAAAACCTTTTTATTAATTTCACAACCTATTATTGTTGGTAATTTTTCATAATTTATAATTTTATTTTTTGCCTTATTTTTTTCATTAAGATAAATATCTTTTCTAAAGTCCAACCAATTTTCAAAAAGATATACTTGATCAATATTTATTGGAACTCCAAGGAATTGGTTGACTGCCTCAATTAAAAAAGTACCCGAGCCACACATAAAATCTATTAATGGAACTTTGCCATTCCATTGAGTCATATTTATCAATCCAGAAGCTAAATTTTCTTTTAATGGAGCATTTCCAATAGCGGGTCTATAGCCTCTTTTGTGTAAGCTTTCTACGCTGCTTTGAAGACTGAGAATTGCTTTATTATTATTTAAATGAAGATGAATTATAAAATCAGGATTATCTAGAGAAATATTTGATCTTTTATTCCAAACTGCCTGTTGCAAATCAGTTATAGAATTTTTTACTTCAAGAGCTGTGAAATGAGTATGACTTAAAGAAGATGTTCGCCCAGTTACTTGAACATTAAACGTTTTATCAAAGTGCAACCAATTTAACCAATCAAATGAATCTCTAACCCCCGCATATAAGGATTCCTTGTCATAGCAATTAAAACTTGCAATTTCTCTATAAAAACGAAAAGCTAATCTGGAATAGAAATGAACTCTATAAAAAGTTTCAAAATTACATTCAAAATTAATAAATCTTTTATAAGTATTAATATTAAAGCCGCCTAAATTTGAAATTTCTTCTGCTAAAGATTTCTCAAGTCCCTCCGGAGATGATGCCACTACATTCATATACGATAAAACTTAATAAAAAAACTATTCAATAACCATTTTGCCTGTCAGAATATAAATGTCCAATTGGACTAGGTGATCTCAACCGATGTTTCGGACAGCGGTTCGATTCCGCTCAACTCCACTATTTGTATTGGGGTTGTAATGGTTTCGACGGGGCATAAGGAAGGTGACTGAAGCCGGCTCGGTTAGAGCAAAAACACAAATGCTAACAAAATCGTTAGTTTCTCCCGTCAAACAGCACCAGTTGCTGCTTGATCCTAAAGGAGATGGGGTTATATCAGCCTTATCAACCAAATGATACGAGGAGTCTGGAAGGACTCCACTTTTTTAAAATAACTAAGAAGTTGTAATAGATAATTTACTAGTTTGTAAATATTGCTGCAAATGCTTGTATTAAAAAGAATTTTTTTAATTTTATAAGTATAAATACTGAGAAAATAAGTTTTAAATTAATTTATCTTATTAAAAAATCGAATCTTGCAAAATGGAATCTAATAAAAAACTGAATGACTTGATAATAAATCTCAAACCAAAAGTTATTAGATTCACTGGCCAAAAATTTCCCAATGAACTATGGAATAGTGGTTTTCAAATAAAAAAAAATAAGAAATATCTTGCTAAGAATTCATTAAATGCTTGAAAAAGGATTTTTAGGCATTTTTTTTAAACATTTTTTTGACAATTCCTGAAGTACTTTAAATTCACTTTTATTTAAATTCCACTTGAATACATTCGATACATCTATAACTTGAGATTTTTTTCGCATTCCAACGAGAGGAATAGCTCCTTGATAACAACACCAATTAATTGCTACTTGCGCTTGGGAAACTGATCTTTGATTTGCAATTTTTTTTAAACACCTCCGCAATTCATATGTTGGTTTTTTATAGTTTTCAAATAATGCATTGCGAATAAAACTTTTTTCTTTATTCTGTTCTTTATCTGGATCAATACAAAGTATTCCAAAGGCCAAAGGACTATAAGCAAAGAAATCAATATTATTTTCGTTGCAAATTTTTTTTACTTGATATTGTTTTCCTAAATCGGGAGCAAGCAAAGAAAACTGTATTTGAACACTCTTTAGGCTCTGATTTCTTTTTGCTAAGAAATTAATTAATTTCATCAATCTATTAGGGCCTATATTTGATAAGCCTATTTGAAAATCAAAGCCTTTATCTTTTAAATCGCAAAGATTATTCAATAGCCCTAATTCCTGCCAAGGACTGTATTTTGCAGTTGACCAATGTAATTGCACTATATCTAATTTGTTATTAAGTCTTTCTAAACTTTTCAAAAAAGGTTTATTAAAACCTCTGTTACCTATTCTCCAGGGATAAGGTGCAAGTTTGGTTGCTACTTGAATTCTTTTTTTCTTTGCTGAAGGAGTATTTAGTAAAAATTTTCCTATCAACAATTCACTTCTACCCTGAAGATTGCCAGTACCGTAAGAATCTGCAGTATCAATTAGATCGAAACCTCTTCGTAATGCTTCATTATATGTCTCACGCAAATCATCGTCATTTTTCGATTGGTAATTCCAGAAAAGCTTATTCCCCCAAGACCACGTACCTAATCCAATTCTTTTCTTCACTAGCCAATTTCAGTAAGGAACTTTATAAGGTTATCTAAAAATGTTAACTTCTTTAAAATATTTCAAAAAATAAGTTTTAAAGCATTAAAAATCAATTTCTCTTGACATTAAGAAATTATTCTCCAAAGTAAGAGAAATAAAAATAAAAAATTGTTCATTACCGTTTGCGGACAAAAAGGGGGGGTGGCCAAGACCTGTACCAGTATTCACCTTGCTAGTGTTTGGCATTCTGAAGGTAAAAAAGTTTGCATAGTCGATGCCGACAAGAATAGATCTGCTTTAGCATACGCTTCAAGAGGCAATCTTCCA
>JFMF01000007.1 GCA_000635535.1 Prochlorococcus sp. scB243_496M6 | reverse complement strand
CTTCAAGAGGCAATCTTCCATTTCCAGTTTTCCCCGTCAGTTCAGCTGCTAAAGCATCAAGATCATCAGAAATTGTAATAACTGATGGCCAGGCTAGCAGTGATCAAGAAGAACTTAAACACTTAGCGTATGGTTCAGACTTAGTTATCTTACCTACAACTGCAAAAGCAAGATCAGTAGAATTAACTGTTGAACTAGCTAATTTATTAAGCAATTTAAAAGTTAACCATGCTGTAGTAATAGTAAAAGTTGATTTTAGACAGCAAAAAGCAGCGCAACAAGCCAAAGCAGCTCTAGAAAATTTTGGTTTATATGTTTTTGATACATTTATACCCTTACTTTCAGCATTTGATAAAGCAGAAGCCTCGGGCAATGCAGTATTTGAAGCTGTAGATGATTTAGGTAGATCAGATCCTCGTCGAATGACGGGCTGGTCTGCTTATTGTTCAATTGCCTCACAAATTCCATGCCTGATTTCGAAGCCCTCATCCGACACCAACAACTTAAACAACCAACAACCAATCAGCGCTTAAAAGTAGTTGATTCTCCTAATTTTGAAGGAGAAAAAAACGAAAAAGCAATAATTAGACAATCTGGTTTATTAGTTAATTTTTTTGGAGGATTTATAGGCTCTGTCATTGGAACTTTAACAATACTTTTTCTTTATATTAATGAATATCTACCATTAGATTTACTAAAACTTAAGTAGTATATTCGCTATTGATAAAAACATATAACGTAAAAGTCAGTCGTACCAATAAATCTCACGGATAAAATTAGTGATTTATTGGTGGTTTATTTAAACTTTAATATCTGAAAACGATTGGCATAACTTAAGCAGTGGTTTATTCAAACTAAAAATTGGGCATTTTTTAATAAGTCAAACACTTTATTCTAACAATTTCATAAAAATAGATTTAAAGAAAAGATCTATATTCTTATCCTCAAACTTTTAATTTAATAGTGACATTCAATCTAATAGATCCAAAATAGATTTAGATATAACATTTTTAATGAAAAAATTTTTAATATTATCTTTAATTGGAGGCTCTTTAATTTTTGATTCTAGCCCTACAAAAGCAGAAGAATATGATTCTTGGGCGATAAAAATTAATGAGACAATAACTGTGAGAGAAAACACCTATGTTGATCCACTTAACCCCCTACTAGGAGGCGATCCTGGGTACGATTCATATTTTATTGAAATTTTTGAATACAATTCATTAACAGGCGCAGAAAATAGATTATTACGACATCAACAACTTCAAGATTCTGACATTGGGACTTCAAGTGAATGGAAAATGTCTAAGGTAGATTCTGGAAAAATTACTCTTGACTCTATTGCGGGGAAAATCAATTTAAAAGCAGAAGGTCGAAATTATCAATATATCTACGACATCAAAAATAATACTATTTCTACTAGTACCTATGTCCCTCCAACCAATCCCACCAATAATTATCAAGAAATAATCAAAATTCCTTCAGTTTTAGGTAATTCAGATGGCACAAAATCAATTGAACTGGGGGGATCGAAAATAGTAGCACAACAATCAGATGGTTCGGTTCAACTTGGTTCCGATACAAATGATATCGATGTAGTCGCAGATGGTTTAAATATTAATGGTGCCGCTGTTATTACTAAAAATACTGATGGTTCTATTCAAATTGGATCTGATGGGAATGACATTGATATAACTTCAGAGGGTTTGAATGTTGATGGTAATCCCTTAATAACAAAAAAAGATAATGGAGAAATTCATATTGGTAAAAATTCTCTAATTACAAAATCAGAAGAAGAGACACTTTCTGACGGAAGAAAAGTTCAACCTCTCTATGCAAAAGACGCTAATGGCAATAAAATTCCTATTAATATTGATGGTAGTAAACTATTAATTGACGGAGTAGAAGTGACTACTGGGAGTGACAGTGCTCAAATTACAATAAACAAAAGTAATATCTCAGCCAATTCTTCTAATATCAAAAATCTCGGAGAAGGAATTGCTGGATCCACTGCCCTCACTGCAGCACTTACAGCATTACCTCAGACATCAAAAGAATCTAAATTAAGTTGTGGTGTTGGCACAGGTGCATATAGCAGTAGATATGCATTGGGTTTTGGATGCGCATCGAAAGTAAATGAACGCGTCGATATAAATGCTGGCGGTTCATATGTTTTTGGAGGTTCTAAATCTTATGGCAGTGGAA
>JFMF01000006.1 GCA_000635535.1 Prochlorococcus sp. scB243_496M6 | reverse complement strand
TAAATCTTATGGCAGTGGAACATTAGAAAGTGGAGTAATTAAAGCAGGATTTGTATTTAAATTAGGTGAACTAAATAAATCGCATAAAATTAGTAAAAAAGAAAAAGAAAACTTTGAATCCAAAATTGGATCTCTTGAAGAAAAAAATAAACAACTCTTAGCAAGGCTAGAAAGATTAGAAAAAGTCGCACTTAGAGATCTTAAATCAAAAGATTTAGCAGTTTATAAACTCCAATAATTATTTACTGGTTTATTACCGGTTTATGATTTTTTAGAAAAGCTGAGATCCCATTTGCTGCAATGATTCTCAATTAAGTCGTATAATCGCTATTTATTTCAACATATTTTTGAAAGATCTGAATTATTGC
>JFMF01000005.1 GCA_000635535.1 Prochlorococcus sp. scB243_496M6 | reverse complement strand
TTCAACCATTTCTCCACCCCATTCACCTCTTATAAAATCTTCGTAAACATATTCAATGCCAGTTCTACCGATTAAGTCATTTAATTTGTAACCTTTTTTGGATAAGAATTTATATTCTAATTCAGTAATTGGCTGAGTATAACCAATTACATGGGCAGCAAGTGATTTGTAAGGATAATTTCTAATTAATTTAGTTGCTATTTCAA
>JFMF01000004.1 GCA_000635535.1 Prochlorococcus sp. scB243_496M6 | reverse complement strand
TAATTTAGTTGCTATTTCAAAACTAAGTAAATTATCTTCATTCTCCTTAAATTTTATTAATTGATCTACATTTAAATCATCAAGAATAATTACAGAGAGTTTCTGATTTTTTAAACCATCAGAGTATTTCTTTTGAATTACATTACTATCAACATTTAACAATTGTGAAATATTTAACTTATGTTTTTCCCAGTTGTTTTTATTAACAGATTGAGGCTTTATTATTAATGAATATTTAACTCTACTATCTGCTAAAACATAACCATTTTTATCTAGTATTCTTCCGCGTATTGGCTGTGAAGCAATAAGTCTGATCCTATTCTCATCTGACATACTCTTATAAGATTCATAATTCAAAAGTTGTAAAAAAATTAACCTACATAGAATCAATAAAAATGATATGGAAGAAAAAATAAGTAAGACTAAAGGTTGTCTCCTTAATGAAATAAGTTTTTTATTAGTACGTCTTTTTATCAAAAATATAAAATTTATTTCAATATTGTTTTTTCTAATAAAGTAATAGTTGATTTTATCTCATTAAGTCTAGTGATTAAGTCTTTATAATCATTGTTTTCATTGATGAGATTAAACTCATCATTTTCAATATTATTTGAATTTAAATTTTCACTCATAAACTTATACTTTTAGGCAGCTATTAGAATTAATTGAATTCTAAATAATAAATTTATTTTTTCAAAATTTTATTAACTTAGATACTAGAAAAAATCAAAAAGAAATTAATTTAATTGTTCTATATTTTGTTCAAAATAAGGATTACAACTATTCTTTGATATCCCCAAAGACCATCCAATAAATGAAGAAATAAATATCGTAACGATTAACGGCAAAATGGCTTGTTGAGTATTTACTAGACTGAACCATTCTCTCCAGCTACTATAAAATCTTTCTCTTTGAAATTTTCTTTTTTCATTTTCTTGCAATCTCGCTTTTTTGGCGAAAGATTTTATTACCCACTTTTCGAAAGGAATCTTTTTTATAATCGCCATTTTTCTCTCTACTTCTAATAATTGTCCGGAACTAAGATAAGGATGAAATGTACTTATCAATTCAAGAGTTTTTAAAAACATCTCAACAGTTGCATCTTTAATGAGCTTTTGCTCATGACTTAAATCAGCCCACTCTATTTCTGGATAAAAACGGTTCCTATTTGGTGAGATTTGATCCTCTGACATTTGACCAGGTTCTCTAAGCCATCTATTAGTATTTTCGTCAAATCTTCGCCAGTATAAAAAAGGATTAATAAAAATTATTTTACCGGATACCTTAACTACATCTTGTTGCAGATGATTAGTTATCTTTCTTTCAGAATTTTTCGATTTTATCAAAAGTCTAAATTAATAATCTAATTAAAGATTATCTTTTATTCAATATTTTTCCAGAAATATAAAAAAATTTATCCTATTAATATTAAGTTATCGACAACTGCCAACGCTTCTTTAAATAATTACAATATTCACAGTTTAAAGAAGGTTTGGGGAAATTCTCCGAACGTAATAAATTAGCCGTATCAATTATCTTATTTTCTACCCATGAAGTAGAACAATCTAATTTAATTAGATGTACGTCAAAATTTAATTGGTTATTAAAAAACTCTTCATTTTTCTTGCCATTGAAATATAAAAGATAAGCTTCTTTAGCCACTTGAAAACCGTTTTTTTTAAACAACCACTGATACATTTCTAACTGTCTTTTATAAGCTTTTGCATATTCGTATTTATTAAAAGTCTCAAACCAATCAAAATTATTTCTAGATGTTGCTTTTACATCAACGATAATAAGTTGACCATTTTTTTTCTGCCAAACATCATCTACAGCTCCACCAAAGTCATAGTTGTGTTCAATTGACTTATATCTTATTCCTTGAAAATTACTTCTCCAACGTTCTAAATCTTTGTGTTTGTAAGGAACAGCATCAATTCCATATTCAATAAATAAAGGATGTGGCTCCTGAATTTTTCTATAATAATCAAATTCATTTTTACATAAATTATCTACAGCTATATTTAAGGTAAATGGTAATGATGGCGGTTTTATTTGAAATTTTTTATCCAATACACAACATCTTGGACAACTAAGGTATTTCTCAACTGTAGATCGACTTAATTTAATAATATCGGCCATAACATTTTAAAATTTATTGAAAAATTTTTTCTTAAATAAAAAACTTTAAATTTTTTAAAAATTTGAAGACTTACTCCCACTCAATAGTACCTCCTAAAAAGTAAGTAAGAAAGGCAGTCATATCAACGAGTCTGAGCTGATTATAACACAAATTTTTCTACGTGAAACCTACGTGAAACCTGATTAAATATCACTTACTACAATATTTACAGTTTAAGCAACCCTAAATTCCCGTTTCATATTCATTTCAGGCAGGTCATTCATTGAATCTCTCCATTCCTGGGCCCATTCACTTTGACTATGTCTATAAATTCTAATTAGTTCATCTACAGAAGAATCATGATAATCAACTCTAAGGTCTAAAAGGGGAAAGCCTAGTTCTCCACTTACCTTTAGGGCGCTTGAGGTTGAACGGGGGCTTCGTCTATCTCCACCTATATTTTCTCCCGCATTAAGAGCATCAAGTAGTCTTTTCCCTAATTTAATATTTGGATCGCTTTGTTTAAAGACATCAGCCATCACCTCAAGAACTTCAATATTCTCTAGAAAATTGCCAGCTACAGAAAAGTTTTCTCCACTTATGTGTCCGCATGTCTGAAAACATTCTTGACCTGTCCAGCATGCGCTTCTTCCATACTTGTCAATTAAATGAACCTGTCTTTTTTCCCTGCCAAAATCTTCCTTAATTAAATCTTCCAAAACAATTTTAGAATCAGAGCAGGATTGGAGTGACTCAAGACTTCTTAATCCTAAATAGGGATTAGTTTGCCCTTGAGTTGCAACAGCGCCAACCTGTGATCTAACGAATGAAACTGTTGAGCCAACAGCTATATGACAAGAAGAAACTGCAACACCAAATCTATTTTTTAAAGGATCAAAGCCAATAATTGAAAATGTCATTTATATCATTAGTGGCTTTTCTAAAAAATTCTTATCAATGGAAAATATTGTATTTAATAAAACCTCAATACCATTAGCACATTGATCAAGAGAAGTATATTCCTTGCAGGAATGACTCAGACCATTCCTGCTGGGGACAAAAATCATTACCATAGGACAGATCCTTCCTATTTCTTGTGAGTCATGACTTGCTTTGCTTGGTAAGATTCCAGTTTTAAATCCCAACTTTTCAGATTCTTGAAATGAAGAGCTCACTAATTTAGGGCATGACTTAGTGGGAATCACTTCAAATTGAGGTTCTATCTGTATCACGCATCCAGAAACTTCTTGAATTTCTGAACATAGATTCTCAATTCTTAAACTCATTTTCCCAATTACATCTTCATCCAAATCTCTCATATCTATCGTGAATACTGCCTCTCCTGGAATAACATTTGCCGCATTGGGATGTAATTTCAATTTACCAACTGTTGCGACTGCACTTTCAGAAGTAGTTTTAGCTATCTGTTCAATGCCAACAATAATTTTAGAGGCGGCCAAAAGTGCATCATTTCTATTTGACATCGGCGTAGTTCCAGCATGATTTGCCTGACCTGTAACCTTAACTGTTATTCTTTTTTGACCAACTATTCCATTAACAATTCCGATATCCAAACCACCATCTTCAAGGACCTTTCCCTGTTCAACATGTAATTCAAGAAAAGCGAATATATCTTTTTTACGTCTTACCGCACTTTTAATGTCAAGCCAATTTCCACCAATCCGAGAAAGATTATCAATTATTGAACGGGAATTACTTGTGATAAAATCTTCTTCGTTTAAAGATAAATTTCCTGTAAAACCCTTACAGCCAACCATTGTCGATTCTTCATCAGCAAAAACAATTATTTCAAAGGGTCTATTTAATTTAATGTCATTTTCCTGAAGGAAAAAAGCAATTTCAATTCCTGCAATCACTCCTAAAGTACCGTCATACTTACCTCCCTTTGGAACAGTGTCGAGATGAGATCCAGTAACAATAGGAGGCAAATTATTATCATGCCCATCTAATCTTGCAATAATATTTCCGGCAGTATCTATTCTTATTTTTAAACCTAAGTCCTTAAGAGTTTTTATAAAAAAATTTCTTGCATATATATCTTCATCAGAAAAACCTCTTCTTGAAACAGAATCATTCTCAGTAGCTCCGATTGAAGAAAAAGAATCTAGCAAGTCTTGGATTCTCTCCCTATTTATTACCTGTGGCTCTA
>JFMF01000003.1 GCA_000635535.1 Prochlorococcus sp. scB243_496M6 | reverse complement strand
ATTTATTACCTGTGGCTCTAGGATATTTAACCCAGTGCTATAGCTCATACTTCTTTTACCTAAACCTATTTAAGGTCTCTTATTATTCAAATAAAACCTGTATTGGTTGACACCTTTTCAGAAATTAATTTAAGAAACGAATTCAAACTTTCCAGCCCAAATTATCAGCCATCTTTTGAGCCTTATCAGGGATATCATCAATTATAAAAATCTTATATAAGATCTGAACGCTTAAAAGATGATTGATTATTGCATCCAATTGTACTTTTTCTGAGGCATCTAGCTCTGAACTAAAAAATTTATTCAGCAAATCATTTACTTCTGTTGCATCCAAGATTCCAAATTCTCTTATCCTCTCAGGACTTAAAAATTCATTCACAATTTCCTGCATAGAACTTAAATTATCTTTATCTGCATGGGAAGGGGGAGCCATGAAAGGGAATTTTTCACGTTTATATAATGATTCAGGCAGCAATCCTGACATGGCTTCTCTTAAAACATATTTCTCGACATTGTCTTTAATCCTTAATTCAGGAGGAACAGTAACGGCAGCTTCAGCTAGGTGATGATCTAAGAATGCAGGTCTAGCTTCCATTGAATTTGACATATCTACTCTATCTCCACCCCATGTAAGAATTTGGCCCTCAAGCATAGTCTTCATCCAAACGTACTGAGCCTGATCAATTGCGTATCTATCTTCTAACTGTTCAAGATCAAGTTCTCTAAAAATTGCCGCGCCGGGATCATAATTTTCCGTTATCTCTTTATATTTAATTGAGACTAGACTTTTCGCGTAAGTTTCACATGCGAGCCAAGGTTGAAGGCAACTTGGCGTAAATCCTAAATATTCCTTGAAAGATCGATTACTTATCTCTTCATTAGCCAACATCGCACCCTTGAAAATATCATTCGAATTTTCCAGATTCTCTTTAAGATTCTCAGATTCTGAATTAGAAATTCCGACCCCATAGGTATACATATCTTTTCTAAAAGCGGGATAGCCACCAAATAATTCATCTGAGCCCTCTCCTGTCATAACAACCTTATAATCGAGCTCATTCACTCTTTTACTCATAAGGTATTTGGCAATTGCAAGGGTGTTATAAATAGATCTTTCAGTAAACCATAGAACCTTTTCAAAATTCCCATACAGATCATCTCCATTTATTTTTAAAATCTCATGATCTGCATTTGTGGCGACAGCCATCTCTTTTGCTATCAAAGTTTCATCATATCTTTCATCACTGAAACCAATCGTGAATGCCTTTACTGATTTTTGACTTATGGCAGAAGCCAATCCCAAAATTGAGCAACTATCAATTCCACCGGACAAATAACAGCCGACAGGAACATCAGCGACCATTCTTAATTCAACTGCTCTCAACAATTCTTTTCTAATATTTTCAATATAATATTTTTCACTTTTATCTCTTTCATAAGTGTTTTTCTTAGGGAAATTTATATCCCAGAATTTTTCCTCTGTTATCTGAAATTTATTATTTACTCTTTTGACCTTAAGGATATATCCGGGTTTAACTTGTTTAACACCGGCGAATGCTGTAGAGCCAGGAACCATTACCTGCATCAATTGATGAACCAATCCTTCACCGGTAAATTTTCTTTCAACTGATGGATGGGCGAATAATACTTTTAATTCAGAGCCAAATATTAAAGAATCATCAGTCTCAATCCAGTATTGAGGTTTAATCCCAAAACGATCTCTTACAAGATAAAGACAATCCTGTTCTGCATCAAACAATGAAAAGGCAAATTCTCCTCGCAAATAAGATAATGACTCATCAATGCCATATTTCTCATAAAGCCTAAGCAATATTTCCGAATCACTTTTTGAAGAAAAGCTTACGCCCTGTGCAACAAGATCAGCCCTGATTCTCTGAAAGTCATAAAATTCACCATTATGTGCCATCAGAATATGATTTTCGGCACCTCCGACAAAAGGTTGTCTGGCTCGATTTTCATTTAAATCTATTATTGATAATCTCGCATGACAGAATCCTACAGAAGCATCATCTGATAATTTATATCCAAAACCGTCCGGTCCACGGTGGCTTTGAATAGCTGCCATATTTACAAGAATCTGAGGCTCAACAGATTTATCTTTTGATTTATTAAAAACCCCGCCTATTCCACACATCTAGTTAAACGACATCCATCACTCTTGTTGTTCTATCCATCAAACAGGTAAGTAATGCCATTCTTACAAATACCGCTCCTCTTGCCTGAGCAAAATACCAATTTTTTGAGGTCTGATCTAATGATGTTGACAATTCAGGTCCTCGAGCAAGTGGATGCAATATTATGGAATCTTTTTTAAATGGCAATTCACTGTGCAATTTAAATGAACTTCCATGAACCTCATAATTTTCTCCAACCCATGCAATTGCATTTATATAGGTAACGTCCAGGGAAGGCAATACTTTTTGCATATCCGTCTCCAGCTCAATCTTTAGATCAGATTCAATAAGTTGTTCCAGCTGGCCTTCATCAAATAGATCGTTCTGATCTATGGATTTGTCATCGTAAATGACAATAATTTTTTTTATGAAATATGGAAACTTGCAGAATAATTTCAGAAGAGATCTGACTGTTCTCATTCGTGATGGAACTCCGATGATACCAATGGTTATTTTTTCACTATCATCAATTGATTTGTTAACCAGATGCGGTCTCCATTTAAAAATCGTATAAAGATCAGACATAGCTTGAGTGGGATGTTCATCGATTCCGTTACCGGCATTGATTATTGGAATTCTCAATGATTTTGTCATTTCAAAGATCGCCTCATTGTCACTTTCTCTGAGGACAACGCAGTCACCATAATTATTAAACATATGAGCAATATCCAGATGGGTCTCTCCCTTGGCAATTCCAGTGGAACTTTTATCGGTGATATTTATTGAATCCCCACCCAGCCTGTGCCATGCGCTATCAAACGATAGCCTTGTTCTGGTGCTTGGTTCATAGAAGGCATTTATGAGTATCTTTCCTTTGAGGGGACTGTTATGGGAAATATATCTGTTTGGATTACTTTCAAATTTTGCCGCCAGCCTGAAAAGTTGTAGAAGACAATCTTTACTGAAGGGGTCTATGGAAATTACATGCCTGTCCAATAACTCATATAAAAATTCCGCTCTTTCCTTTATTTCAGATAATAAATTCTGAGGATGAGTGGAGCCATAAATATCAGGTCCTATTCTTGAAAAAGAATATGATTTTTCCTTATGTAAGGTTTTTACTGTATTTGATCCCAAAATATTAAAGTTCTAAAATTTGTGCCGATAACTACATTTTTATAAACAAAAATCAATAAAGACAAGTAATTTCAAAGAAAAATCTCAAAAAAATTCTAATCATTAGCAGTTTCTGTATAGATGTAATACAAGAAATTATTAATTTAGCTTGGAAGATTATTCACCGTAGAGAAAATTATTTTTATAAGATTTCTCTACAGAGATAGACTTTTACCTTGACGTGAAACCTACGTGAAAACTACTGATCAAAAAGCATTGCAAATAAGTTACTAATTCACGTGAAACCTACGTGAAACCTTTTTTTCAGTCTATAACAAGGTTGTTAAAGATTTTTTACTCCCACTCAATGGTTCTAGTTGTAAAAAAAAAGAAAACATCAGTTATTGCAATGGATGCTTGGGGATATACTAACAGACTTTTATTGGGTGAGCATGAGGTGAGACTGAAACCTGACAAAAAAATATGCACTATATAAAATACGAAACTATTTTAAAGAAATCATCTAAGGTTTTTTTAATATGACCATTCAAGAAATTTTAATGAAACCTTTTTTTAAAAAAGTATACTAACGCTATATATAAAATGAGAATTGACTCTCAAACAGTAGAATTATTTTGTGGGATAGGTGGATTTCGTATTGGATGTGACGAATTAGGTATTGAAACTATTTGGAGTAATGAGATTGATAAATTAGCATCAAAAGTTTATGTACAAAATTTTGGATCAAAAAATCATATTAATGATGATATAAACAAAGTTTATGAAGACATTCCAGATCATGATCTACTTACTGCAGGATTTCCCTGTCAACCATTTTCCAGTGCTGGAAAGAAACTTGGAATTAATGATACTAGGGGAACTTTATTTGAATCAATCAATCAAATTCTTAAAAAAAAGCAACCAAGATTTTTTGTACTAGAAAATGTAAAAAGATTATTATCAATGGAAAATGGCAGACACTTCGCAGTCATTTTAAAAACCCTTTCTCAACTAGATTACATAATCGAATGGAGAATACTAGATGCAGTCAATTTTGGATTACCTCAATCTAGAGAGAGAATAGTAATCACTGGAAGAAAAACTAATGCAAATTTTTCATACTTATGCAATAAAGAGGATTTGCTGGATTTACGACCAAACTTAATATCAAACATTACTAACAATAAACTTTGGCAAAATATTGAAGAACATACAAAGCAATTTTTTCCTTGGGGAATCGCAAAAAATGGAAAATTCTTTCACGCAAAAGTGAAAACATTTTCATCAATTAAATCAAGAAAGAGATTAAAAGAAATATTAGAAAAAAATCCAGACGAAAGTTTTTATTTTACTTCAGATACTTTAAAGAGAATCGAAAATAGTTCTTTAGTGAATAAATTTGTAAATGGCGTACAAATTTTATATAACCAAAAAGGAGGAGCAAGAATGGGTTATACAATATTCGGAAGCGAGGGTATCGCTCCTACATTGACATGTACTACAAGCAGACATTATGAAAGGTACAAAATTGGTAACTCTTACAGACGTCTTACTAATGTTGAATACGCACGCATTCAAGGATTTCCCGATCATCACTGCTCTGCAGCATCTATTTATCGACAATATTCTCTATATGGAAACGCGGTGCCTCCCCAATTGGCAAAATGGGCAATAAACCAAATTATTTCACAAAATGGAGTTAATCTGGAAGAAATCACAAAACAACTAAGTCTATTGTGAAATCAGAAAAAGAATTAAGAGATCTTATCAAGAATAATTTAAAGTCTATTGTTGCAAAATTGAATAGTTATTTAAGCGGAAAAAATGTTGGAGAAATAAAAGATGAATTAAAAAGATTAGGTAGAAATAATGAATTACCTGATTGGTATGAATTACTAGAAAGTGGACAATCCATGTCGAATCTTGATGGTAAAACTATTGGGAGCGTAATAGAGATGACATTAGTCGGAACTTTAGAAAAACACATATTCTCAGATTTAAAAACAAATCCATTAAAAATCAATCCTGCCAAAGGAGTTGATATTCCTTCCATCAATCTTGGTATAAAATCCCCTTCTGAAAACTACTGCACTAGTGAACCTTTTTTTTCAGCATATGAAAGAATACTAGGTAACGAACATGATGCCTTAATTCTTTTAACTGATTATCAAACAGCAAAAAAGAATCCCCCTCCAATAAGAATACAAATTATTAAATATCAATATTTAAGAGGAAGCGAAATTGCTGACAAAAAACTTTGCTCTATTGCTCTAAAAAATAAAGAATTTCTTTTGGAAAATTACGATGAGGCAAGTTGTAAAAAAATGATCCAATTTCTAACGCACTTAAATCAATCTGATTGGAGAGGTAAAAATCTTTTAGCATTGCTAGATAAACTTCAAGAAAGCGATGAAAAAATTGAGAAAGAAATTGAAAAAATTTTGAAATCTTACATCAAATCTTTTAATTCCAATGAAGAAACGAACATTGAAAACATCAATAATAGTGAAATAAATTGTTTTAAAAAAATTAAATCTGCCAATAATAAACAAGATACTATTATAAATTGTTGCAATGATTGGGTAATTGATAATCACAAAGATTTTGCAAGAATGCCGAATGATAATGAATGGGTAAGATTTTTAAAAAGTCCTCTTGACGGAAAAATTGGAATGAGTTTTGCTTTGCAGTGGCGATATAATTTTGGAAGTATTTTTAGATCTAAAAATTTGTAGAGAAATTATATGATTTACGACTTCTCCATAGAGACAGTCATGATGCTCTGGGTGAGACAAGGGTGAGCAGGATCACGTCAGATCCATTGCAAAATGGCAAACAAAAAGACGGGTGATCTTCGGGTGAGCACACGTTTTTCAAGTTATAACTGGGATCTCTACTCTTGGACTATTCCCACTCAATAGTTCCAGGAGGTTTGCTTGTAATATCATAAACAACTCGATTCACTGAACTTACCTCGTTTACAATTCTATTTGCAATCCTCTCCAAAATATGAAAAGGAATTTTTGACCAATCAGCTGTCATACCATCTTCACTAGATACACAACGTAAAACTATTGGCCATGCATAAGTCCTTTTATCACCCATAACTCCTACTGTTTTTACAGGTAGCAATACTGCAAAAGCTTGCCAAATATCATTGTAAAGACCTGCTTTTTTAATTTCATCTCTTACTATCCAGTCTGCATCTCTTAAACAATCAAGTTTTTCATTATTCACCTCTCCCAAAATTCTTATAGCTAATCCTGGACCTGGAAATGGGTGCCTTTTTATAATTTCATCCGGCAAACCTAAAGCAGCTCCAACTTTTCGGACTTCATCCTTAAAAAGTTTTCTTAATGGCTCAACTAATTTAAATTGTAAATCTTTTGGCAATCCACCCACATTATGATGACTCTTTATTTTTACAGCTATTCTTTCTCCTGTTTTAGGATCAATATTAGTCCCAGCACTTTCAATGACATCAGGATAAAGAGTACCTTGGGCTAAATACTGAAAAGGTCCCAATCTATTACTTTCTTCCTCAAATACTCTAATAAATTCTTCACCTATAATTTTTCTTTTTTGTTCTGGATCAGTAATACCTTTTAATTTGGCAATAAACCTTTCCCTTGCATTAATATATTCAACTTTTATGTGAAATTTCTTATCAAAAAAATTCATTAAAAATTCTGGTTCACCTTTTCTCATAAAACCCTGGTCTATAAACATGCATGTAAGCTGATTTCCAATAGCTTTATTGAGAAGAAAAGCAAGAGTTGAGGAATCCACTCCTCCAGATAAGGCAAGCAAAACTTTTTTATTACCAACTTGCTCTCTTATCCTGGGAATAGTTTCCTCTATATAAGTTTCGGTTGTCCAATCAGCTGCACAGCAAGAAATTTTATAAACAAAATTTTTAATTACCGTCATCCCAAACTCTGAATGAATGACTTCAGGATGAAATTGTACGCCAAATAATTTCTTTACATCATTTGAAATTGCTGCATGGAGTGTATTCTCGGTATGAGCAATTTTATTAAATCCATCAGGCAAACAATTAATAGAATCGCCATGACTCATCCACATAATAGATTTATCTTCTACATCAGAAAGGAGGTCAGATTCTTGGTCTATATTAATTGGTGCTCTTCCATATTCAGCTCTTTTTGTAGCTGAAATAACAGATCCTCCAAGTTCTTTAACCATTAATTGCATTCCATAGCATATGCCAAGAATAGGAATTCCTAAATTAAAAATTTTTTCATCACACTTAGGCGCATTTTGTTCATATACAGAATTTGGCCCCCCACTCAAAATAATCCCTTTAGGGTTAATATTTTTAATTTCCTCAATTGAAATGTAATTACTTACTACAAGAGAAAAAACATTAGTTTCTCTAATTCTTCTTGCAATCAATTCAGAATATTGAGATCCGAAATCCAAGATTAATATTGAAGGATCTCGTTCTTTTTTTAAAATTATTTGACTCATGTATAAAAGTTAACTCAATTTATTTACAAAAGCATAATGAATCACAAATTAATCTCATTGAAAATAAGAAATATAATTTTTGCCGTTAATTCCAGCCCACCTAATTTTCCTTCTTCTATCAAAAATTATTGAT
The DNA here is from genome assembly GCA_000635535.1 of Prochlorococcus sp. scB243_496M6. The sequence goes on along the minus strand of JFMF01000003.1, from coordinate 8,625 downwards.
GCGATTTCCATATCGGTTTTTACATACCTATTTACATAAGTAAGAGAACGCTTTTCGATCGTATTTGATAAATTATTGAATAATTTATCAGCTAAAGATTTATTAAATCTTTCAAGAAGTTGTAATGCATTCTCAAGATTATCTAACTGAGATAATTCAACTATTATTTCAAGCGGTAACTTTTCTTGAACGGCTAAATAAACAAGAATCTCAATTCTTGCATCAGCCAAATGATTATGTGTATGAAAAATACCGCCTGCTAATTTAATTAATTTACCGTGATAACCAAAAAGAATTACGGTTTTAACTTTTTTTATTGCAGCATCAACTAATAATGGTCCTATCCAATTTCCAATTTTGATAATTGGCAAATTAACATTATAAGTTTTGGCCAAATTTAATCCATTTTCACCAATAACAAATATAACTTCACCTTTAAAATCATTTTGAATTAACTTTTCTAAATTTTTTTTAGCCTCTTCTAACTGATCAGGTGAAGCACTCGAATAAGTCTCAGCAGAAGTACCAATAATAGATAATCCATCAACAATACCAAATGACTTGTTACTTGTTCTTTCTGCTAAAAACTTCCCATTTGGGAAAATAATTTCTAATTTCAAATTAAAGCCGGCAGGAATACTATCTAACAAATTTTCATATAAAACTTCTTTGGCAAAATTAGAAATGCATATCTCAGATGTTTCTTCTTTTATGCCTACACCAGATCCTGCAATAATATTTATTGGAATTGTTTGAACAGGATTATTAAAAGAAATTTTTTCTAAAGAGGCTATTGTCCATATCTCTAAGTTTTGCGTAATATCAAGATCTAAACCAGACTTTGCAAAGGTAATTCCTAGTGCATGCGATTCATTTTTAAGTAAACCAACCGAATGAATCTCGATATTTATTTCTTTTTTTTCATTAGGAATTTTTATTAGTTCATGATTCTTAAATGGTAAACCTGCTAGTTTATTTAATGCTGACTTAGCAGCTCCAGCAACCCACAAAGGTAAAGAAAATCCTTTTTTCAAATCAAGTAATTGAAAAATATATAATGAGAACTAATCTAAGAATGACCTATTTAATAAAAAGTGGCCATACAACAAAAATTATCATTGATGATTCCTGGACCCACACCAGTTCCAGAAAAAGTTTTACAAGCATTAAGTAAGCATCCAATAGGCCATCGCAGTAAAGAATTTCAAGATCTCGTAGAGAGTACAACTAAAAATTTACAGTGGCTTCATCAAACTCAAAATGATGTTCTAACAATCACTGGTAGTGGGACTGCCGCAATGGAGGCTGGAATAATAAATACCTTAAGTAAAGGAGATAAAGTAATTTGTGGAGAAAATGGAAAATTTGGCGAAAGATGGGTAAAAGTTGCTAAAGAATTTGGTCTGGAAGTAATAACAATTGATTCCGAATGGGGTACTCCGCTTGATCCAGAAGAATTCAAAAAGATATTAGAGGAAGATAAACAAAAAGAGATAAAGGCGGTTATTTTGACTCATTCTGAAACCTCAACAGGTGTAATTAATGATTTAGAAACTATTAGTTTATATATTCGTCAACACAACAAAGCTTTATCAATTGTTGACTGCGTTACAAGTCTTGGAGCTTGCAATGTACCAGTAGATGAATGGAAATTAGATGTCGTTGCTTCTGGATCACAAAAGGGATATATGATACCTCCTGGACTTAGCTTTATAGCAATGAGCGAAAAAGCATGGGAAGCTACAGAAAAATCTAATTTACCAAAATTTTATTTAAATTTAAAATCTTACAAAAAAAGTCTTTTAGCTAACAGTAATCCATACACCCCAGCAGTTAATTTAGTTTTTGCTTTAGATGAAGCTTTAAAAATGATGAAAGAAGAAGGCTTGGATAACATATTCCGAAGACACAATAAACACAAATTAGCTATGAGCAATGCAGTGAAGGCTTTAAATCTAAAATTATTTGCTGATGAAAAATATTTAAGTCCTTCAATTACTGCAATAAAAACTGAAGGAATTGATGCTGAAGAATTTAGAAAAACAATAAAGAATAATTTTGATATTTTACTTGCAGGTGGTCAAGATCATCTGAAGGGAAAAATATTCAGAGTCGGACATTTAGGATATGTAAATGATAGAGATATTATTACTGTAGTTTCTGCAATAAGTAATACACTTCTAAGCCTCGGCAAGATTACAGCCCATCAAGCTGGTGAAGGATTAGTTATGGTATCAAAATATCTAGAGGAAAATTAAGTTAAGTGCCTGGCTCTTCAACATTGCCACCTAGTTCAACAATCTTTTTTCTAAGAACGATTGATTTTTTTTCATCCCCCTTTGTTTGAGCTATTGCAAGGGCAAACTCCAATTTTTCAAGCTGGTGACCACCCTCAAAAAAAGATAATTTTTTCTTTATGCGGTTTTTATTATCTTTATAAGAAATTTGTGAAGACATAAAAAATCATGCTTTAGTTAATATTATGCCAACAAAAGGGGACATTACGAGAGGAAACTAAAAATATTATTTGACTATAAACTTAAACAAATAAAATTTTTTCTAATATTATGTTCAAACATCCTTGAAATTTATGCCCAACATAAATCTAATCTACTATATTTTTGCAGGTTGTATTTTTGGAGCTTTAGCTCTAAAAACAGGTATTCCTGCGGCCCCTCTAGCAGGTGCTTTAATTGGTGCAAGCATACTTAGCATTAGTGGCAAAGTCGATATCGCAGAGTGGCCAATCGGAACAAGAACAATTTTAGAAATCGGAATTGGAACAGTCATTGGTACATCATTAACAAAAGACTCATTAGTTGATATTCAAAATTTATGGAGGCCAGCTATATTAATAACTTTTACTTTAGTTATTACTGGATTAGCAATTGGTTTATGGACAAGCAGATTACTTAATATAGATATCATTACAACAATTTTAGGAGCTGCACCCGGAGGAATTAGCGGTATGAGTCTTGTAGGGTCTGAGTACGGAGTGGGACCTGCGGTAGCAACTTTACACGCTGTAAGATTGATTACTGTACTATTAATTCTTCCTTTAGTTGTAAAATGCTTGAATATATTTGGAGTGATTAAATCTTAAATTTCTATAGACATATCCACAATAAAAGATATTTTTAAATAGAAGATAAAAGGCTAATGCAAAGATTAAAGAAGAAAAAACTAATACCGTTTGCGTTGGGAATTTTCACTCCTCTAACCCTCACAACTCCAATAGTGAATGCAAGTTCATTTGGAGCGGAAATTTTTTGTACTATGAGAGATGGCGGAAATGACCATGAAAGTAGTTGGGAAGCAGCTTACACATATATAAAAAAACAAAAGGGAGGATTCTTCAAAGTTTCACCAAAAAATGCAGCCGCGCAAATTACTGAAACAGTTATAAGAGAAAGAGAAAAATTTAGTTATTGCGTTGAATATTTAGATAATCTTCATCCAAATAGAAAACTAATACGAGATTTAGAACGAAAAAAGAAAAGAAAAGGAAGCAAAAGATAGAGAAAAGAAAAGAAAAAAATTAGAAAAAGAATTAGAAGAAACTAATGAGGAAATTTCTGAAACCTTTAGTGATGAAACACTTGATAGATATAGTTATTAAAAAAGGTTTCAGAAAGATAATACTTTTTGCCAAATTTAATGAATACTATTTTGTATCTAAAAACACTAAATTACATTTTAGTGAGAAATTAAAGCTAAAAAGCATAAATAAATATTGACTTTTAATATATTCAAGCCATCATTTATTTAATTAAATATTCTGAATGCATATTAATGATGCGGTGTTTTTAGAGGATTTATGTCCTAAGTTCAGATTAAGACAATGGCGAAAATCTATTCATAAGTTTACAGGAAAAAGTTGTATATATTGCGGAAAACCATCTGAATCTATTGACCATGTCATACCACAAAGCCAAGGAGGCTTAAGTACAACAGAAAACTGCGTCCCTGCCTGTCTTTCTTGTAATGGGGATAAATCTGATGAAAATGCTTTGTATTGGTATAGAAGGCAAAAATTTTACGATCCTCGAAGAGCAATGGCTATAAGAGCCTGGCTAGAAGGAGATTTAAGATTAGCGATTAGATTACTCCAATGGGCTAATCCCAGAAGTAAGATAAAAAATAAAAATTTCATAAAAGATTCATCAGAATATAAAGCAGCTTAACTACCAAACATTACATACTTTTGTAGGATTATAATTCTCACATATATTTTCCAATTCTCTTGGCGATTCTGGAAATATTAAAATGGTAGAAAATGAAATAAGCAAGACAAATAACTTTTGGTAGAATTTATAATTAACTGAACTTACTTTTTTTTCTACAAGACAGAAGTAACTTTTGCTATTAGAAAAAGTTTTTGATTTTAAATCAGGCTCAAGAACTGTCTTCATCATTTTAATAATACATATGTACTACTTTAGTCTAGTATGAAAAATCCCCAAGTTTACTCGGAAAAAAAAATAAATTTTTAATCTTTGGATGTGGTTTCAGCGGCAGTTATTTTGCAAAAACTATTAGAAAAATGGGTTGCACTGTTTTAACAAGCTCAAGGTCTGCAAGCAAAGATCCAAATAGTTTTATTTTCAATAGTGAAAACAATGTGATTCCTCATGCAGAAATTTTTGATGGAGTCACGCATATTCTTAGTTGCATACCTCCTGACAAAAATGGTAACGATCCTGTTTTAAAAAGCCTTCAAAGTAAACTACAAGATTTATCCCTTGAATGGGTTGGATACTTATCTACCACAGGAGTTTATGGAAACACTGAAGGTGGTTGGGTTTCTGAGATAGATCCGCCGAATCCTCTTCAAAAAAGAAGTCAAAATAGATTAAATTGTGAAAAAAAATGGATTGAATCCACTTTACCAGTACAAATTTTTAGATTACCTGGAATCTATGGACCTGGAAGATCCACCTTTGAAGCAATCAAAAATCAAAAAATTCGAGTTATCTTAAAAAAAGCTCAAGTATTTTCAAGAGTTCATGTTGCTGATATTACACATGCGATTATTTATTTATTACAAAATAAAAATTGTTTAAAATTTAACCAAATCATTAATATTGCAGATGATGAACCCTGCTCTCAGATAGAGGTTATTCAGTATTGCTATAGTTTGCTTGGTTTAAAAATGCCAAAGCCAAGATTATTTGAGGATGCAAAAGATGAATTATCACCTATCGCTCAATCTTTTTGGATGGAAAATAGAAGAATTTCTAACAAACTTTTATGCGAGACACTGGGATATAGGCTGATTTATAAAAACTATAAAATAGGCTTAAAAAATTGCTATCTGAATAGTTAAAAAATAAAATTAAAAAATTTTTATGGATTTTCAAAATACAAATAAAATATTGAAAATAGTATTAAGCGTAGGAGATGAGTCAGGTATTGGACCTGAAATAATCTTAAAAGCGCTTTGTTCTAATGAGATACCAGAAAATGTTGATTATATATTAGTTGGATCAAAAAAAAAATTACAAAATACATACAATAATCTTAGATCCTTAGGATTAAAAAACCTTGCAAATCCAAAAAAATTAAAGATACTTGATATCGAAATTTCTTCATCAGATATTAACCCTAAATCAAGTTACGGTGATTCAAGTTTTCAATATTTAACTAAAGCAATAGAAATTGTAAAACAATATCCTAATTCAGCACTTGTAACTGGACCAATTTGCAAGAAATCATGGTATCTAGCAGGTCATTACTTCTCTGGTCAAACTGAAGTACTAGCAAATTTATGTGGAGTTAAAAACTTTGGAATGTTATTCACAGCTAAATCACCAATTACAGGTTGGAGATTTAATACTTTATTAGCTACAACGCACATAGCCCTTTCTGAGGTTCCCAAGAAATTAACTACAGAATTAATCCATTCTAAATTGGATCTTTTTAAAGATTTTTGTAATACCTACACTATTAACCCTAGTTTAAAAGTAGCAGGATTAAACCCTCACGCTGGCGAAGAAGGTATTTTAGGTTGTGAAGAGAGAGATTGGCTCAATGATGCATTAATTACTTGGAATGAAAAGAATAGAGGTATTAAATTATTAGGCCCTTTATCACCTGATAGTTGTTGGAATTCTTCTGTAAAAGCATGGAATGACAAAAATGCTGAAAAGCATGATGGCATTCTTGCTATGTATCATGATCAAGGTTTAATACCAATGAAAGTGATAGCTCTTAATTACTCAGTCAATACTACAATCGGTTTACCTTTTATAAGAACATCCCCAGATCATGGAACGGGATTTGATATTGCTGGCAAAGGAATTGCTCAATCTCAGAGCATGATTGAGGCTATTAAGGCTGCCGTAGAAATGACTAACAATTCAAGACTGCTTAACCCGCATTAAAACTTGACCAAATTCAACTGGTGTTCCATTTTCAACTAAGATCTCAACTATTTCAGCATTAAATTCAGATTCAATTTCGTTCATTAACTTCATTGCTTCCAAAATACAAATAGTTTGACCGACCTTAACATTATTCCCTATTTCGACAAATGGCTCCTCACCAGGTGCTGCAGCCCTATAAAATGTCCCAACCATAGGAGATGTAATTTCAGTTAGATCAGAGCGTCCTGGGGGCGCCACCTGAGGGGCTTCAGGCTCATTAACGACAGCTATTTTATCATTTGTAGTTTTTTGATTAGCAATTGTCTGCTTATCAAATGAAGTATTTGAAACTAAATTATTAATAACTTGATTCTGATCAAATAAGTTCCTTTTTATTTCGAGCTTAAAATCTTCTCCCTCTAGCGAGAACTCTTGTATGTCACTTGTAGAGATTTTCTCTATTAAGCGATCTAAGTCATCATGATCTAATTTCATAGCCATTAATTTTCACGTCCAAGATAACTGTCATTACGAGTATCAACTTTAATCATTTCTCCCACAGAAATAAATAAAGGAACCATAACTTGAGCACCTGTTTCTAGAATAGCTGGTTTCGTGCCCCCACTAGCAGTGTCACCTTTAACACCAGGATCAGTCTCTGTAACTTTCAAAGTAATAGATATTGGAAGTTCCACTTCTAAAACTTTACCATTATGAAAAATTACATTAACCTCCATTCCCTCTTTCAAATACTTTGCACCTTTACCGATTTGTTCAGAGGTGAGCCTTGTCTCTTCAAAACTCGTCATGTCCATAAAAACATAATCACCAGACTCCACATAAGTATGCTGCAGGTTAGACTTCTCAAGGATAGCCTGTTGTACTGATTCTCCGGCTCGAAAAGTTTTTTCAACCACGTTGCCGCTTTGAACTGATTTTAATTTTGTTCGCACGAAAGCAGAACCCTTGCCAGGCTTGACATGTAGAAATTCTACAACACGCCAAACTTGTCCATCTAATTCGATGGTAGTACCTGTGCGAAAATCGTTACTGGAAATCATTCCTGTATTACATCCCCAAGGATCATAAACCTGCAAGAGTGCTATGCAAAAATTCTTATCAAATCAGAACAAACTTTTCTTAAGTCTATCGATTGTAATTTTACAGGTTTTTCTCTTAAAACCTATTCAAGTATTGGCTGATTTACCTACTGGAAATGCAGTAAAAGACCCTAGTGCAATCCTCAGAAACGCACTTCCCATAAAGCAAGTTGAGTTACAAGAACTTCAACACAAATTGGAAGATACTAGTGATCTTGTCAGAGGAGGAAGATGGCCCGCTCTTACGAAAACTGTTACAAAATGTCAATCTTTACTAAAAAAATACCAGAGTAAAATTATTCAAGAATTACCAAAAGATAAAAAGAAAATTGCTGAAAAAACATTTTTAGAGCTCGAAAAAAATTTTGATAGTCTTCAAGATTTCTCTAAATCAAAGGACAAATACTCATTTATAGCGACCCGAAAAGATGCTTTAAATAAAATTGGTGGATTAGAAGAATATTTTCTACCAAATGAATTTCCATACTCTATTCCCCAGGAATTTGATAATTTACCAAGATTACTTGGCAGAGCAAAAGTTAATATAAAAACCTCCAAAGGTGATATGCAAGCTATTGTGGATGGATTTAACGCACCACTCACAGCAGGAGCATTTATAGATTTATCTTCAAAAAATTTCTACAAAGATTTACCTATCAACAGAGCAGAAGAATTTTTTGTACTGCAAACAGGTGATCCATTGGGTGAAGATATTGGTTATATCGATCCTGAAACAAACGAAGAACGTCACGTTCCCTTAGAAATTAGAATTCCTGATGAAAAAGATACTTTTTATAATCAAACTTTTGAAGATTTAGGTCTTTACACAGAGACGCCAACATTACCTTTTGCAACACTTGGAACTCTAGGATGGTCCCATTCAAATACCGCAGTGGATGATGGCTCATCGCAATTTTTCTTCTTTTTATATGAAGCCGAATTAAATCCAGCAGGTCGCAATTTGATTGACGGTAGAAATGCTGCCTTTGGTTACGTTGTAGATGGATTTGACGTATTAGAAGAGCTTAGTAAAGATGACACAATAATTTCAATTGATGTTTTAGAAGGTATTGAAAACCTCAAATTAAATGCATAAAGAAATATTAAAAGATATAGGGGAAAAAGAATTAATAAATAGGCTAGGAAAATTTATGCCTAAA
>JFMF01000002.1 GCA_000635535.1 Prochlorococcus sp. scB243_496M6 | reverse complement strand
TTCAAAGGATTTATTTAAATAGGCTAGGAAAATTTATGCCTAAAGACCAAATCTCAGATGATTGCGCTTTAATCAAAATTAAAAATGAAAATCTACTTGTTAATACTGATTCTTTGGTAGAAAATGTTCATTTCAATGACTTTACTATTTGTCCAAGGGACCTTGGGTGGAAAGCAGTTGTAAGTAACATTTCTGACTTACTATCTAGTGGAAGCAAGAAAACTATTGGTATTACAATAAGCCTAGTTCTACCTCCTAGAACTGAGTGGATTTGGGTAGAAGAATTATACAAAGGAATAAATAAAGCATTAAAAACATATGGAGGGAAAATTCTAGGTGGAGATTGCTCAAAGGGAAATGAAAAAATAATTTCAATTACGGCCTTTGGAATTCAAGGTGAACTTGAATTACGAAGAAACGCTTGTAAACCAGGAGAGATCATCTTAACTACAGGAATTCATGGTCTTAGCAAACTTGGATTCTTGATACAAAATAAAATTAATTTCGATAATAAATTTTCTCTTAATGAAAGATTAATCATTAAGTCCATTGAACATTTTTGTCGCCCTATAGTTTACCCAAATTTTCTAAATAATCTCCTCAAAACCCGCTCAAATAAAAAAATAAGAAGAATAGGATGCACTGACAGCAGTGATGGTCTATTTCAAGCCTTACAAGATTTAGCAATAGCTAGCAATTGTAAAGCTATCATAAATTATGAAAAAATACCTAAAGATAAAGATTGGCCTGAAGGAGATAAATGGGACGAATATTATTTTTTTGGAGGTGAAGATTATAAATTAGTTTTTTCATTGCCAAAAAAATGGGCAAAAGATTTATCTAAACTTGATAAAGATATTTATGAAATTGGTTTTTTTGCTGATGGCGAACCATCAATAGAATTTAATGATAATAAAAAAAACAAATTATTTGATAACACACCTTTCAAACACTTTTAGTTACTCCCAAGTCTTAGCAACAATCTCTGCTAAATCTACAACTCTCTGACTATAACCCCACTCATTGTCATACCATGCAAGAACCTTTACAAGATTATCTCCAATACACATAGTAAGGTCACTATCTACAATTGAGGATTCGTTTGTACCCGCATAATCGCTTGACACTAATGGTTCATCTCCATACTTAATAATGCCTTTCATTGAGCTTAGAGATGCTTCCTTAAGAGCGTTATTGACTTCTTCAGCTGTGACAGATTTAGAAGATTCAAAAACAAAATCTACTGCTGAAACGTTAGGCGTGGGTACTCTCATTGCAATTCCTGTTAATTTACCTTTCATTTCTGGATATACCAGTGCTACTGCTTTTGCAGCACCTGTAGAAGTAGGAACGATATTTGTAGCAGCAGCTCTAGCCCTTCTTAGATCTCTATGACTATTATCTAAAATTCTTTGATCCCCAGTATAACTATGAATCGTAGTCATCAAACCTTTGTTTATCCCGAAAGTTTGGTCTAAAACTTTAACTACTGGAGCTAAACAGTTTGTTGTACAACTAGCATTACTCAAAATGTCATAATCTTTGTGTTTATATGTATCAGCATTAACTCCAACAACATAAGTACCAACTCCATCGCCTTTGCCGGGAGCAGTTAAGATAACT
>JFMF01000001.1 GCA_000635535.1 Prochlorococcus sp. scB243_496M6 | reverse complement strand
AAATGTCATAATCTTTGTGTTTATATGTATCAGCATTAACTCCAACAACATAAGTACCAACTCCATCGCCTTTGCCGGGAGCAGTTAAGATAACTTTTTTTGCTCCCACCTCTAAGTGCTTACTTGCACCTACATCTGTATTAAATACTCCAGTAGATTCAATAACCAAATCAACACCCCAGTCTTTCCAAGGGAGATTCAATGGGTTTCTATCAGAGAAACACTTAATTGTTTTGTTATTAATTACAAAAGTATCGTCAGTATATTGAATGTCTACACCATCAAGTTGACCAAGGACTGAGTCATATTTTAATAGATGAGCATTAGTCTTAGGATCTGAGGTAACGTTAATTCCTACTACTTCAATATTGGTGTAAGCCCCTCTACTAAGCCAACAACGCATAAAGTTTCGACCAATTCTGCCAAAGCCGTTAATTGCAACACGCAAAGTCATAACTAATAATTTCTAAATGATTAACCTAAGTTGCTGATCATACTGAATTTTGTGCAATAACGTAAGGTTTTTTTGATTTATTAAGCAAATAAGTCTAGTTTTGTATTAATTCAAGAAAAAAAAACATTTTTTTTTAAGAAAAAATAGCAAAATTTTACTTAGAAGTTATTTTGATTGAAGTAAAAGATAAAAATTGGATAAAGAATTACTGTTGAAAAGTCATTTTCATTTTATTGGGATTGGAGGTATTGGGATGTCAGCATTAGCAATGGGTTTACTTAAAAAAGGTTGTTCAGTTTCAGGATCTGATTTAGTTAAAAACGATGAAACTAATAAATTAGAGAAATTAGGTGCAGTAATCTTTACGTCTCAAGTTCGGCAAAATATCGAATTTGTTATTTCAAAATTTAACAACAAATTGATTAATTTTGTAGTAAGTTCCGCGATCAAGCCAGAAAATGAAGAATTTTCGTACTCCAGAAAGAAAAATTTATCAATAAAACATCGCTCAGAAATACTTGCAATGCTAATGCGCACTTACACTGCATTGGCGGTAGCAGGCAGCCACGGAAAAACTTCAACCAGTACATTTCTTTCTACAATACTTGAGTTATGTACAAATAATTCTTCTTCAATAACTGGAGGAATAATTCCTATCTACAATTCCAATTGTCATTTAGAAAATACAAAATACTTAGTAGCTGAAGTTGATGAATCTGATGGAACAATTAGCAAATATAAATCTGATATTGGAATAATCAATAACATTGATTTTGATCATTGCGATCACTTTTCTGATTTAAGTGATGTCATATCTTCTTTTAAAAGTTTCGCTATAAATTCTAAAAAATTATTACTTAATTTTGATTGTAAAACCTCAAGAAATAATTTTTATTCAAATCATAAGTGGTCAAACACTACGGCCAAAAACGTAGCTTATGCAATTATCCCTACTGAAATTAATTCAAAGTATACAATTGGAAATTATTATGAATATGGAAATTTTATTAGTAGTTTAAATATTCCAATTCCAGGATTACATAATCTATCTAATGTAACTGCAGCAATAGCAGCTTCAAGAATGCTAGGAGTAGATTTTTTAGAAATTAAGAAAAATATTAAATATCTGAAACTACCAAAAAAAAGATTTGAATTCAGAGGCCAAATAAATGAAAGAAGTCTATATGATGATTATGCTCATCACCCAAACGAAATAAAAGAGACGATTAAGTTAGGAAGATTATTTATTCAGCAAAAAAATAAAAATGAATGTCAAAAAAGTAGATTAATAGCTATATTTCAACCTCATAGATACTCTCGAGTAAAGCAATTTACTAAAGAATTCGCTGAAGAATTATCAAAAGCAGATGTTATTTATGTAACCAGTATTTATGGAGCAGGAGAAGGAAACGAGGATAAAATTACTTCCAAAATTATCACTGATCTGATTTATAAAAAAAATAAAAATGTTAGTTTCATAAAAAATTATTATGAAGTTGCAAAGAATTTTTACGAATTAACTCAAAAAGGAGATTTAATTTTGAATATGGGAGCTGGTGATTGTCATAATTTCTGGTCAATTTTAAATAAAAAAACAATTTAAATAAATAACTAATTTATGAATAAAAAGATTTTTTCTGAAAACTGTAATTTAAGTAGTTATACAACTATAAAAGTGGGAGGAATAGCTGAATATTTTGCTGAGCCAAGAAGCATTGAAGAACTTTCATATCTATTGAAATGGGCTAATTTAAACAAAAAAAGATGTCAAATAATTGGCGCAGGTTCAAATCTTTTAATAAATAATATTTTCATAGAGGGCTTAGTTGTGTGTACAAAAAAATTGAAATCGTTAAAGGTAGAGCCATATTCAGGAATTGTTGAAGCGGAAGCAGGTGTAATGCTCCCAACATTATCTAATTCTCTTGCTAAAACTGGATTGCAAGGAGGGGAATGGGCTGTAGGGATTCCAGGAACATTAGGAGGAGCAATTTATATGAATGCTGGAACCGGCAATTTATCGCTAGCAAAAAATCTTATTTCCGTAAAAGTTATAAATAATAAAACACATGAAAAACTTGAAATTGAAAAAAAAGATATTAATTTTGAGTATAGATTTAGCTCTTTTCAAAAAAATGATTTAACAATTATTAGTGCAAGACTATATTTTGAGCCTAATGGGAATCTAGAACAATTAATTCAAACAACCAAAAATAACCTTAAATCAAAAACAGAAACACAACCATATCATCAACCTAGTTTTGGTAGTGTTTTTAAAAATCCTGCAAATAATTATGCAGCAAAATTAATTGATGATATGGGTTTGAAAGGATTTAAAATTGGTGGTGCTGAGATTTCTACAATACATTCAAATTTTATAATTAACACTTCTTCAGCAAGTTCAAAAGATATTTATGAATTAATAACAGTAATTCAACAAAAAGTACTACAAAAAAAAGGAATTTTCTTGCAACCGGAAGTAAGAATGATTGGTTTTGATTATCCTAACTAAAGACACTTTTTTACAAAATGGCGGGTTTTGGACTTCCTAACTTTGGACAACTTACAGAAGCTTTTAAAAAAGCGAAACAAATTCAACAAGATGCTCAAAAATTACAAGATGAACTTGAAAATATGGAGATTGAAGGGAAAAGTGATGATGAAATGATAAAAGTCTGGATAAGTGGAAACCAACTTCCTTTAAAGGTAGAAGTACAAGAAAATATTTTAAATGCAAATAAAGAAAAAATAGAGCAAAATATTTTACAAGCTATTCAAAAAGCTCATGAATTATCAACTACAACTATGAAAGAAAGAATGAATGATTTAACTGGTGGATTAAATCTTAATCTTCCTGGTTTTGATAATAATGACTCTTAGAAGACTCAATCATTTCTTTATAAAAAGAATATCTTTCAAAGGATTTATTTAAATTACAGCCCTCATCGTTTAAATGTAAGCAATTGCGAAATTTACATTTTATTCCTTCTTCGATTATCTGTTTATGTATTTCGGAATAAAGATTTGGTAACAACTTAATATCAACCTCTAGAGGTTGCATATTAAATCCAGGAGTATCCACAATGTAACTTTGATTCGATATAGAAAATAACTCAACATTTCGAGTAGTATTTTTTCCTCTCTTAATTTTGCTGGAAACTGGAGCAGTACTATTTTGAAGACCTGGAATAATCATATTTAGCAAAGTAGTTTTACCTACTCCGGATGGGCCCATAAAAATTGAACATTCTTTTTGCTTTAACTGAGCTAATAAATTTTTAAAGCAATCAGATTTCTGTAAATTTAAAGTAATTACTTGATACCCCCATTTCTCAAATTTATTAAGTAAGTATGATCTTCTTTTATCAGAAATTAAATCACACTTTGTCAAAACTAATGAGACTTCAACTCCCATTGATTCTGCTGAGATCAAAAACCTATTAACTTGAGATAAATTTAAATCTGGCTCTTCAACGGAAAAAGTAATGTATATGTTAGAAATATTTGCTACTGAGGGTCTAACTAAAAGATTTTTTCTTTTTTTTAGACTTGTTATTACTGCGCGTTTACTTTTGAAATCAATTTTTTCAATCCCTACTACGTCTCCAACATACATAAATTGATCCTTGAAATTTATAGACTTCTTAACCTTACATAAAAATTTCTCATTATTTCCGGAGTATTCTTGACTTTTTAAATCAACTAAAAAAAAATCATTAAATTTTTTCGTAACTAAACCTAAATATTTGCTATTAGTTTTCATTCAATATTTTTATTTTTATAAATTTTTCATTTTCTTTGATTTGTTTAAACATACATCCCATTTCTTTTAAATTGTTTAATACCATTTCTTCTGGTTCACCTTTATCTATTTCAACAATAAGTTGTTCGTTTTTAGATAACTTCTCCAAAGCCAATTTGATCTTGACAACATTTAAAGGACATGGAACAAATTTCAGATCCAAATGCTTTAAGGATGTCATTAAGATTCTTTACCAAATAATTTACTAAAAAGTCCACTACTGGAATTAATATTTTTATCTGAATATTGAGAAGCTAAACCCTCTAAAAGCTCTCTTTCTTCATCGGTTATACGAGTTGGTAATTTTACCTTTACTAAAACTTCATGATTTCCTCTCGCAACTGGATTACCAAGTCTAGGTACCCCTTTGTTCTCAAGTGAAAGAGTTGTATTTGGCTGCGTACCACTTGGAATTTTTAAATTAACATCTCCATCGACTGTTGTGATTTTAACAGTGTCACCTAAAATAGCCTGTAAATAACTCACTGCTATTTCAGAGTAAATAGTCACACCATCTCTTTTAAGTTTTGGATCATTCTTAACCTTTATAAAAACATACAGATCTCCGGGTGGACCCCCTTTCAAACCAACATTTCCCTCACCGGAAACTCTTAATTTAGTGCCAGTATCAACTCCCGCAGGAATATTAATTCTTAATTTTTTTCTGACTTGCTTCACTCCATTACCGCCGCAACTTACACATGGATCTGCAATTATCTGACCAGCTCCATTACATGAAGGACATTCAGCTACTTGTGTGAAATTACCAAAAGGTGTTCTTGTAGCTCTTCTCACTTGTCCACTTCCACCACATGTTGAACAAGTTTTGGGTCCGGTTCCTGCTTTTGCACCTGTTCCCCTACAGACTTCACATGTCTCAAGATGAGGAATTTTAATTTCTCTTTGTTGGCCAAAAATTGCATCTTTAAAGTCAACATTAAGGTCATACCTTAGATCATCTCCTTGTTGAGGGCCTCTTCTTTGTGCTCTTCCTCCCTGTGGATTTTGCCCACCAAAACCATTAAAAAAAGTTTCAAATAAATCAGCAAAGCCACCCATATCTCCCATATCAGGCATTCCAGCTGCCCCTCCAAGGCCAGCCTCTCCAAATTGGTCATATCTTGCTCTAGTTTCAGGATCAGCTAATGCTTCGTAAGCCTTACCAATTTCTTTAAATTTATCTTCCGCACCAGGTTCTTTATTAACATCAGGATGGTATTGTCTTGCTAATTTTCTATAAGCCTTTTTTAAGGTGTCCGCATCCGCATTTCTTGAAACTCCAAGTATTTGATAGAAATCAGCCATTAGATATGCTCAAGTAAAATTTGGAATTTATTCATTTTCAGAAGTATTTACCTCTGAATCAACATCCCCTTCAACTGTATCCTTTTCTACTTCCTCTTGTGAATTTTGTTTTCCAGGTCCCATAGAAACCTTAACCAATGCATGTCTCAAAACCTTACCTTCGAGATGATAACCTCGCTGCAATTCTTCAATAATAAAATCCTCTTTAAACTCCTCACTAGGCTCTCTTAATACAGCTTCATGCAAGTTTGGATCAAATTGCTGATCAACAACTCTCATAGGTGATACTCCCTGTTGTTTTAAAACTTCTACCAATTGTTTATACAATCCTTGATAACTTCTATGAAGAGCTTGGGCTTCTTCACTTTCAGGTTTTAGTTGTTGTCTTGCTCTCTCGAAATTATCAACAATAGGAAGTATTGCGGTTAAAGTCTTTGAAACAAGTTGAATTTTTAAATCATCCTGATCTCTAGACTGCCTTTTTCTAAAATTATCAAAATCTGCTGAAATCCTTACATATTGATTTTTTAATGTTTCATGCTCTTTTTCTAGTTGCTCTAATCTTGCATCATTATTAGAAATAGAATTTTTTAATTCTTCGGTATTTATTTCTTCTGTTTTTTGAGAAGATAATTCATCACTTTCAGTGGTTAATTCTTGGGCAGATGATGAATCTACAAGAGTATTATCCTGATCAGAAAGATCATTTTCTTTATTATCAATATTTTCTGATTGATTTTCAATCATTTTTCTAAAATTTAATAAGACTATTGTCCAATAAAGTGATGCACAAAACAAGTTGCGGAAGGCCGCACAAATATTTAGTCAGGAACAAACCTTAATGCTAATCCATTGTTACAGTATCTTTTGCCAGTAGGAAGTGGTCCATCATTAAAAACATGACCTTGATGACCACCACATCTAGAGCAATGATATTCAGTTCTAGGGACAATTAACTTAAAATCAACTTTTGTTTCTACTGATCCTGGAATTGAATCCCAAAAACTTGGCCATCCTGTACCACTATCAAACTTTTTATCTGAGGAAAAAAGCGGCAAATCGCATCCTGCACAATGAAAGATCCCTTTTCTTTTCTCATTATTTAATTGGCTGCTAAAAGCTCTTTCAGTCCCTTCCTCCCTCAAAATATAATAAACTTCTGGCCTAAGCCTAGCTTTCCATTGGTCTTTTGAGAAATTCCACTCTTCTTTAGAAGCATGTGAAAATGCTAATACTTGAATGGGTTTAAAAATTATTTTTAAGATTGACATAGTAGGAATTAGAATAAAAGCTCTTCTTGATAGAAATTGATTCATATATTTAAATCACAAAAAAAAGTAATGAATTTCATTCAACCCAATTCTATTAAAAATATTCATAAATTAAGTATTGCTCCAATGATGGATTGTACTGATAAACATTTCAGGATGATAATGAGAAAAATCAGTTCTAAAGCTCTATTGTATACGGAAATGATTGTTGCCCAGAGTTTGGTTTATACGAAAAAAAAGGAAATTTTTCTAGATTTTAATGATGAAGAACACCCGATATCAATTCAGTTTGGTGGGGACGATCCAGAAATCCTTAAAGAGGCTGCCCAAATGGCACAGGATTGGGGTTATGACGAAATAAACTTTAATGTTGGTTGTCCGAGTCCAAGGGTCTGTTCTGGAAATTTTGGCGCTTCACTTATGAAAGATCCTAAAAAAGTAGCAAAATGCATCGAATCCTTAAAAAATAATTGCAACTTACCGGTTACTATCAAACACAGAATAGGTGTAGACAATAATGATGGTTTCGTTAATTTGAATAATTTCGTAAGAATTATCGCAAATGCTGGTGCAGACAGATTTACAGTTCATGCAAGGAAAGCCATATTAAAAGGTCTAAATCCAAAACAAAATAGAACCATACCACCACTAAATTATGATGTAGTAA